>NZ_JAAGMG010000006.1 GCF_010548525.1 Streptomyces sp. SID14478
AAGCTCGCCGCGGAGAACAGCGTGGACCTGTCCACCGTCAAGGGCACCGGCGTCGGCGGCCGCATCCGCAAGCAGGACGTCACCGCCGCCGCCGAGGCCGCGAAGGCCGCCGCTCCGGCTCCGGCCGCCGCTGCCGCCCCCGCGAAGGCCGCCCCGACCCTGGAGGCCTCTCCCCTTCGCGGTCAGACGGTCAAGCTGCCGCGCATCCGCAAGGCCATCGCGGACAACATGCACAAGGCGCTGCAGGAGCAGGCTCAGCTGTCCTCGGTCATCGAGGTCGACATCACCAAGCTGATGAAGCTCCGCAACAAGGCCAAGGACGGCTTCGCCGCCCGCGAGGGCGTCAAGCTCTCCCCGATGCCGTTCTTCGTCAAGGCCGCCGTCCAGGCACTGAAGGCCCACCCGGTCATCAACGCCCGCCTGAACTACGACGAGGGCACCATCACCTACTTCGACTCCGAGAACGTCGGCATCGCCGTCGACTCGGAGAAGGGCCTGATGACCCCGGTCATCAAGGGTGCGGGTGACCTCAACATCGCGGGCATCGCCAAGAAGACCGCGGAGCTGGCCACCAAGGTCCGCACGAACAAGATCGCCCCGGACGACCTGTCGGGCGCCACCTTCACGATCTCCAACACGGGTTCGCGCGGTGCGCTCTTCGACACGGTCATCGTCCCGCCGAACCAGGTCGCCATCCTGGGCATCGGTGCCACGGTCAAGCGCCCGGTCGTCGTCTCCGACCCGGAGCTCGGTGACACGATCGCCATCCGTGACATGACGTACGTGACGCTCTCCTACGACCACCGTCTGGTGGACGGCGCGGACGCCGCCCGCTACCTGACCACGGTCAAGCAGATCCTCGAGGCCGGCGAGTTCACCGCCGAGCTGGGTCTGTAAGCGGTACGCCCCAGCAACACGGCGAAGGCCCCCGCCCGGAGTTCATCCTCCGGGCGGGGGCCTTCGCCGTACCCGCCGTTAACCGATCCGCGTCGCCACCAGCGCCAGCCAGCCGCTCACGCCGTACGCGTCCGGAGGCTCGACCTCCAGGCCCATTTCGGCCGCGCCGACGGCGTACGCGCTCTCGTCGAGCCCCAGGGCCAGCAGTTCGCGGATCTCCCCCACCAGGCGCGCGACGAGCCGGCGGTCGGTCGTCGCCGCGTAGTCGTCCACCGCGGCGTCGTGGTCGTCGAACTCGTCGGGCATGTCCTGCGAGAACCAGCCGCCGAGGAACTGTCCCAGCTCGGGGAAGCGGGCGTGCCACTCCCAGTGCGTGACCGGGGGCGCCGGCGGCGGGACCGTGCCTTCCTCGACGCTGCGCCGGATGTGGCCGGCGACCCGCGCGAGCCAGTCCAGGATCTCCGCGTCGGGCAGACCCACGTCCGGCAGGGCGTAGAACTCACCGATCTCGATCCGCAGCCGCCCCGGCGGGGTCCGTGCGAACTCCCGCAGCTGGCTCTCGGCGACGGCGAGCGCCCAGGGGCGGGTGTGCCAGGTGTGGCGCAGGTACGCGGTGAGTGCGGTGCCGGGCCTGTCCTCGGTGTCGTCCGCGGGTTGCCCGACGTAGGCCCGCAGGACCTGGTCCATCTCGCCGTGCTTGCGGTCGTGTTCGAGCGGGGTCAGCGCCACGGTCGGTCCTCGGCCTTCACACGTAGACGGGGAAGCTGGCGTGCACGGCGAACCCGTGCGCGGCGGACGGCTCGCGGCGCAGCACGACCCGGGCGGCGCGTACGTCGACGGCGCCCCTGCCCGCCAGCATCATCGCCTGCAGCAGCACCTTGCCGACGGGCTCGGGCCGGGACGGCCAGGCGGCCTCGATGGTGAGCCGCTGCCGGGTGGACCGGGCCAGCCAGCGATGGATGTCCTGTTCGTTGCGGGTGACCACGTGCTGCGTCGCCCATTGGGCGGTTTCGCGGTCGGGGTAGGTGGCGGTGCGGGTGCGCATGGTTTCTCCAGGACTACGGGTGCTGTGGGCTGTACCGCGTCACCAGTTGATGAAGGACCAGACCATACCGACCTCCGTGGCCGACACGAGAAAAAGGCCCACGTCCCAGGCGTGCCGAGAAATAGTCGCACAGCCGGAGATGCGCTGGTAGTAGTCCATTTCCTTGCTGCGACGCCCGGTATTGGCGTAAAAACACGAACCTTCCGGGAAGCGCGACAGAATAACACGCGCCTTCTCTTCGAGCCCTTCTCTGCGAAGCTCGAAATCCTGCTCCTTTTCTACGTTGATCCACGGCGTAGAGACAGCCACGAGGAGGCGCACGACCGAGGAACGCGGGATCTCGTTCACTCGGCCCCTCAGATGGTCCGCCGCAGCTGCGTCTTTCGGCAGCAGGGCGAAGGGATAGTATGGATCATCGACCCTCTCGAACTCCCCGGCCAAGGGATCGTTCGCATACCAGCCGCGGGCATCCGGTGTGCCGCTGTGCATCAGGGAAAGCACATCGAGCGCCCAGTCCTCGTGGTCTCTGCTCACCACTTTTGCAATGGTGTACTTGCGCGCATACATACCGAGCGCCTCGGACCAGGACTGCTCATCGGGCTGTGACACCGTCGTCTCCTTACGCAACATTCACTGGGGCATGGAAGTCAGCACGACAAACGGCGGGTCCAGACTCGGTTCATATCTGAGCATGGTAAGGACACCGTGAGCGTCCTTGGAGGGTGTCGGATGGCCGTTCACCACCGGCGCAGTGCGCCCGGTCACGACAGGGAGCGCCATATTTCCACCGGAGACCGCCGACACAGAAAACTCCTCTGTGGGAGGCGAAGGCGGAGGGTTCTTCAACCACTGGTCAATCGCCGTCGAATTACTCCTGATGTTGTATTGCGTATACTCTTGAGCCGAGTTCAGGTCCGTGAAGGAAGACGCTGCGGGAATCTGCATCGCTCCCGACCCGGTCGCCTCGTCCCGCAACCTCTGCGTCAGCTGCATGTCCGTGAGCCCGACATGCTTGTCGATGGTGTGACCCCCGTACAACTCCTCCTCCGTGGCCAGGTCGAAGGAGTACTTGTACGGGACCCTGCTCTCGTTGCGCTGCCAGCTGTGTTCCTTCTTGAAGTCGTTGAGGGAGCGCGCCCCGTACGCCTCCGCGCGCGCCGTCTCCGCCGTGAACGTGGGCACGCTCAGCAGCGCCTCGTCGAGCTCGGTCTCCAGCCCCTTCAGCACGGCGGCGGCAGCGGTGAACGCCTCGTGGTACGACTCGACCGCCTCGTTCGCGGCGCCCTTGTCCATGTGCGAGCGGAACGTCATGACGATCTCGGCGAAGGCCCCGGTCGCCGCGAGCCGCGTCAGTTCCCAGAAGTCCAGGCCCGTGGTCAGGTCCTTGACCGTGGCCTTCGCCGCTTCCTTGCCGAGCCGCGTGGTCGTCTCCCGGGTGGTGCGGGCCACCTCGGCCAGGTCGTCGAGCTGCTTCTGCACGACGGTCGCGGTGTTGCGCAGGATCTCGATGATCGGCCGCTGCTTCGCCGGCTGAACGGCGCGGTTCGTCTTCCAACTGCGGCCGATGGACACCCGGTTGCCCTGCGGGTCGAAGGTCCGTCCCCACTCCGTGGTGCCCCAGATGGTCTGGCAGAACGCCTTCATCGCGCCCTGCCACTCGTCATTTCCCTTGTTGTTGGTGATGTATTTGATGGCGGTGTTGAAGTCGTCGGACGCTTTCTTGGCCGCTTTCACGGACGCGCCCCAGCCAGTGGCCATGCCCGTGAAGTCGTCGTCCTTGCAGCCCGGGGTGATCTCGTGCGTCTTGCCGAGGTTGAGGCCGTGCTCGATGGCGGGCCTGATGACGTCGGCGAGGAAGTCGGGGATCTCGCCGAGGGCGCCGGACAGTGCCCAGGAGTCGGCGTCCTCGCCGGTTCCGGTCCACTTGATGTCGTGGACGGGGCCGTACCTGGGAGGTCTGTCGATGACGACCGGCGGGGCCTTCTCGACCGGTGGGGGGCCGTACATCCGGCGGGCCGACCAGTCGGCCTGCGTGTACTTGTTCGCGGTGTCCGTGAGGCCGACGGCGACCCCGCCCACGCTCACGACGCTCTTCGCCCACAGCTCCAGGAACTTCTCGTTCACGGTCTTGTACGCGGCGGCGAAGGCGTCGGCGCCCCTGCCGGTGCCTGCCGACTGGCTGTACTTGTTCAGCACCTCGACCAGGGCCGTCGCGCCCTCGTCGTAGTCGAACTGGCCGTCGCGCACCACGATCGCCGTGTAGTGCAGATGCGGCGGCTGGACGTCGAAGCCGCCGCCCGCCTTGGGGGCTTGTGCGGGCCGGGCCGCGCCCCGTTCCTGCTTACGCTGCTCGTCGCTCGGCCGCTCGTCGGCCATCAGGCGCCGCCCCATCCCCGTAACACGGCGCTGTGCGCGGCCGCGTATCCGCGATGCCCGCTGGTCACGACCTCGTGCAGCCATTTCTGGGCCGCTTCCAGGTCCCGCGCGGAGGTGTCCCACTTGTCGAGTTCGTCGAGGAAGACGTCACGGGCCTCGCCCTGCCAGGACGCGACGACCGGCGCCAGGCGCTTGTAGAGGTCGTCCAGTTTTCCGTTGAGCTGCCTGAGGATGTCGTCGAGCTCCGTCGTCAGGTGCTCCAACGTGCCGAACGACACCGCTATGTGATCGTCGTCGGCGCTACCGCTGCCCATGGTCCGTTCCCCCGTTCCCCCGTCGTCCGCCGGTCACAGTTGGTCGAGTCCGCTGCGCGGACGCGCGGGCGGCGGCTCGGACGGCGTGGACAGCCGGTCCGCCTCGGCGTCCACGTCGACCTCGACGGCACGCATGCGCGCCAGCACGTCGAGCTCCGTCGCGGTGAACCCGTCCCTGCTCAGCCGGACCGCTTCCTCGAGCTTCTTCATGACGTCGCGGATGCGGACCGCGTCCTCTGCGACGGAGCGGTGGAGCTTGCGGTACTCGACCGCCGCGGGCCCCTGCCACCCCTCCTCGACCTCGTCGACGACCCGGTCCATGCGGGTGACCTGCCGGGTCAGGTGGTCCTGCATGGCGTCGAGGTCGTCGGCCAGTTTCGTCAGGTCCTCGTCCTTGGCCGCCAGGTCCTTGTTCCGGCCCATCGCGCTCCCCCGTTCCGCCCGGTACCCGCTGCCTCCCTCGTCCCCCCTGCACCCCAATCTAATAGAAACCAGGTTCGAGAAGCATGCGATACGGCGACGGAACAGGTCCTCAATTTCCTGGACGGCAGCGGCAGTTGACGCTCCGTCCGGGAATCCGCCGGCATCGCGCCGGCATGTGTCCGCACCCGCCCGGGCACCTCTCTGTAACAGGCATCACCCGCGGCGGGAGCGGCCATGCCCCTTCTGTCCTGGGCCGCAGCCGTATTGTCTAAGGGTCCCGCCGACCCCCGGGTCCACCTGCCGAGGAGCCCCCATGACCACGCCCGTCGTCCACTCGCTGCGCGAACAGATCCGCGAGCACATCGTGGAGGGGATCGTCAGCGGCCGCTGGCAGCCGGGCGAGCGGATCGTGGAGCGGCGGATCGCCACCGAGCTGGAGGTCAGCCAGACGCCCGTGCGGGAGGCACTGCGCGAGCTGGAGTCGCTGCGGCTGATCGAGTCGGCGCCCAACAAGGGCGTGCGGGTGCGGAACCTGTCCGCGGCGGACCTGGAGGAGAGTTACCCGGTGCGGGCCGGCCTGGAGGCGATCGCCGCGGAGCTGGCCGCCGAGCGGCTGGCCGGCGACTGCTCCGCCCTCGAACCGCACGTCGCGGCGCTGTACCGGGCCGACCAGGACGCCGACGGCACCGGGCAGGTGCGGCACACCGTCGCGTTCCACCGGGAGCTGGTGCGGGCCGCGGACAACTCCGTGCTGCTGCACACCTGGGAGGGGCTCGGCATCGAGGTCTTCACCGCGCTGTCCATCCGCTGGCTGGGCACCGTGCAGCAGTCGTACGCGGAGGAGCACGAGGCGCTGGTCGCGGCGTTCCGGCGGCGGGACCCGGCCATCGCCGAGCTGGTGAAGGCGCATGTCCTCGGGTGCGCCCCGCGCCCGTGACCTGCGTCTCACCCGCACCGGCCCCGCAGGGCACTCGGTGCCCTGTTTGCGGGCACCCTGTGCCTACTTTCTCGATCTGAAGAGGTTTTGCCCTTCAACCCTTTGATCGATCATCGATCAGGGAGTTACAGTCGCCGACGGGTCCCTACCGGGACCCTCGCCCTGTCCTGCCAAAGACAAAGGGCACCCCCACCCCACCCCCTTCGACTCAGGAAGGCGTGCGGCGACTATGACCGACCCCATGCGCATCCAGCCGAGCGAGCTCGACCAGCTCCCGGACCGTGACCCCGAGGAGACCGCCGAATGGCAGGCCTCCCTGGACGCCGTTACCAAGGCGGCAGGGCCGCACCGTGCCGCGTACCTGATGCGGCGCACGCTGGAAGGCGCCGAGGCGGGCGGCCTGGCGCTGCCGAAGCTTCTTGAGACGGACTACGTCAACTCCATCCCCACCGCCGTCGAGCCGGAGTTCCCCGGCGACGAGGAGATGGAAGCCAAGATCACCGCGTACAACCGCTGGAACGCGGCCGCGATGGTGACCCGCGGCAGCAAGCACGGCGTCGGCGGCCACATCGCCACCTTCGCCTCGGCCGCCTGGCTGTACGAGACCGGCTTCAACCACTTCTTCCGCGGCAAGGAGGGCGACGGCTCGGGCGACCAGCTCTACATCCAGGGCCACGCCTCCCCCGGCATCTACGCCCGCGCGTTCCTCGACGGCCGCCTCAGCGAGCAGCAGCTCGACAACTTCCGCCGCGAGGCCGGCGGCAACGGCCTGCCGTCGTACCCGCACCCGCGGCGCCTGCCCTGGCTGTGGGAGTTCCCCACGGTGTCCATGGGCCTCGGCCCGCTGTCGGCGATCTACCAGGCGCGGTTCAACCGCTACCTGTCGGCGCGCGGCATCAAGGACACCTCGAACTCGCACGTCTGGGCGTTCCTCGGCGACGGCGAGATGGACGAGCCCGAGTCGACCTCGGCGCTCACGCTCGCCGCCCGCGAGGGTCTGGACAACCTGACCTTCGTCATCAACTGCAACCTGCAGCGCCTGGACGGCCCGGTCCGCCCGAACTTCCGCGTGGTGCAGGAGCTTGAGGCCCAGTTCCTCGGCTCTGGCTGGAACGTCATCAAGTCCCTGTGGGGCAACGCCTGGGACGAGCTCTTCCAGCTCGACACCACCGGCGCCCTGCTGCGCCGGCTGCGCGAGGTCCCGGACGCCCAGTTCCAGACGTACCAGACCCGCGACGTCGCCTACATCCGCGAGCACTTCTTCGGCACCGACCCGGCGCTGATCGAGCTCGCCAAGGTGCTCTCCGACGACAAGGTCTCCGAGTGCTTCCACACCTCGCGCGGCGGCCACGAGCCCCGCAAGGTGTACGCGGCGTACAAGGCGGCCGTCGAGCACAAGGGCAAGCCGACCGTGATCCTCACCCAGACGGTGAAGGGCTTCACGCTCGGCAAGGGCTTCGAGTCCAAGAACGCCAACCACCAGATGAAGAAGCTGACGATCGACGAGTTCAAGGGGATGCGTGACCTCCTTGACCTCCCGATCCCGGACAGCCGCTTCGAGGACGGCGTCGTCCCGTACGCGCGTCCCGCCGAGGACTCCCCCGAGCTGCGCTACCTCACCGAGCGCCGCGCCGCGCTCGGCGGTCCCGCGCCGGCCCGCCGCACGCAGCC
>NZ_JAAGMG010000038.1 GCF_010548525.1 Streptomyces sp. SID14478
GCCGTGCTCGGCGAGGTACGAGGCGATGGCCAGCTCGCGGCGGGCCCGGTCCAGGAGCTCGGGCGCCTGCGCGCTGCTGCGGCCGACCTTGACGACGAGGTCGCCGGCCGCGAACACCGCGTTCTCGCCGAGCGCGATCAGCTCCGCGCCGTCGGCCCCGGCGCCGCCCGGTCCGTCCACGACGCCCGCCTGTGCCAGCACGTCCCGTGCCCGTGCCTCGTCCATCACTAGCCTCCCGCGCTCCACTGGTACCGGCCCAGTCTCGCACCCGACCTCGTACGACGGCTCCCGCCCTCGTCCGCGTCCCCATGTCTTGACGCCGTGCGGCGCGCTCAGGACCATGACGGGGGCCGCCGGGGCGGCCGGAAGCCGTCCGCGCCATCCGAACCGCCCGAAGGAGCCGCCTTCGTGACCTCGGCGACAGCGACAGGGAAAGCGCGAACCACCGTGGCGGAACGGAGCGCGCGAGAACGCGGCGCCTGGTTCCTGGTGCTCCCCGCGCTGCTGCCGATCCTGGTCCTGAGCGTCGGCCCGCTGCTGTACGGGCTGGGGCTCGCCTTCACCGACTCCCAGTCAGGACGTACCGCGGCGACGCAGTGGGTCGGCACCCTCAACTTCCAGGACCTGCTGCACGACACCCTCTTCTGGGACTCATTCAGGATCGGCCTGCTGTGGGCGATCGGAGTGACGGTCCCGCAGTTCCTGCTGGCGCTCGGCCTCGCGCTCCTGCTCAACCAGGAACTGCGCTTCCGCTGGCTGGCCCGGGCCCTCGCCATCGTGCCCTGGGCGATGCCGGAGGTCGTCGTCGGCATCATGTGGCGCCTCGTCTACCACCCCGACGCGGGCATCCTGAACGAGACGCTCCGCGACCTCGGCCTCGGCGACGGCCGCGACTGGCTCACCGGCCTGGCCACCGCGCTGCCCGCCGTCATCGTCGTCGGCGTCTGGGCGGGCATGCCGCAGACCACCGTCGCGCTGCTCGCGGGACTGCAGCACACCCCGCGCGAACTGCACGAGGCGGCGGCCATGGACGGGGCGGGCGCCTGGCGCCGGTTCCGCACGGTGACCTGGCCCGCGATCCGCCCGGTCGCGCTCGCCGTCACCGCGCTCAACTTCATCTGGAACTTCAACTCCTTCGCCCTGGTCTACGTCCTGACCAGCGGCGGGCCGGGCGGCCGCACCCGGCTGCCGATGCTGTTCGCGTACGAAGAGGCCTTCCGCTACGGCCAGTTCGGCTACGCGGCGGCGATGGGCTGCGTCATGGTCGCCGTCATCTCGATCCTCCTCGCCCTCTATCTGGTGGGCCGCCTGAAGGGAGGCGACGAGCAGTGATGAGAACCAGCAAGCCGGCCCGCGCCGGCCAGTACCTCGCGCTCCTCGCCTATCTCGTCTTCCTCGTCTTCCCGTTCCTGTGGCTGATCTCCACCGCGTTCAAGCCGGCACGCGAACTCGCGAGCCTGCACCCCACCTGGCTGCCCAAGGACGCCACCCTCGCCAACTTCCGGCAGGCCTTCGACGAACAGCCCCTGCTGCGCGCCGCGGGCAACTCCCTGCTCGTGGCCGTCTGCGCCGCGGTGATCGCGATCGTCATCGCGACGCCGATGGCGTACGTCATGGCACGCCACCGCTCGTTCGTGTCACGGGCGGCGACCGGCTGGGTGGTGGTCAGCCAGGCGTTCCCCTTCGTCCTGATCATCATCCCGCTGTTCCTGATCCTGAAGAACCTCCGCCTGATCAACGCCCTGCCCGGCCTGATCATGGTCTACGTCGTGTGGGCGCTGCCGTTCGCGCTGTGGATGCTCGTCGGCTATGTCCGGGCGGTGCCACGGGAGTTGGAGGAGGCCGCGGCGGTCGACGGCGCGAGCCGGCTGCGCGTCCTGGTGTCCGTGACGGCGCCGCTGCTCGCGCCCGGCATCGTGGCGACGGCCCTGTTCGCGTTCATCTCCGCCTGGAACGAGTTCTTCTTCGCGCTGGTCCTGATGAAGACGCCCGAACGGCAGACGCTGCCCGTCGTCCTCACCCACTTCCTCGGTGCGGAGGGCGTCGCCGACCTCGGCCCGCTCGCCGCCGCGGCGTTCCTGGCGACGCTCCCGTCCCTGCTGATCTTCGCCGTGATCCAGAAGCGGATCACCGGCGGCATGCTGGCCGGGGCGGTGAAGTGATGCGCGGTGCACGGAAATTGGCGACGGCGCTTCTCGCGGTCTCGGTGCTGCTGCTCGCCGGGTGCACCTCCGGATCGTCCGGGCACGCGGGCGGCCGCATCACCCTGGAGTACCAGTCCCTGGCCTGGCAGGAGGAATCCGTCGCCGCCAACAAACAGCTGGTGAAGGAGTGGAACGCGGCCCACCCGGACGTCCGGGTCGAGTACGTGCAGGGCAGCTGGGACAGCGTCCACGACCAGCTCCTGACCTCCTTCGAGGGCGACGAGGCGCCCGACATCATCCACGACGCCTCCGACGACCTGGCCGACTTCGCGTACGGCGGCTACCTCGCCGACCTGCGCGACTACCTCCCCGCGCGCCTCAAGTCGGACATCCCGCAACGCAGTTGGGGCACGACGACCTTCGACGGCGGGATCTACGGGGTGCCGTTCCTCCAGGAGCCGCGCGTGCTGATCGCCAACGCGAAACTGCTCAAGGAGTCCGGCGTCCGCATCCCGACCCCCGACGACCCGTGGACCTGGGACGAGTTCCGCCGGATCACCCGGGAGCTCAGCGGCAAGGGGAGGTACGGGGTCGCCTGGCCGCTCAAGGAACCGGTCTCCGCGACGCTGAACCTGTCCCTGTCCACCGGCGGGCAGATGTTCCACCGCGGCGCCGACGGCAAGGTGACGATCCGCTTCGACGCCGCGGACGAGGTGATGCCGCGCACCGTCCACGACCAGGTGAACGGGGACGACAGCGCGTCCGGCACGACGCTCGGCATGGGCGGCTCGGACACGCTCCCCGGATTCTTCGCGGGCAAGTACGCGATGGTGCCGCTCGGCTTCTCCTACCGGCAGCAGATCGTGCAGCAGGCGCCCAAGGGGTTCGACTGGCGGGTGCTGCCCGCACCGGCCGGCGCCGACGGCCTCACGCAGGGCGTCAGTCCGCAGACCCTCTCGGTCTCCGCGAACAGCCCGCACAAGAAGGAGGCGGCCGAGTTCATCGACTTCCTCCTGCGGCCGCGCAACATGGTGCGACTCGCCCTGGGCGACTGGATGCTGCCCACCGGCACACAGGCGCTGAAGGACCCGGCGCTGCACACCACCAAGGACGACTGGGCGGCGGGCACCGCCCTCGCCGCCCGGCTGCGCCCGGCCCCCGCCCAGTCCGTGCGCGGCTACGCCGAGTGGAAGGACAAGGTGGCCACGCCCGCCTTCCAGGAGTACTACAGCGGTGCGATCGGCCTCGACGCACTGCGCAAGCGGCTGGTGAAGGACGGGAACCTGGTGCTCGCGCGCTACCAGCGCTGACGCCGCGGCGCCACGGAGAGGCCCTCCGGAAAAAATTTGCACGAGACGTATCGTCTCGCTTACGGTGAGGGCATGACGACCCCGAAACACCCGAAGCGCGCCCATATCGCCATGTTCTCCATCGCCGCCCACGGGCACGTGAATCCGAGTCTCGAAGTGATCCGGGAGCTCGTCGCCCGTGGGCACCGCGTCACGTACGCGATCCCGCACCTGTTCGAGGAGAAGGTCGCCGAGACCGGCGCCGAGCCGGTCCTGTACCGCACCACTCTCCCCGGGCCCGACGACGACCCGGCGGCGTGGGGAACCACGCTGCTCGACAACGTGGAGCCGTTCCTGGACGACGCGATCCAGGCCCTGCCCCAGCTCATCGAGGCGTACGAAGGAGGAGGCGGGGCGGGCGTGCCCGACCTCGTGCTGCACGACATCAGCTCGTACCCGGCCGGGGTGCTCGCCGAGCGCTGGGGCGTCCCGGCGATCACGCTCTCACCGAACCTCGTCGCGTGGCAGGGGTACGAGGAGGAGGTCGCGAAGCCGATGTGGGCCGAGCCGCGGCAGACGCCGCGCGGCAAGGCGTACTTCGAGAAGTTCGACGCCTGGCTCAAGGAGTACGGCGTCCCGAAGGACGTCGACGAGTTCTGGGGCCGCTACGACCACACCCTCGTCCTCATCCCGAAGGCCCTGCAGCCGAACGCCGACCGGGTCGACCTGGAGAAGAACGTCTTCGTCGGCGCCTGCCAGGGCGATCGCGGCGCGCAGGGCGGCTGGCAGCGGCCGGCCGACGCCGAGCGGGTGGCGCTCGTCTCGCTCGGCTCCTCGTTCACGAAGCAGCCGGCCTTCTACCGGGAGTGCGCGAAGGCCTTCGGCGACCTGCCGGGCTGGCACCTCGTGCTCCAGGTCGGCAAGCACGTGAGCGCCGACGACCTCGGGCCGCTCCCCGCTAACGTGGAAGTGCGCAACTGGGTACCGCAGTTGGCGATCCTGAAGCAGGCCGACGTCTTCATCACGCACGCCGGTGCCGGCGGCAGCCAGGAGGGGCTCGCCACCGCGACGCCGATGGTCGCCGTCCCACAGGCCGTCGACCAGTTCGGCAACGCCGACATGCTGCAGGGACTCGGGGTCGCCCGGCACGTCCCGACGGAGGAGGCGACCGCCGAGCACCTGCGCGAGGTCGTCCTCGCCCTCGTCGACGACCCGCAGGTGGCGCGCCGCCTCGCCGCGATCCAGCAGGACATGACCGCCGAGGGCGGCACGCCGCGGGCGGCCGACCTCATCGAGGCCGAACTGCCCGCCCGCTGAGCGGAGCCCGTCGGATCAGCGGAACCGGGGCGTGCCGAACCGGGCCCGCCGGTTCCCCGAGGAACCGGCGGGCCCTGCCGAACCGCCTTTTACCGCCCGGGTTCTTACGGAGAAACCCGCACCGGGCCGTCCTCGTCCGCTGCCCGGGGTGCCGGGAGCGGCAGCTGCGCCGCCTCGTCGTGCGTGAGGTCCGGCATCCGGTGCAGCCACTTCGGCAGGTACCAGTTGCGTTCCCCGAGCAGCGCCATCACGGCCGGGAGCAGCACGCCCCGGATGACCGTCGCGTCGATCAGGACGGCCGCCGCCAGACCCACGCCCATCTGCTTGAAGGACTGCATGGACAGCGTCCCGAAGATGCCGAAGACGGCGACCATGATGACGGCCGCGCTGGTGACCACGCCGGCCGTCGTGACGACGCCGTGCCGGATGGCGTCCGTGTTCGTACGCCCCTGAAGACGTGCCTCCTTGATCCGGGACACCACGAACACGTGGTAGTCCATCGACAGGCCGAAGAGGATCACGAACAGGAACAGCGGAAGCCACGAGATGATCGCGCCGACGCCCTGTGCGCCGACGAGCCCGGCGCCCCAGCCGTTCTGGAAGACGGCGACCAGGATTCCGTACGCGGCGCCCACGCTCAGCAGGTTGAGCGCGATCGAGGTGATCGCGACGGTCAGGGAGCGGAAGGACAGCAGCATCAGCAGGAAGGCGAAGGCGACGACGAACACGAAGACCGGGACGACGGAGCCGACGATCTGGTCGTTGAAGTCCTTCGACCCCGCGACCTGCCCGGTCACCGGCGCCTCGACGCCGTCGACCTTGCCGAGCGTGTCGGGCCGCACGTGGTCGCGCAGCAGCGCCAGGCTCTTCTCCGCCCTGTCCTGATCGGAACCGCCCACGAGCGGCACGGCGATGAGCGCGACGTTCTCCTTGGCGTGCACGGTGACCTCGACCGGGCCGCGCGAGGCGCCCGAACCGACCGCCTGCGCACGGAAGTCGGCGATCGCCGTCCGCACCCGGGGGGCGTCGATGTCGTCCGCGCGGACGACCACCGTGGCCGGATCGGAGCCGCCCGGGAACGCCTCGTTGACCCGGTCGTACGTCGCCACGATCGGCAGTGAGTTCCCGAACTCCTGGTCCAGGGTGAGGTTCTGGGTCTTCATGCCGAGCGCCGGCGCGGCGATCGCGAGGAGCGCGCAGACCGCGACGCCCACGGACACGGCGGGCCGCGCCAGCACGACCGTCAGGACCCGCTTCCAGAACCGGCTCTGCGAAGGTGTCTGCCCGCCACGCCGCTTGGACCGGTGCAGGAACGGGACGCGCCCCTTCTCCACGCGCTCGCCGAGCAGGGACAGGAGTGCCGGGAGCACGGTCACGGACCCCACCATCGCGACCGCCACCACCATCAGCGAGGCGAGCCCCATGGCCTGGAACTCGGCGAGCCCGGTGAACAGCATGCCCGCCATGGCCACGCACACCGTGACGCCGGAGACGATGATCGCCCGGCCGCTGGTGGCCGCGGCGATGCGCAGCGCGGTCCGCGGGTCGCGGCCCCTCATCCGCTCCTCGCGCTCGCGGCGCAGATAGAACAGGCAGTAGTCGACGCCGACCGCCAAACCCACCAGCAGCATCACCGAGTTGGCGGTCTCGCTCATCGGCTGGAGGTGGCTGACGACGCCCATCAGGCCCATCGTCGCCACGATCGCGGTGATCGCCAGGGCCACCGGGAGCAGCGCCGCGACGAGCGCGCCGAACGCGATCAGGAGGATGCCGAGCGCCACCGGGACCGCCGAGATCTCGGCCCGCTGGAAGTCGTCGCCGAACGCGTCGTCGAAGGTCTTGCCCATGTTGGCGGCGCCGATCTCCTCGATCCGCAGCGCGTCGTGGCCGTCCGCGACCTTCCGCACGGCATCGAGGACCGGCTCGACCCGGTCGGCGGCCGAGTCGGGGTCGCCCCGCATGGCGAACTGGACGAGCGCGGTGCGGCCGTCCTTCGAGACGGTCTGGGCCCCGGCGGTGTACGGCGAGCGCACGTCGGTCACCGCGCCGGTGCCCTCGACGGCCTTGACGACATCGGCGACCGCACGCCGGAACTCCGGGGCGGTGGCGGCCAGTTGCTTGTCCTTGCCCTGGACGAGCACGGTCTCGGCCGCCGGTTCGTCGATGTGGGCGTCGTCGACGATCCGTGCGGCCCGGCCGGTCTCGCCGTCGAGCTGGTCCCCGTCGCCGACGTCGACGCGTCCCGCCGCCGAGCCGATGCCCGTCGCCAGGACGACGAACAGCACCCAGATGCCCACCGCCGCCCAGCGGTGCCGGACGCTCCAGCCGCCGGCCCGGGCCGCGAAGCCCCGCACCGGTGGTTCCCGCCGTTCCCCGTTCCCCGCCATGAGGTCACCTCCGCATTCGAAGGTAGGGACGGGACGAGCGCCGTTCGTCGTGCTGCCCGGTGAGGTGCCGGCGCGGGGCGTCGGCACGGAGGATGACGCAAGGCCCTTACACATATAGGGGGTTGAGTGCGCTCTGTCGTATTTGTTATTACGAAACCTTGTTGAACAAGTCACAGGTGTATGAAGCTCTTGATCTGGTCGCGTCAATCGGCCAGGGTTTCGTCTCAACCCCCGGACATCTTCCGGAGATTGACGGGGACCGCACGAAATTTCGCGCCCCCACGCGCGGAGCAGAACGCAGTTGCACGCAGAAGTACGTACACGCGGATGCACGACGCACCACAACCCCCCACACCTCCAAGAGGAGTTCACTCTTCATGGCAACTCACCAGCGCGCGCGCAGGATGAAACTGACCGCGGCGATAGCCACGACGGCGACAGCGGTGGGCGTGACCGTCCTCACCGGCAGCTTCGCCGGGGCGGCGGCCCCCGCCCAGGGCAAGGTCTACGGCCTCGACGCCCGGGGCGCCGTCTCCGGCAGCTACATCGTGCTCCTCGACCAGAAGGCCGGCACCACCGCCAAGAAGGGCCTGGCCAAGGAGTACGGCGGCACTCTCAGGCGCACCTACGCCTCCGCCGTCAACGGCTTCTCCGTGAACGGCCTGTCACGGACCGAGGCCCGGCAGCTCGCCGCCGACAAGTCCGTCGCCAAGGTCGTCCAGAACAAGAAGTTCCACATCGACGCCACCCAGGACAACCCGCCGTCGTGGGGCCTGGACCGCATCGACCAGGCGCAGACCGCGGGCGACGCCGCGTACACCTACCCGGACACCGCCGGTGAGGGCGTCACGGCGTACGTCATCGACACCGGGGTGCGCACCACGCACAAGGACTTCGGCGGCCGGGCCTCCTCCGGCTTCGACGCCGTCGACAACGACGAGAACGCGGACGACGGCAACGGGCACGGCACACACGTCGCCGGCACCATCGCCGGTGCCGCGCACGGCGTCGCCAAGAGGGCCGAGATCGTCGCGGTCCGCGTCCTCGACAACGAGGGCTCCGGCACCACCGAGCAGGTCGTCGCGGGCATCGACTGGGTCACCGAGCACCACCAGGGCCCCTCCGTCGCCAACATGTCGCTCGGCGGCGGCGCGGACGAGGCGCTCGACGCCGCCGTGCAGAAGTCGATCGCGTCGGGCGTCACCTTCGCGGTGGCGGCCGGCAACGAGTCGGCGGACGCCTCGGGGAGCTCCCCGGCCCGCGTCCCCGAGGCCCTCACCGTCGCCTCCTCCACCAAGGACGACGCGCAGTCGGACTTCTCCAACTTCGGCTCCGTGGTGGACATCTACGCCCCCGGCTCGGACATCACCTCCGACTGGAACACCGACGACGACGCCACCGAGACCATCTCCGGCACGTCGATGGCGACCCCGCACGTCGTGGGCGCCGCCGCCGTCTACCTCGGCGGGCACCCGGACGCGGCCCCGGCCGACGTCGCCGAGGCGCTCACCGAAGGGGCCACCCCCGACGCGATCACGAACGCGTCCGAGGGCACCCCGAACAAGCTCCTGAAGATCGTCGAGTAGTCACCCGGCGACATCCCGGTCCGGCGGCCGTCGTGCCCACCCCCACGGGGCACGACGGCCGCCTTATCGTGTGCGCATGACGATCACCCGGTACGCGGCTCTGCTGCGCGGCATCAACGTCGGCGGCAACAAGAAGGTCCCGATGGCACAACTGAGGCCGCTCGTCGAGGACTTGGGCTACACCGACGTCCGCACGTACCTGCAGAGCGGCAACGTCGCGTTCGCCGCCGACGACGGCGACGAGGAGACGCACGCGCGGCGGATCGGGGCGGCCCTCGCCGACGCGTTCGGCTTCGCCGTCGACGTCCTCGTGCGCGACCACGCGTATCTGAAGGCCGTCATGGACGCCTGCCCCTTCCCGGCCGCCGAGCTGGAGGGCAAGCAGCTGCACGTCACGTACTTCTCGCAGGCCGTGCGGCCCGAGCGGTACGCGGCGATCGACCTGCCCGCGTACGCCCCCGAGGACTTCCGCGTCGGCGACCGCGCGCTCTACCTCTACGCCCCCGACGGCCTCGGCCGCTCGAAGCTCGCCGAACAGCTGGCCCGGCCCGGCGTGAACAAGGGCCTGATCGCGACGAGCCGGAACTGGAACACCGTGGTCAAGATGGTGGAGCTCACGAGCGGGACGTGAGGTCCGCGGGCTCCGCGAGCCGGTCCAGGCGCTCCATGTCCCCTGCTGTGAGCGCCAGTCGGGCCCCGCCCAGGTTCTCCTCCAGGTGCCGCCGCGACCCCGTGCCCGGCGTCGGGCACAGCACGGGGGAGTGGTGCAGCAGCCAGGCCAGCGCGACCTGCGAGGGCGTCGCGCCGTGGGCCGCCGCGATCCCGGCGCACACGGGGTGGCCGGTGAGGCTGCCGTTGCCCAGCGGGAACCACGGCAGGAACGCGATGCCCCGTGCCTCGCAGAGCTTCAGCAGGGGTTCGCCGGCGCGGTCCAGGACGTTGTAGCGGTTCTGCACGGAGGCGATCGGCACGATGTCCAGGTCGAGCGCCGCCTGCAGCTGCTCGGCCGTCACCGAGTCGAGGCCCACGTGCCGGATCTTGCCCGCGTCCCGCAACCGGCCCAGCGCGCCCAGCTGTTCGGCCATCGGCACCTCGGGGTCGAGCCGGTGCAACTGGTACAGGTCGATGCGCTCCACGCGCAGCCGGCGCAGGGACGCCTCGCACATGGCGCGCAGGTCCTCGGGGCGCCCCGCGATGTGCCAGGCCTCGGCCGAGTCGCGCACGACCCCGCCCTTCGTGGCGATCACCAGGTCGTCGCCGTACGGGTGCAGGGCGGCGGCGATCCGTTCCTCGGCGACGTCCGGGCCGTAGTTGTCGGCGGTGTCGACGAGGGTGACGCCGAGTTCCACGGCCCGGCGCAGCAGCGCGGCCGCGTCCGCGTCACTGCCGCGCGGGCCCCAGTACCCGGGGCCCGCCAGTTGCGCGGTGCCGTAGCCGAGACGGCGTACCGGCAGGTCGGAGCCGAGGGAGAGGGTCTGCTGCGGGGTGGGCTGCGCCCGCCGGTTCGTCATGGGGCGACGGTAACCGACGCCTTTCGGGCAGAGTTTGCCGGATCGCAACAGCGGCGTCGATGGCCCCTGCACCCTTCCGTGAAAGGGTCGGTGGCATGCGCTACATCATCATCGGGGCAGGAGCGGTCGGCGGGGCCATCGGCGGCCGGCTCGCGCAGGGCGGGCATGACGTCGTCCTCGTGGCGCGCGGCACGCAGTACGAGGCGCTGCGCGAGCGGGGCCTCGTACTGCAGACACCGGACGGGCCGCACACCCACCGGCTGCCCGTCGTGGACGGACCCGACGCGCTCGGCACGCTGGGCGCCGACGACGTGCTGGTCCTCGCGGTGAAGACCCAGGACAGCTCCGCCGCGCTCGCCGCATGGGGCGTGCGGCCCGTCGAGGGCGGCGGCACCGCCGCCGGACGGCTGCCGCTGGTGTGCGCACAGAACGGGGTGGAGAGCGAGCGCCTGGCGCTGCGCACCTTCCAGCGCGTCTACGCGATGTGCGTCTGGCTGCCCGCCTCCTTCGTCGAACCGGGCGTCGTCCGCGCCGACGGCACCCCGCTCACCGGCATCCTGCACCTGGGCCGCTACCCCGAGGGCGCCGACGACACGGCGCGCGCGATCGCCGCCGACCTGGAGGACTCCCTGCTGGAGGCTCCCGTCGCGGCCGACGTCATGCGCTGGAAGTACGCCAAGCTCCTGGCGAACCTGGCCAACGCGATCGAGGCGGTCTCCGGGGTCCTCACGGACGAGGACGGCATCGCCCTGTTCCGGCGGGCCCGCGCCGAGGGCGAGGCCGTGCTCGCGGCGGCCGGCATCGCGTACACGCCGCAGGAGGAGGAGCGGAAGATCCGGGCCGACAAGATCCGCTTCGAGCCGTTCGACGGGGCACCACGCGGCGGCGGTTCCTCCTGGCAGTCCCTGAACCGGGGCACCGGCACCATCGAGGCCGACTACCTGAACGGCGAGATCGCGCTCCTCGGGCGGCTGCACGGGGTGCCCACGCCCGTCAACGACGTCCTCCAGGAGTACGCGAACGAGGCGGCCCGGCAAGGACGTGCGGCCGGCGAGACGCCCGTGGCGGCGCTGACGGCCGCGGTGGACGCACGCCAGTAGGACGGCTGTCGCGTTTGTTCAAGAGGGCGCGGGGGACTCCCGCATAGCGTCGGTGACATGAACGCACCCCTCGATGAACGCATGGACACCGTGTACCCGTACCTCGTCGAAGCCGCCGCCGAGGCCGCCCGCGTCGCCGCGGGCGTCGACCCCGACCGCCTCGACGCCCCCTCCCGCTGCGGCGACTGGGACCTGCGCACCCTCGTCAATCACTGGGTGCTGTACAGCGCGCACGGTCTGGAGCACCGCGCCCGGCGCCTGCAACTGCCCGAGGACCTGACCGGGCGCGACTTCGCGGCGGACGAGGACTGGGCCGGGCAGTACGCCGCACAGCTCGACCGGGCCGTCGCCGCCTGGTCCGCGGCCGGGACCTGGGACGGCGACATCGACCTCGGGTTCGCGCGGCAGCCCGCCCCCGAGGTCGCCACCCTCGTCTGGGCCGAACTCGTCCTGCACGGCTGGGACGTGGCCCGCGCCGTCGGCCAGGAGTTCCGCCTCTCGGACGGGGCGGCGGCGCTGCTGCTGCACGTCGTCGACAAGAACGCCGCGCTCTACCGCCAGTACGAAGGCTTCGCCGACGCCGTCCCCGTGGCCGACGACGCGTCCGTGTACGAGCGGGCGCTGGCGGCGAGCGGGCGCGATCCCCGCCGGGCCGTGCTCAGCTGAGGGACTCGCCGCGCCAGGTGTCCCGCCCGG
>NZ_JAAGMG010000072.1 GCF_010548525.1 Streptomyces sp. SID14478
CCTCGCCGCCGTGAACGCCCGGCACCTGGCTCCCGGGGACGCGGTCCTGCTGAAGCGCGGCAGCCGCTGCACCGGCACCCTCGCCCCGGACGGCGCGGGCCGGCCCGGCAGCCCCGTCCGGATCGGCGCGTACGGGGACCCCGGCGCCGCGAAACCCGTCGTCGACGGGAACGGGGCGCTCGACACCGTCCTGCTGCGCAACACCCAGTGGATCGAGGTGTCCGACCTGGACATCACCAACGCGGCGCACCCGGGCACGAAGCGCCGGGGCGTGCGCGTCGTGCTCGACGACTACGGCACCGGCACCCACTACCGCCTCACGGACCTCGACATCCACGACATCCGTGGCGACGACACCAAGGACAACGACGGCTCCGCGGGCATCCTGTTCTCCGTCACGGGCTCGGCCACGCCCACCCGCTACGACGACGTGGTCGTCGCCGACAACACCCTCGACGCCGTCGACCGGGAGGGCATCTTCTTCGCGTCGAGCTGGAACAACCGTCCCGCGGTGGGGGGTTACGACCCCGCCGGCCCGGCGTGGACCCCCTCCACCCGGGTCGTCGTGCGCGGCAACACGCTCTCCGACCTCGGCGGCGACGGCATCGTCACGACCGTCACCGACGGCGCCCTCGTCGAGCACAACACCCTGCGCGGCTTCCAGCGCCGCTCCGCCGGATACAACGCGGGCATGTGGCCCTACAACGCCGACGGGACCGTCTTCCAGTACAACGACACCTCGGGCGGCGAGACCACCCGGGACGGCATGGCGTACGACGTCGACGAGGGCACCTTCGGCACCGTCTTCCAGTACAACTACAGCCACGACAACGCCGGCGGCTTCTTCCTCGTCTGCACCGCAGACGGCACCCTGTCCGGCGCCGTGATCCGCTTCAACGTCAGCCAGAACGACAGCTACCGCGGCATCGAGACCTGCAAGGGGTCCTTCTCCGACGTCCGCTTCCTGCACAACACGCTCTTCGTCGGCGACGGCGTCAGCCAGACCGTCGTCAACGAGAACACCGACAGCCGGCACGAGATCGCCTTCGTCGACAACGTGGTGCGCAAGACCGGAGCGGGCAGTGCCTCCTTCGCGCCGCGCTCGGGCGGGGTGTCGCTGTCGCACAACGTGCTGAGCGGCGTGAGCGGGCCGCTGCCCGACAACCCCGGTGGCACGAGCGGCGATCCGCTGCTCGCCGCCCCCGGCACCGCCACCGGCATCGAGGACGCCCGCGCCGCGTACGCCCTGCGCCCCGGCTCGCCCGCCCTCGGCGCCGCGCTGCCGCTCGCGGACACGGGGGAGCGGGACTTCGCCGGGCACCGGGTCGTCCCTGGTACGCCCGTGAACATCGGTGCCCTGAACGGCAGTTGAGGCCTGTGCATCCGTCCGTGCCGGAGTCGGCGCACCCGGCCGGCTCGTCGGACGGCATCCCGGAGAGCCGGACTCCAGGGGCTTGCAGAGGGTCAGCCCTGTGGAGTCCGCGCCCTGACCACCGCCGGCGCCGACGAGTGCGGCAGCAGGTCGCGCGGGTCGTCGGGGAGCAGCACCTCCACCTCCGTGTCCTCCATGAAGCGGTACGGGCGGTGGGCCAGGAGGCCGCCGAGGTAGCGGCGTACGCGGGACATCTCGGCGCGCACGGTCACCGTCCGCGCCGGGTCGCCGAACAGGTCCGCGGCCAGGCCCGACGCGCTGCGGCCGCCGCGGTGCAGGGCCAGCAGGTACAGCAACTCGGCGTGCCGCGGGCTCAGTTCGTGGGTCCAGGAGCCGGCCGCGCCCGACACCTCCATCGACCAGCGCCGGGCCCGGCTGATGTCCAGGACGACCCGGGTCGCGGCCAGCGGCTCCGGGTCGTCGTCCACCATGATCAGCCAGCCGCCCGGCAGTGGCGCCGCCTTGCAGCAGCCGAGCGAGGGGATCCAGCAGGGGCCCTCCGCCAACGACGTGGGCAGCGCCACCCGGTCGACCAGCGGCATTCCGGTGACCGCGGCCGTCCATCCGTTGCCGTCCACGGCCAGCGCCCGGCCGCCGATCCGCGCGAGGACCGGCGCCGCCACCGCGCGCAGCCGCTCCAGCCCCGCCGTATGCAGTTCGCGCAGCCGCGCCTGCGCGAGCTGCGCCACCGAGCGCACCCACGCCAGCGTCGCCGGATGCATCGTCTCCAGCGGGCCGCTCACGTCCACGACCCCGAGCAGCCGCCCGTCGCGCGGGTCCGTCACCGGCGCGCCCGTGCACGTCCACTGGTGGTGCGAGCGCACGAAGTGCTCCGCGGAGAAGACCTGGACGGGACGCCGCGTCACCAGCGGCGTCCCCACGCCGTTCGTGCCGACGACGTCCTCCGACCAGAGCGCGCCCACCTCGAAGCCGTGCTGGTCGCCCTTGCGCAGCATCGCCGGATGCCCCTCGCGCCACAGGATGCGGCCGTCGGCGTCGCTGACCACCATGATGTGCTGCGCCGCCTCGGCCACCGTCACGAGCGCCTCCCGCAGCAAGGGCAGGACCGGCAGCAGTGGCGAGGACCGGCGCCGCTCCTCCACCTCGTCGACACTGAGCAGCCCCCGACGGAAGTCGCGGTCCGGATCGACGCCGCCGCGCAGCATCCGCCCCCAGGACTCGCCGATGTCGGGCCGGGGCATGACCCGTGGCCGCTGCCCCGAGAGCGTCGCGTCCCGCACTCCCTTGAGCAGGTGGGACGCGAACGTGACGTCCATCGCGGACAGCCGCGCCAGGTCGATCGTCGAGTCCTTGTTCATGCCTGAATCCTCGGTATGCGGGGAGTTACGCCTATCGTGCACCTCCGAGCCACGGCAAGGGTGGGCCTTACGAAGGAACGTTGCAACCCCCTGCAACCCTGGCGAACAACCGTACGGAGTTTGAAACTGGGAGCAACGCCGCCCCGGCGGCGTTCGAGCTCCTCTAGGGGCCTGAAAGGCGGGGATGGTGCCGTGTCGGCGCAGCACCATCCCCGCGCACCCACCGCCGTGACCCGGACGTTCAGGACACCGGGCGCGCCCGCTCCACGATCCGTGCCGGCCCCAGCGTGTGCGGCAGCGTCCCGAACGCGGCGCCCCGGTCGCCGCCGAGCCGCGACGCACAGAACGCGTCCGCCACGTCGGCGGGCGCGTACCGCACGAGCAGGGACCCCTGCAGCACCAGCGCGATCCGCTCGACGAGGCGCCGCGCCCGCGCCTCGATGCCGTCCAGGTCGCCGAGCTCGGTCAGCAGGTCCTTCACGGCGGCGTCCAGACGGTGGTCGGCGCCCCGCGTCGTGGAGACCTCCACCAGGAACGCGTTGAGCGCCGCCGGTTCCCGCTGCAGCGCCCGCAGTACATCGAGGGCCTGGACGTTGCCGGCCCCCTCCCAGATCGAGTTGAGCGGGGACTCGCGCAGCAGCCGCGGCATGCCCGACTCCTCCACGTACCCGTTGCCGCCGAGGCACTCCAGGGCCTCCGCGACGAGGGGCGTGCACCGCTTGGTCACCCAGTACTTGGCCGCGGGCACGGCCAGCCGCAGGAACGCCCGCTCCTGCGCGCTCCCGTCGTCGTACGCGGCGGCGAGCCGCAGCGCCAGCGTCGTCGCCGCCTCCGACTCCAGGGCGAGGTCGGCCAGGACGTTCTCCATCAGCGGCTTGTCGATCAGGCGGCCGCCGAACGCCTCGCGGTACGTGCAGTGGTGGACCGCCTGCGCGACCGCCTGGCGCATGAGCGCCGCCGAGCCGAGCACGCAGTCCAGCCGGGTCGCCGCGACCATCTCGATGATCGTGCGCACCCCGTGCCCCTCGTCCCCCACCCGCCGCGCCCACGTCCCGGCGAACTCGACCTCGCCGGACGCGTTCGAGCGGTTGCCCAGCTTGTCCTTGAGCCGCTGGATCGCGAACGGGTTGCGCGTGCCGTCCTCCCGCACCCGGGGCACCAGGAAGCACGTGAGCCCCGCGTCCGCCTGCGCGAGCACCAGGAACCCGTCCGACATCGGCGCCGAGCAGAACCACTTGTGGCCCGTCAGCTCGTACGCCCCGTCGTCGCCCGGACCGGCCGCACGCGTCGCGTTGGCCCGGACGTCACTGCCGCCCTGCTTCTCCGTCATCCCCATGCCGAACAGCGCGCCGGCCTTCTGCGCGGCGGGCCGCAGCCCGAAGTCGTAGACGGTGGAGGTGAGTCGGGGCTCCCACTCCTCGGCCAGCTCCGGCTGCGCGCGCAGCGCCGGCACCGCCGCGTGCGTCATCGACAGCGGACACAGGTGCCCCGCCTCGACCTGCGACCACACGAGGAACGCGGCCGCGCGCCGCAGATGACCGCCGGGCCGCGTCCACGCCGCGGTCAGCCCCGCCGAGACGCCCTTGCCCAGCAGGCGGTGCCAGGACGGATGGAAGTCGACCTCGTCGATCCGGTGGCCGTAGCGGTCGTGGGTGCGCAGGACCGGGGGGTTGTCGTTCGCGAGGCGGCCCCACTCCTGTACCTGGGCGGAACCGGCGGCGCGGCCGAGCACCGAGAGCTCCGCCCGGGCCGTGCCCAGGAGCGAGGCGTCCAGATGCCGCTCCAGGCCCTCGGTCAGGACCCGGTCCGAGGCGAAGACGTCGTGGCCCACCAGCGGCGGGGGCTGGTTGGTCACCGTGTGCGTGCTGTGCGTACTGCCCGACATGGACCCGAACCTACCGGTGCCCGCGGGTGACCACTATCCGGACAGGCGTGCGGGCGGGTTCCGAGCGGAGCCTACGATTCCGTATGAGCTCCACCTCCCCCCTGTCCGTCACCACGTCCAAGGCGACGGCGTCGGGCACCGCGCTGATCCGCTCCGCGGCCGACGTCTCCGATCTGGTCAACTCGGGCACCGCCCGCAGCAGACACGCCAAGATGATCGTGGTCATCGCGCTCGGCGGCATCTTCCTCGACGCCTACGACCTGAGCTCGCTGGCCTACGGGCTCCCCGACATCACCGCACAGTTCGGCCTCAGTTCGACGATGGCAGGCACGGTCACGGCCTCGATCAGCGTCGGCTCGCTCCTCGGCGCGCTCGTCGGCGGCTGGCTCGTCGACCGGATCGGCCGCTACCGGGTCTTCATGGCCAACATGCTCTTCTTCGTCGTCACCGCGCTGGTGTGCGCCGTCGCACAGGACGTGTGGACGCTGATCGGCGCGCGCTTCGTGATGGGCATCGGCGTCGGCATGGACATCCCCGTGGCGATCGCGTTCCTCGCCGAGTTCTCCCGGCTGCGCGGCAAGGGCAGCAAGGGCTCGCGCACGGCCGCCTGGTCACCGGCCTGGTACACCGCGACCAGCGGCTGCTACCTGGTGATCATGGTGCTGTACTTCCTGCTGCCCCACGCGCAGTTGGGCTGGCTGTGGCGGTTCACCGTCGGCTTCGGCGCGATACCCGCGCTGCTCGTCCTCGTCCTGCGCCGGCGCTACATGAACGAGTCCCCGACCTGGGCCGCAGAGCAGGGCGACCTCGAAGGCGCGGCGCGGATCCTGCGCGCGTCGTACGGCGTGGACGCCCGGGTCGCCGACGACGCACGGGTACCGGCGGCGCGCCCGCACCGCCCTGGACTCGCCTCCTACGCCCGCCTGTTCACCCCGCCCTACCGCACCCGCACCCTCCAGTCGGTGGCCGTCGGCATCGCCGAGACCTTCGGCTACAACGCGGTCGCGTTCGGGCTGCCGATCATCATCGCCACGCTGATGACCCAGGGCCCGCTGACCACGATCGCCTCCTCCTTCGCCCTGAACCTCGTCTTCGCCCTCACCGGCGGACTGCTCGGCATCCGCTGGGCGTCGACCCGCGGCGCCTGGCCGATGATGTCCCTCGGCTTCGCGATCCAGCTGGTCGCCATCACCGCCCTCGCCTGCATCGGCCGTCCGTCCGGCACGGCCGTGGTGACGGCGGGCATCCTGATGCTGGGCGCCTTCATGTTCGCGCAGGGGTTCGGCCCCGGCGCGCACATCATGAGTTACGCCTCCCTGGGATTCCCGACGTCGATGCGCGGGGTCAGCATCGGCTTCAACCAGGCCGTGCTGCGGCTCGGCTCGACGCTGACCCTGTTCTTCTTCCCCGTCCTCAGCAGTGGCCTGGGCACGGGGGTGTACTGGGTCATTCTGGCCGCGCCCGTCCTCGGCCTGACCGCCCTGCTCGTCAAGCGCTGGGAGCCGATCGGCTTCGACGCGGACGCGGAGGAGCGGGCCCGCCGCGAAGCCGCCGGGTAAGGAGGCCCGTGGCACAGTGGAAGGGCCCGCCGCCGATCATGGGAGGTCGCCCCCGCATGCGCCTGCTGCTCATCCGCCACGGTCAGACCCCGTCCAACGTCAAGCACCTGCTGGACACCGCGCGACCCGGCCCCGGTCTGACCCCCCTCGGTCAGGAGCAGGCCGCCGCGCTCCCGCAGGCGCTGGCGGACGAGCGGATCGACGCGCTGTACGCCTCGACGCTGGTGCGCACCCAGCTCACCGCCGCGCCGCTGGCCGCCGCGACCGGGCTGGACGTCCAGGTCCGTGACGGCATCCGGGAGCTGTCCGCGGGCGACCTGGAGATGCGCGGCGACGACGAGGCCGCCGCCACCTACCTGGACACCGCCTTCGCCTGGTCGACGGGCGACGTGGAACGCCGGATGCCCGGCGGGGAGAACGGCGTGGAGGCGCTCGGCCGCTTCGACGCCGTCGTCGCCGAGGCGGCCGGGAGCGGCGCCGGGACGGTCGCCATGGTCAGCCACGGCGCCGCCATCCGCATGTGGGTGGCCGCCCGGTCCACCGACATCGACGTCGCCCACGCCGCGAGCCATGCGCTGCGCAACACCGGCATCGTCATCCTCTCGGGCTCGCCCGCCGAGGGCTGGCGGACCCTCCTGTGGGAAGGCCGCCCGCTCGGCCCGGCCGGGGACGCCCCGGGCGACGCCGACCCGACCGGCGGGCCCGTCACGGGCCAGTAGCCCCGGGTCCGTCGTGCGCCGCGGACCCGGCAGGCGCGGATCGTGCTGCCCTGAATGATCCGAGTACCGGGGAACTCACCGAAAGCACCGGACAATTGCCGCAACCGCGTCCACTTCCCCCGCCGCGCCGTGCGCCCCACCAGGGATCGACGGGCGACCGCACGCGTGCCGGGCGCTCCCGCGGCCGCGCCGGCGCAGGCGGAGGCCCCGGGGGATGGGTGCGGCCCCGTGTGACGGATACCTTTAGGGCGTGCAGCCAGCAAGTGATTCCCCTCCACCCCCGTCCGGCCGTCTCCACAGGGCCCGCGTTCTCTACCAGAACGTCTCCAAGCGCAGGACCGCCTGGCTGCTCCTCAAGGACACCGTCAACTCGTGCATGGAGTACCGCATCCTGGGCCTGGCGGCCGAGGCGGCGTTCTTCACCCTGCTCTCGGTCCCGCCGCTGCTGCTGTCGCTGGTGGGCCTGCTCGCGTACGTCGACACCTGGACCGGCGCGGACACGATCGCGGGCGTGCGCGACAACATCCTGGAGGCGTCCCGCACCGTCCTCACCGACCAGGGCGTGAAGGAGATCGCGGAACCGATCCTGGACGACGTCATCAAGGGCGGCCGGCCCGACGTCATCTCCATCGGCTTCCTGATCTCGCTGTGGTCGGGCTCGCGCGCCGTGTCGACGTTCGTGGACACCGTGACGGTGATGTACGGCCTCGACGGCGTGCGGGGCATCGTGAAGACGAGGCTCCTGGCGTTCCTGCTGTTCATGGTCGGCCTCGTCGTCGGCTCGGTGGCGCTGCCGCTGATGATCGCCGGGCCCGACGCGGTGATCGCACTGGTCCCCTGGTCGGAGACGGTCGTCCAGGTCCTGTACTGGCCGGTGGTGCTCGTCCTGTCGGTGGCCTTCCTGACGACGCTGTACCACGTGTCCGTGCCCGTCCGCTCCCCGTGGATCGAGGACATGCCCGGGGCGCTGGTCGCCCTCGCGATGTGGATCCCGGGCAGCTTCCTGCTCCGGCTCTACATCACCAACACCATCGAGGGCCCCACGATCTACGGCTCCCTCGCGGCGCCCGTCGCGGTGCTCCTGTGGATCGGCGTCTCGGCGTTCGCGGTGCTCGTCGGCGCCGCGGTGAACGCCGCGATCGACCGGGTCTGGCCGTCGGTCGCCACCGCGGCGGCCCGCGCCGCGAACGAGCGGGTGCGGCACGCCG
>NZ_JAAGMG010000826.1 GCF_010548525.1 Streptomyces sp. SID14478
CTCGTCGTCGAGGCCACCCGGGTCGGCGCCGACACCCGGCTCGCCCGGATGGCCCGGCTCGTCGAGGACGCGCAGACCGGCAAGGCCCGGGTGCAGCGTCTTGCCGACCGGATCTCGGCCGTCTTCGTCCCCGTGGTCGTCGCGATCGCGCTGGGCACGCTCGTCGTACGCCTCCTCGTCACCGGCGACCCGACCGCCGCGTTCAGCGCGGCCGTCGCCGTGCTGATCATCGCCTGCCCGTGCGCCCTCGGCCTCGCCACCCCGACCGCCCTCATGGTCGGCACCGGACGCGGCGCCCAGC
>NZ_JAAGMG010001062.1 GCF_010548525.1 Streptomyces sp. SID14478
GCGATGTCGCAGGCCACGACGCGGACGGCCGCGCCCGCGTCCTGCAGGTCCGCGACCAGCTCGGCTGCCCCGTCGGCCGCCGGTCCCCGGCGGCTCGCCAGCACCAGGCTGCGCACGCCGTGTTCGGCGACGAGGTGCCGCGCCACCAGTGAGCCCACTCCCCCGGTCCCGCCGGTGACCAGCACGGTGCCGCCGCCGAAGCCGCCGCCGACCTCCAGGACCAGCTTGCCGACGTGGCGGCCCTGGCTCATCTCGCGGAACGTCCTGCGGGCGTCGCGGATGTCGCGTACGGAGACCGGGTTCGGCCGGATCCGCCCGTCGGCGAACAGTTCCATGACGGTCCGGAACATCTCGTGGATCGCCTCCGGGCCCGCCTCGTAGAGGTCGAAGGCCTCGTAGTCGACTCCGGGGTGGTCGGCCGCCACTTGCTCGGGGTCGCGGATGTCCGTCTTTCCCATCTCGACGAAGTGGCCGCCGTCGGGCAGCAGGGTCAGCGAGGCGTCGACGAAGGTGTGCGCGAGGGAGTTCAGTACGACGTCCACGCCGTGTCCGTCGCCACAGGCGCGGAACGTCTCGGCGAAGCCGAGGTCCCGGGAGGACGCCAGGTGCGCGTCGTCCAGCCCCATGCCGCGCAGGACGGGCCACTTGGCCGGGCTCGCGGTCGCGTAGACCTCGGCGCCGACGTGCTGCGCCAGCTGGACGGCGGCCATGCCGACGCCGCCTGCCGCGGCGTGGATGAGGATCCGCTGCCCCTTCTCGAGCTTCGCCACGTGGAAGAGTCCGTGGTAGGCGGTGAGGAAGGTGGTCGGCACGGACGCCGCCTCGGCGAAGCTCCATCCGTCGGGGACGGGGGTGAGCATGCGGTGGTCGGCGACGGCCACGCGGCCGAAGGCGCCGGTGAAGATGCCGGTCACCCGGTCGCCCGGCGCGAACCGGGTCACGTCGTCGGCGACCTCCAGTACCACTCCGGCGCCCTCGCTGCCGAGTCCGGCGTCGATGGCCGTACGGTCCACCAGGCCCAACGCGATCGTGACGTCACGGAAGTTGAGCCCGGCGGCCCGCACGGCGATGCGGACCTGTCCGCTCGTCAGGGCCGCCTCCACTTCGGGGCACGGGACCCAGGTCAGGTTCTCCAGCGTGCCCTTGCGCAGGATGCCGAGCCGGTGGGCGCCGTCCGCCGGGGGTTCGATCCGGTGGTCCTCGGGTGCGGCGGACGTGAGGCGCGGGACGAGGAACGCGCCGTCGCGCAGGGCCAGTTGGGCTTCGTCGAGGGCGAGCGCGTCCGGGAAGCGCGCCCGGGACGTCCTCTCGTCGTCGATGTCCACCAGCCGGAACCTGCCGGGGTGCTCCGTCTGCGCGGACCGGATCAGGCCCCACACGGACGCGCCGGGGAGGCTCTCGACGTTCTCCGTGGCGTCGGTGGGCAGGGCGCGGCGGGTGAGCACCACCAGCGTGGAGTCGGCGAGCCGGTCCTCCGTGAGGAACCGCTGGACCCATTCCAGTACGCGCTTGTCGGCGCTGCCCACCGCGGCCGGCAGGTCGGGGTCGGCGGCGGAGAAGTCGTCGGGGCACAGCACGAGGTGCCCCGGCGCCGCCGCCCCTGTGGCGAGGACCTCCTCCAGGGACGCGTAGACCGCGACATTGGCGTCGCCCGCTTCGGGCAGCCGTGCGGCGAGGCCGTCGCGCGGGCCGAGGACCCCCCACTGTCCGGGGTGGGTCCGCGGGCTCTGCCGGGCCGGGCGCCATCGCAGTTCGTACAGCGACTGCTTCGGTCCGCCGCGCGCCGCGCGCACCTGTCCGGCGCTCGCCGGGCGGAACGTCAGCGCTTCGACGTGGGCGATCGCGCGGCCGTGCTCGTCGGCGACGGCCAGGGAGACGACGCCCTCGCCGACCCGGGTGAGCCGGACCTTCACGCGCGGGCCGCACGCGCCGACCAGGTCGACCCCGGACCACGCGAAGGGCATCCAGCCCTGCTCGCCCGTCACCTCGACGAAGCCGCCGGCCACGGCCGCGTGCAGGACGGTGTCGATCAGTGCCGGATGGAGTGTGTACGCGCCGTCGGCCGCGCCTGCGGCGGTCTCCGGCAGGGCGGCGAGGGCGAACAGGTCGTCGCCGTGCCGCCAGACCTCTTGCAGCCCGCGGAACGTCGGGCCGTAGTCGAAGCCCGCGTCGGCGAAGGCGTCGTAGAGTCCGCCGATGTCGAGGCGCGTCGCCTTGGCCGGCGGCCAGACGGCGAGCGGGCGCGCGTCCTCGGACCACGCGGCGGCGGCCCGCGATGCGCTCGGTGCGAGGGTTCCCCTCGCGTGCCGCGTCCAGCCACCCACCGCCGGGGCGTCCTCGCCGGGGCGCGCGTACACGTCCAGGCAGCGGCGTCCCGTCGCGTCCGGCGCGCCGACGGCGACGCGCACCTGTACGTCGCCCCGGTCGGGAAGGATCAGGGGTACTTCCAGGGAGAGTTCCTCGACCACGGTGCATCCGACGTACGCGCCGACCGACAGGGCGAGGTCCATGTGGGCCGTCGCCGGTACGACGACCGCGCCGAACACGGTGTGGTCGGCAAGCCAGTCGTGGGTGCGCAGGGACCACAGGTCGGTGAACACCACTTCGTCGGTTCCCGGGTGCTCCACCACGGCGCCGAGCAGCGGGTGGTCCGGGGCCGTCAGACCGGCGGAGGCGACGTCCGCCGACTCCATCGCGGCCAGGAAGTCCAGCCAGTACCGCTGCCGCTGGAACGCGTACGTCGGAAGGTCCACCCGGCGCCGCGCCCCGAACAGGGCGTCCCAGTCCACCGAACCGCCGCGGACGTGCAGATGGGCCAGTGCGTCGAGCAGTGCCCGGACCGCGCCGCGCTCGCGCCGCGAGGAGGACAGGACCAGCGCGTCGTGCACGCCTTCGCCGGCGAAGGACTCCTTGGTGACGCTCGCGAGCGTCGCTCCCGGCCCCACTTCGAGGAAGACGTCGGCACCGGCCGCGCGGGCGCACTCGACCGCGTCGTGGAAGCGGACGGGTTCGCGGACGTGGCGCACCCAGTACGCGACGGACGTCAGCTCCTGGAGCGTGGCCTCGCGGCCGAACCGGGTCGAGACGATCGGGATCTGCATCTCGCCCGCGGGCAGTTCGTGGACCGCTGCCGCGAACTCGTCCAGGACCGGGTCCATCAGCGGGGAGTGGAAGGCGTGGTCGACCGCGAGCAGTTTCGCCGAGGTGCCGTCCGCGACGAGCCGGTCGCGCAGGGCGTGGACCTGGTCGCGCGCGCCCGAGACCACGACGGACTCCGGGCCGTTGACGGCGGCGATGCCGACGCGGTCGTACGCGTCGAGCAGCGGGCTCACCCGGGCCTGCGGGGCGCGGACGGCCAGCATGGCGCCGCGCTCGGTGACCGTCTGCATGACCCTGCCGCGGGCGGCCACGAGCCTGGTCGCCGTGTCGAGGTCGAGGACTCCGGACACGTGGGCGGCGGCGATCTCGCCGACGGAGTGACCGATCAGGTGGGTGGGCCGCGGGCAGTACTGCGTGAGGAGCCGGTACAGGCTGACCTGGAAGGTGAACAGGGCCGGCTGCGCGATGTCCGTGCGGTCGCGGTCCGCGGGATCGTCGGCGAGGAGTACGGGCTTCAGGGCGAAGGGCAGGTGTGCGTCGAAGCGGGCGCAGATCTCGTCGAGGCTCTGCGCGAAGACCGGGAACGCGTCGTACAACGGCCGTGCCGCGCCGGCCCAGGGGGAGCCCTGGCCGGGGAACATGAGGACGGAGCCGCCGGGTTCCGCGGCGACGCCGCGCACCACGGCGGCGGACTCCGTGCCGGAGGCCAGCGATGCCAGGCCGCTGAGGAGTTCGGCCCGGTCGTGGCCGATGACCACCGCGCGGTGCTCGAAGCGCGTGCGGTCCGACACCAACGACGCGCCGACATCGGCGATGTCCGGGCCCGTCTCGGCGAGGGCGAGGTCACGCAGCTTCTCGGCCTGTGCGCGCAGCGCCTGCTCCGAGCGCGCCGACAGCACCCACGGCACCAACCCGCCTGCGGTGGAAGGCAGTTGAGTGGTCTCTTCGGGTGTCTCCGGTTCGGGTGCCTGCTCCAGGATCAGGTGTGCGTTCGTGCCGCTGGCGCCGAAGCTGGAGATGCCGGCCCGCCGGGGGCGGTCCGCCGCGGCGCTCCATTCCCGTGCCTCGGTGAGGAGTTCGACCGCCCCGGCCGACCAGTCCACGTGCGTCGAGGGACGGTCCACGTGCAACGTCTTGGGCAGCACCCCGTGGCGCATCGCCATCATCATCTTGATCATGCCGCCGACACCCGCAGCCGCCTGCGTGTGCCCGGTGTTCGACTTCAACGAACCCAGCCACAGCGGATTGCCCGGGTCCCTGTCCTGTCCGTAGGTGGCCAGCAGCGCCTGCGCCTCGATGGGGTCGCCGAGCGTCGTACCGGTCCCGTGCGCCTCCACGACGTCCACGTCGCCCGCCTGCACCCGGGCGTTCGCCAACGCGGCCCGGATCACGCGCTGTTGGGCCGGTCCACTGGGCGCGGTGAGGCCGTTGGACGCCCCGTCCTGGTTGATCGCCGAGCCGCGGATCACCGCCCAGACGCGCCGCCCGTTGCGCCGCGCGTCCGACAGCCGCTCCAGGACCAGCATGCCGACGCCCTCGGAGAAGCCGGTGCCGTCGGCCGCGTCCGCGAACGCCTTGCACCGCCCGTCCGCCGACAGGCCCCGCTGCCGCGAGAACTCCCGGAACACCTGCGGCATCGCCATGACGGTGACGCCGCCGGCCAGGGCGAGGCCGCACTCGTCCTGCCGCAGCGACTGCACCGCCTGGTGGACGGCGACCAGCGACGACGAGCACGCGGTGTCCGTCGACACGGCAGGGCCTTCCAGGCCCAGCGCGTACGACACCCGCCCGGACGCCACGCTCAGCAGGGAGCCGGTCTGCGCGTAACCCGAGATGGCCTCGGGAGTGGAGAAGTGGTTGCCGTACCCGAAGTACGCGAGGCCGGCGAAGACGCCGGTGTCGCTGCCGTGCAGGGTCTGCGGGTCGATGCCGGCCCGCTCCAGGGACTCCCACGAGGTCTCCAGGAGCAGCCGCTGCTGCGGGTCCATCGCCAGCGCCTCGCGCGGGCTGATCCCGAAGAACTCCGCGTCGAAGTCGCCCGCGTCGCGCAGGAACCCGCCCGAGCGCGTGGAGCAGGTGCCCGGCCGGTCCGGGTCCGGGTCGTACAGGCCCTCCAGGTCCCAGTGGCGGTCGTCCGGGAAGTCCGACACGACGTCCGCGCCCGCCCGCACCAGCTCCCACAGGGCCTCCGGGGACGTCGCTCCGCCGGGGAAGCGGCAGGCGACACCGACCACGGCGATGGGCTCGGCCGCGGCCTCCGTCACCGCCTGCAGGCGCTTGCGCGTCTCGATGAGCTCGATCGACGTCCGCTTGAGGTAGTCGAGGACATCGGCGTTGCTGTCGTTGGTCATCGCTCTCCTCTAGCCGAGCTCTTTGTCCAGGAGCGAGAGAAGTTCTCCCGCCGAGGCCGAACTGATCTGGTCGACGAGGGCGACCGGTGTCCCGGCGCCCGCCATCGAGCGGACTCGGCCCTGCACCTCGCCGAGCAGCGTGGCGAGGTTCGCCTTGTCCTCGTCCGCGAGCTCGCGGAACGCGTCCTCCAGCCGGGCGCCGAGGCCTTCGATCTCCTTGGCCAGGTGGGCGGCCCCGCAGGCCGGGCCCGCGTCGGCGCCGGGGCTGATCCGGGCGGTCAGGAACTGTGCGAGGGCGCTCGGGTTCGGGTGGTCGTAGACGAGCGTGGCGGGCAGTTTCATGCCGGTCAGCGCCGCCAGTCTGTTGCGCAGCTCCAGTGCCGTGAGCGAGTCGATGCCCTGCTTCTTGAAGGGCGCCGCGGCGCTGATCCGTCCGGTGTCGGCGTGGCCGAGGACGAGCGCGGTCTGTGTCCTGACGGCGTCGAGCAGGACCGCTGCCGCCTCGGCCGGGGCCAGCGTGCCCAGTTGCCGCGCGAGCCCGGTACCGATGGGCTCCTCCCTGTTCCCCGGGTCACCGGGTCCGGGGTGCGTTCCGCTCAGCGCGCGCAGGAGCGGCGACGCCGGGTGGGCGCCGTGGTGCAGGCGTGCGGGGACGAGTACGGGCTGCTCCCGGGCGAGCGCCGCGTCGAAGAGCGCGAGCCCTTCCCGCGACGACAGCGGCAGCACGCCCTGGCGTTGCAGGCGTACGACGTCCGTGTCGCTGAGGTCGGCGACCATCGCGCTGCGTTCGGCCCACAGGCCCCAGCACAGCGAGGTGGCGGCCAGCCCTTGCGCGTGGCGGGTTTCGGCGAGCGCGTTGAGGAACGCGTTGGCCGCCGCGTAGTTGGCCTGGCCCGCCGTGCCGAGCACGCTCGCGACGGAGGAGAACAGCACGAACGCGGAGAGGCCGAGGTGCGAGGTGAGTTCGTGCAGGTGCCAGGCCCCGCGCACCTTCGGTGCGAGAACCGCGTCCACGCGGTCCTCGGTCAGCGCCTCGACGACCCCGTCGTCCAGCACGCCCGCGCAGTGGATCACCGCCGTCAGCGGGTGCTCGGGCTCCACCGCGGCGAGCAGTGCGGCGACGGATTCGCGGCTGGTGACGTCGCAGGCCACGATCTCGATCTCGGCGCCGGCCGCGGTCAGTTCCTCCCGCAGCGCTGCCGCCGCCGGGGCCGCGGGACCGCGCCTGCCGGTCAGCAGGAGGCGGCGCACCTGGTGCCGCTCCACGAGGTGCCGGGCCAGCATGGCTCCCAGTCCGCCGGTGCCTCCCGTGATCAGCACCGTGCCGGATCCGAGTGCGGGCAGGTCCGCCGCGGGGCCGGGTGCCCCGGGAGCGGCCGACGTGCCGTGGGCGGGGGCCAGTTGCGGGGTGGTCACGGTGCCGGACCGGATCTTGAGCTGGGCCTCGCCGGTTGCGGCCGCCGCCGGGACGAGGGCCAGCGAGGCGGGGCGGCCGTCCGTGTCGACGAGTGTGAACCGGCCCGGGTTCTCGGTCTGGGCGCTGCGCACGAAGCCCCACACCGCGGCCGCCGCGGGGTCGGTGCGGCGCACCTGCTCGTCGTGGCAGGCGTCCCGCGTCACGAGGACCAGGCGTGCGTCGCCGAACCGGTCGTCGGCGAGCCAGTCCCGCGTCCACCGCAGGACTCGGTGCAGGGTCCGCCCGACGGCGCCGGGTGTGTCCTCGTGGGCGTCGGCGTCCGCGCGGTCGATGCCGACGAGGACGACCGGGGGTGTCTGCCCGCCGGAAGCGGCGAGTTCCGCGAGATCGGCGAAGACGGCGATGTCCTGTCCGGGGGCCGCCGGGACCGCAGCCGGGTCTCCGAGGACCGCGTACCGGACCGGGTCGCGGCCGGACGGTACGGGGACCCAGTCGACCTGGAACAGCGAGTCCCGTTGGTCGAAGCCCAGCTCGGTCAGCTGCTGGACGTCCGCGGGCCGCAGGCTCAGCGACGCGAGCGCGCCGACCGGCGCACCGTCCTGGTCCGCGAGGGTCACGGACACCGCGTGGTGCCCCGTGGGTGCGAGACGCACGCGCAGGACGGTGGGGCGGGCCGGCTTCAGGCGCAGGCCCGTGCAGCGGTACGCCAGCAGGCCCTCGGGCCCGTCGGCGTCGACCGTCCTGCCGAGCCCGATCGGGAGCAACGCGGCTTCGAGCAGCGCCGGGTGGATACCGAACCGGTCCCGGTCCGCACTGTCGGGCGCGGGCAGCTCCACCTCCGCGTACAGGACGTCGTCGCGCCGCCACACCTCCTTGAGCCCGCGGAACAGCGGCCCGTGGCGGAACCCGAGGGCGGCCAGCCGGTCGTACCCGTCCGTGAAGGGCACGCCGACGGCGCCGGCGGGAGGCCACGCGCCGAGGGTCTCCTCGGCCCGGTTGTCCCCGGTGGCGGACCCGACGGCGCCGACGGCGTTGCGCGTCCACGCGGCGTCGCCCGCGCCGCGGGAGTACAGGCTGATCACCCGCTTGCCGTCGACGACGACGCGGAGCTCGCGCTCGGCCGTCCGGGACAGCACCAGCGGTGTCTCCAGGGTGAGTTCGTCGATGACGTCGCATCCCACCTTGTGCGCCGCCCACGCCGCCAGCTCCAGCAGCGCCGACGCCGGCACCAGGACGGCGCCGTGGACGACGTGTTCGGCGAGCCACGGATGGCGCTCCAGCGACAGGCGTCCGCTGCCCGCGAGGCCGCCGTGCTCCCCGTCGTCGGGCAGGTCGATCACGGCGTCGAGCAGCGGGTGGTCCGACGTGCTCGCGGCGGTGGTCTCGGCGGGCGCGTCGAGCCAGTAGCGCTGCCGTTGGAAGGCGTAGGTGGGCAGTTCGACCCATCCGCCGTCGCGGTCCGCGAACGCCGTCTCCCACGAGACGGGGACGCCCGCCACGAACGCCTCGGCCGCCGAGCGGTACCACCGTGCGAGTCCGCCCTCGCCGCGGCGCAGCGTGCCCATGACGGCGGCCTCGACGTCCGCGCCGTCCAGGGTCTGTTCCACTCCGACCGTGAGGACGGGGTGGGCGGACGTCTCGATGAAGAACCGGAAGCCCTGTGCGGCCAGTGCCCGGGTCGCGTCCTCGAAGCGGACGGTCCGGCGCAGGTTGGTGTACCAGTACTCGGCGTCCAGCGTCGTGGTGTCCAGCCAGTCGGCCGTCACCGTGGAGAAGAACGGCACGTCGGCCTTGCGCGGCTCAAGTCCCTTGAGGACGCGGGTCAGTTCGTCATGGATGGCCTCCACGTGTGCCGAGTGCGAGGCGTAGTCCACGGGCACGCGGCGGGCCCGGGTCCCGTCGGCCTCACAGGCGGCCAGCAGGGCGTCCAGCTCGGCCACGTCGCCCGAGACCACCACTGACGCGGGCCCGTTGACCGTCGCGATCGACAGTCCGTCGGTCAGCCGCGCGCGGACGTCGTCCTCGGGCAGTGCGAGGGACACCATGCCGCCGTGTCCGGACAGCGCCAGGATCGCCTTCGAGCGCAGGGCCACCACCTTCGCCGCGTCCTCGACCGAGAGGGCTCCCGCGACGCACGCGGCGGCGATCTCGCCCTGCGAGTGGCCGACGACGGCGTCCGGCCGCACCCCGTACGAGCGCCACACCTCGGCCAGCGACACCATCACGGCCCACAGCGCGGGCTGCACGACGTCCACCCGCTCCAGCGCCTCGGCGTCCCCGAGCACCTCGGACAGGGACCAGTCCACGTACGGCGCCAGCGCGTCGGCGCACTCCTGCATCCGCGCCGCGAACACCGGGGAGGACTCCCACAGTTCCCGCCCCATCCCGGCCCACTGCGCCCCCTGGCCCGGGAAGACGAACACGGTCCTGCCTCCCGGGCGGGCGACCGCGGACACCGCTCCGGCCAGGCCGCTGTCGTCACCGTCGGCGACGGCGGCCAGGGCGGTGAGCAGTGTGTCCCGGTCGGCGCCGAGCACCACCTGACGGTGCTCGAACAGGGAGCGCGTCGTCACCAGGGCGTGGCCCACGCCCGCGGGCGACAGCCGCGCGTCCGCGGCCACCAGGTCCCGCAACCGGGCCGCCTGTTCCCGCAGCGCCTGCTCCGACCGGGCCGACAGCACCCACGGCACCAACTCACCTTCAGTGGAAGGCAGTTGAGTGGTCTCTTCGGGTGTCTCCGGCTCGGGTGCCTGCTCCAGGATCAGGTGTGCGTTCGTGCCGCTGATGCCGAAGGCGGAGATGCCGGCCCGCCGCGGGCGGTCCGTCGCGGCGCTCCATTCCCGTGCCTCGGTGAGCAGTTCGACCGCCCCGGCCGACCAGTCCACGTGCGTCGAGGGACGGTCCACGTGCAACGTCTTGGGCAGCACCCCGTGACGCATCGCCATCATCATCTTGATCATGCCGCCGACACCCGCAGCCGCCTGCGTGTGGCCGATGTTCGACTTCAACGAACCCAGCCACAGCGGATTGCCCGGGTCCCTGTCCTGGCCGTACGTGGCCAGCAGCGCCTCCGCCTCCATCGGGTCGCCGAGCTTCGTGCCGGTCCCGTGCGCCTCCACCGCGTCCACGCCGTCGGCCGCCAGTCCGGCGTCGGCCAGGGCGGCCCGGATGACCGCTCGCTGCGCCCGTTCGTTCGGCGCGGTGAGGCCGTTGGACGCCCCGTCCTGGTTGATCGCCGAGCCGCGGATCACCGCCCAGACGCGCCGCCCGTTGCGCCGCGCGTCCGACAGCCGCTCCAGCACCAGGACGCCCGCGCCCTCGGAGAAGCCGGTGCCGTCGGCCGCGTCCGCGAACGCCTTGCACCGCCCGTCCGCCGACAGGCCCCGCTGCCG
>NZ_JAAGMG010000106.1 GCF_010548525.1 Streptomyces sp. SID14478
CGACGTGCGGGCGACCGTCGCCGACGCGGTGCGCGCCGGGGCCGAGGGGCAGTTCGCCCAGGCGTCCGTGGACCTGCTGCGCGGGCCGCCGACCGACGTGGCCGCCTGGGTCGACTTCGCGCTGCGGTCCGCCGAGTACTACGGGCTGCTCGGCGAGATCTCGGGGCGGGCGCCCGACACGGCGGCCGTCGAGGGCTTCCTGCCTGCCGCGATCGCCGAGCAGGTACGTGGCCAGCACCTCGACGACGCCCGGCTGAGGGTGTCCCTGCGCGGCTACCAGGCGTTCGGCGCCCGCTTCGCCCTCGCCCGCGGCCGGGTGCTCCTCGGTGACGAGATGGGGCTCGGCAAGACCGTCGAGGCCCTCGCCGTGCTGACGCATCTGGCGGCCGAGGGCGAGGACCACTTCCTGGTCGTCTGCCCCGCGAGCGTCCTCGTCAACTGGACCCGGGAGATCGAGGCCCGCAGCACGCTGCGCGCCGTCCCGCTGCACGGGCCCGACCGGCTCGACGCGTTCGCCGACTGGAAGGGGCGCGGCGGGGTCGCGGTCACGACGTTCGACGCGCTGCGCGGCTTTCCCGCGCCCGGCGGCGGCGAGCTGGGGATGCTGGTCGTCGACGAGGCGCATTCCGTCAAGAACCCCCGGACGCTGCGCGCGCAGGCGGTCGCGGTGTGGGCCGAGCGCTGCGCTCGCGTGCTGTTCATGACGGGCACGCCCATGGAGAACCGGGTCGCCGAGTTCCGCAGCCTGGTCCGCATGCTCGATCCCGCGCTGGCCGACCGGCTCGACGAGACGGTGGGCCTCGCCGGGTCCGTGGCTTTCCGCCAGGCGGTCGCGCCGGTCTATCTGCGCCGCAACCAGGAGGACGTCCTGACCGAACTGCCCGGCCTGCAGCACACCGACGAGTGGGAGGAGCCGAGCGCGTCCGACGAGGCGGCGTACCGCGAAGCCGTGCAGGCGGGGAACTTCATGGCGATGCGCAGAGCCGCGTACGCGCACCCGGAGCGCTCCGCCAAGCTGCGGCGGCTGCGCGACCTCGTGCGCGAGGCCGGGGAGAACGGGCTGAAGGTGGTCGTGTTCTCGTACTTCCGGGACGTCATCGACGTCGTGCACGACACCCTCGACGGCGCACCCGACACCGGTTGCCCGGTGTTCGGCCCGCTTACCGGCGCCGTCCCGGCGGCGCGGCGCCAGGCTCTCGTCGACGCCTTCTCCGACGTGTCCGGGCCTGCCGTCCTGGTGGCGCAGATCCAGGCGGGCGGCCTCGGCCTCAACATCCAGGCGGCTTCCGTGGTGATCCTGTGCGAGCCGCAGATCAAACCGACGCTGGAGCACCAGGCCGTGGCCCGCGCACACCGGATCGGACAGCTGCGCCCGGTCCGGGTGCACCGGCTCCTCGCCCCCGGCGGCGTGGACGAACGGATGGTGCGGATGCTGACGGACAAGACCCGCCTGTTCGACGCGTACGCCCGGCGCAGCGCCACGGCCGAGGCGACTCCGGACGCGGTCGACGTGTCCGACACGGAGCTGGCCCGCCGGATCGTCGAGGACGAACAGGCCCGGCTCGGCGTGGCCGACGCACCGGACTAGCGATCGGGCCGCACACCGTTCCCGCCGAGCCGGTGACAGTGACGGCGGACGCAAGACGGCGGACGCCACAGCCACAGCAACAGCAACAGCAACAGCAACAGCAACAGCAACACCGTGCCGGCGTGCGGCCCCTCGCCCCGGCCGACCTCACCCTCAACGGCGGCGCCCCGGCCGACCTCACGCAACGCCGCGTCGGGCGGTCACGCGAGGTCGGCCGGAAGCGGTGCGGTCACTCCGGCGCCACGTCCAGCGCACTGATCCCGAACGCGCCCTGGACCGCGCCCGGTTGGGCGCTGACGAGGTCGATCCGCAGGCGGCGGCCGCGTACCGCGTCGAAGGTGACGACGGTCGGCTCGCCCGTCGCCGCGGCCCACTCGATGTCGGCATCGGGAACGGGGACGTACCTCTTGCCGTCCCACACAGACACGGTGAGCGACTTGGGCAGGGCGTGCGTGGCGTCGACCGTGAAGGAGAGTTCCACCCGTCCCACGGTGCGCTCCTCGGCCCACGCGACCGAGACCCAGTCGCGCGGCCTGGCCCCGGCGAAGGCGGGCAGCAGGGCGGTGGCGGCCTTCTGGAAGGCGTTGGACCACTGGGTGGCCGCGTCACCGTCGAGCATCGCGGCCGGGAGCGTGGTCGTGGCCCCGGAGTAACTGGCGTCCGCGAGCGGGTACTTCGGAGCTCCCGGGCCGGGGTCGGGGGCGAAGGGGGCGACGGGGGTGACCCGCGCACCGGCCGGACCGCTCACGCGCACCGTGGTCTTCCCCGCGCGCAGTCCGTCCGCCCGCGCGGTCACGGTCAGGGTCCCGGGCTTCGTGCCGGCCCGGACCATCGCGAGGGCGAGTCCGTGGAAGGTGGTGCGCGTACTGGCCTGGTAGCGCTCGGCGCTCTCCTGCTGACCGTTGTCGAGGCCCGCCAACTGGCCACCACTGACGGCGAATTCGATGAGGTGGGCGGCGTCGGGGACGACCACGCCGCGGGCGTCGACCACCTCGGCCGTGACGAAGGCCAGCGCACGCCCGTCGGCGGCGACGGACCTGCGGTCGGCCGTCAGCCGGACGGCGTGCGGTGGGCCGGCGGTGTGCAGTACGTCCGTCGCCACGATCTTGCCGCCGCGCCGCGCGACCGCCTTCAACTCCCCCGCGGCGAAGGGCACTTTCCACGTCAGGTGGAGCTTGCCCGCGCTGCCGTTCGGGCTGGTGTAGCTGCCGGGGTAGGCGCCGGTGGTGACGGTCTTGTCGTCGCCGGTCGCTTCGGTGGTCTCCAGGTACGGCCGCCCGTCGACGGTCTTCTTCTGGTCGAAGGAACGCACGCCCAGGGAACGGCCGTTGAGGAACAGTTCGACGTCGGCGACATTGGCGTACGCCCACACCTCCACCTCCTGCCCGGCCTCGTGCGTCGTCCAGTCCATGGGCAGCAGGTGCACCATCGGCTCGTCGGACCACTGGCTGCGGAAGAGGTGGTACATGTCCTTGGGGAATCCGGCGGTGTCGACGGCGCCGAAGAACGACGCCTTCACCGGGAACACGTCGTAGGGGGTGGGCTCGCCGATGTAGTCGATGCCGGACCAGAGGAACTCGCCCGCGAAGAAGCGCCGGTCGCGGTCCTTCTTCAGGCCGTACTCGCCGCTCATCGTCCATGAGGCGAGGTTGTTGTCGTACGAGGACGTCGCGCGCCTGCCGGGGGTGTGGTTCTCCCCGGTGTTGAGGTGCTCGGGCTCCTGGTACGTGCCCCGGCTCGACGTCTCGGACGACGACTCGGACTCGAAGAGGAACAAGTGCGGGTAGCGGGCGTGCAGTTGGTCGACGGAGGCGGCCGTGTTGTAGTTGAGGCCGAGACCGTCCAGCTCGGCCAGGATCAGGTCCGCGGGCGAGCCGGCGGCGGGCAGCGAACGATACTTGTCGGAGCCGATGACGACGGGCCGGGTCGTGTCGAGGGCCTTGATGCCGTCGACGAGGCGTTTTGCCATGGCGACGCCCTCGGTGCGGGTGGAGTCGGGGATCTCGTTGCCGATGGACCACAGGAGCACGGCGGGCGAGTTGCGGGCGGCGCGCACCATCTCGGCGATGTCGGCGTCGCTGTGCTCGTCGAAGAACCGCCCGTAGTCGTAGCGGTTCTTGCCGGTGCGCCAGCAGTCGAAGGCCTCGACAAGCATGATGATCCCGAGGTCCTCGCAGGCCTCGATCACCTCGGGCGCGGGCGGGTTGTGCGAGGTGCGCAGGGCGTTGACGCCCATGCTCTTCATGAGGGTCAACTGGCGGCGGACGGCGTCGGGTTGGATCGCGGCGCCGAGCGCCCCGAGGTCGTGGTGCAGGTCGACGCCCTTGATCTTGGTGTGGGTGCCGTTGAGCGTGAGTCCCGTCTTTGGGTCGAAGGTGGCGTGGCGGATGCCGAAGCGGGTGCGGTACGTGTCGACGGTGCGGCCGTCCACGCGCAGGTCGGTGACGAGCGTGTAGCGGTTTCCGGGGGTGTCGACGGACCACAACTGGGGGTCAAGGACGGTCAGTTGGTCGTGCGCCGTGTCCGCTTCCGCCGTGACCGCCTCGAGTACGGACTCGGCCCGCGCGACGCGCCGGCCCTTGGGGTCGCGGACGGTGGAGACGACGGTGACGTCCCGCTCCTGCCCCGATGCGTTGGCGACCGTGGTGCGCACGTCGACGGTCGCGTACCCCTTGTCGAGGGTGCCGGCCAGGTCCGGTGTGGTCACGAACGTGCCCCAGCGCTGTACGTGCACCGGTTCGGTGACGACCAGGCGGGCGTGGCGGTAGATGCCGCTGCCGGAGTACCAGCGGCTGCTGGGCAGCCGGTTGCGGACCTCGACGGCGAGGACGTCGGCGGTCCTGCCGTCCGTGTGCACGAGGTCCGTGATGTCGTACGCGAACCCGGTGTAGCCGTAGGGGTGGTTGCCGACGAGCTCGCCGTTGACGTAGACGTTCGCGTCCATGTAGACGCCGTCGAACTCGACGGAGATCCGCTTGCCCGCGTAGGTGCGCGGCACGGTGAACTTCTTGCGGTACCAGCCGAGTCCGCCCGGCAGGAAGCCGGTGCCGCTGGTCGTGTTGTGCGCGGTGGTGGGGGTCTGCTCGATGCTCCAGTCGTGCGGGACGGCGACCTCCCGCCAGTGCGCGTCGTCGTATCCGGGCTGCTCGGCGTCGGCGTAGGCGCCGGTCGGGTCGGCGATGCCGCCGCGGTCGACGAGCGCGAAGCGCCAGCCGTCGGCGAGGGGGACGGTGCGGCGCCCGAGGGTTCCGGTGCGCTCGGCGGCCCGCGCCGCGGGTGCCGCGAGGGCCCCGGCGACGGAGGCGGCCGCCCCTGCGGCGAGCACGGATCTGCGACGGACGGGCGGGGTGACGGACATGGGCGGGTCCCCTCGAAGCGAACATGATTCCCCAGAAAGCCACGAGTTCGCGGCAATGGATCCTTCGACTTCGAACAGGTGGGAGTCAAGTCCCTTGCCGCATACCGTTTCCGGCGTCTCCATGCGCCTGTGCGACGCCTGTGAGGCGGTCCGCCACCGCCCGCGCGAGGAGCAGATGACCGCGGTCGCCCGGGTGCACCCCGTCCACCAGGTGTTCCGGCCCGAGCAGGCCGCCGCCGGGCAGCAGGGCGAGGTGCCTGTCGCCACTGGCGACGGCGTCGTGCGCCGCCCGCTCGACGGCCGACCTCAACTCACCGAGCGTGGCGCCCAGTTGGTTCCGTGTCTCCTCGGCGTCGGGCCGCAGCACCGGCGAGACCACGAGCAGCGGGGCGTGCGGGTGGCCCGCGCGCAGGACGGCCAGGAAGGAGCGGGTCGTCTCGTACAGCAGCGGCGCCGAGTACGGGGTACGGGACCAGCAGTTCGTCCCGAACGCGACGGTCAGCATGTCGGCTTCCACCGAGGCGAGTTGCTGCGCCGAGGCGAGTTCGCCGCGGGCGGCGCCCGCGTACCCGAGGTTCACGTCTTCCAGGCCGAGCGCGCGTCCGGCGATGGCGGGCCAGGCGAAGTACGGGCGCGTCGCCGCCCAGCCCTCGACGATCGAGTCGCCGTACACGAGCCAGCGCGGCCGTCGCGGAGCCGGTTCCAGCGTGCCCCCGCCGAGCGGCCGTACGGCCTGGATCAACGGCCTGACGGTCTCCGGGAGTTGGACCGTGTACGTGCCGTCGCGGCGGGGCAGCGGCAACCGGACGACGTGAGCGCCGACGGCCGCGGGCACATCGACGCCGCCGAGGACGGTGAACGCGGGCGGCACCCCGCGGTACCCGTCGACCTCGGACGGCTCCCGGGCCACGTACGCGATCTCGACGGCGCTCACCCCGTGCGCCGTGAACTCCAGACGTACCCCGGCCGGCGTCCGCGCCCGCTCCCAGGTGTCCGCGGGCAGCCGGTCGCGGTCGGCCGGGTCGGCGCGCACGGGGCGGCCGTCCGGCTCCCACCACACGACGCCGCGCACGAACTCCCTCACCGCGGGCCGCCGATCGTCGGATAGGGGAACTTCACCCCGGCGCCGCCGTCCACCACGAGCGTCTGCCCCGTGACGTACGCGGACTGGGGCGTGGCGAGGAAGAGCAGGGCGGCGGCGATGTCGGCGGGCCGGGCGACCCGGCCGAGCGGCGCGTTCGCGGCGTTGCGGTCATGCCCCTCCTCGCCGAGCAGGCCCGCCACGCGCGGGGTCCACACCACTCCGGGCGCGACGGCGTTCACGCGGACCCCGCGTGGCCCGTACTCGACGGCGGCCGTGCGCACCAGCGACATCAGGCCCGCCTTGGCCGCGCCGTACGCGCCGTGCAGCGGGGCGGCGGTGAGGCCCGACACGGACGCGACGAAGACGAGCGGTCCGCCGCCCGCCTCGGCGACGGCCGCGCCGCCGTACTGCACGGCGAGCCAGGCGTGCCGCAGCACGAGCGAGAAGTGCCACTCCCACGCGTCGTCGTCGAGCGCGTCGAGCGCCGCGTAGCGGGCCATCCCGACGATGTCGACGACCCCGCCGACGCCACCCAACTCCCGTTGTGCGTAGGCGAAGAGGTCGTGCATGTCGGCCCGCCGCGTGACGTCGGCGACGTACGGAACGCCGCCCGTCTGCGCGGCGACGGCGTCCGCCCGTTCCTTGTCGAGGTCGACGCAGAGCACGCGCGCACCGGCCGCGGTGAGTGCGTGGGCGCTCTGCCGCCCGATGCCGTTGCCCGCGCCGAGCAGGACGACGCCGCGGCCGTCGAGGCGGTGCAGGGCCGCGTAGTCGGGCACGGGAGTCGTGTCGAGCGGCTCGCTCATGTGGCGGCCCTCTTGGGGGTGTAGGACGCCAGCTCGGGGATGACTTCCTTGCCGAGCACCTCGATGGTGCGCAGGATCTCCCGGTGTTCCAGGTAGCCCCACTGGACGTAGCAGATGAGCTGGTCGACGCCGAGGTCGGCGTAGCGCTTGGCCTTGCGGACGATGGTCTCGGCGTCGCCGATGAGGATCATGTCGCCGGCGTCGAACTCCGCGACGGGCACGCGCCCTTCGATGATCGGCGTGAGCAGCGGGAAGGTGTGCTCGCGCTCGTCGGGGGTGAGGTGCGGCAGTTCCCAGTCGAGGGTGAACCGGGCGAGGTTGCGGTACCACCAGGCGACCGAGTCCCAGACGCGGGGCGAGGGACGCTCGGCGGCGTGGACGAGGGTGTACGCGGCGACCCGGTCCGTGGTCACGTCGGTGAGCGGGCGCGGGGCGCGTGCCGCCTCCCGGTACGCGGCGACCTGGCGGCCCATCGCCTCCAGCGGCTGCATGATCGAGAAGGACAGGAGGCCGAGTCCGGCCGCGCCCGCGACCTGCGCCGAGCCGGGCGAGGTGGCCGCCATCCAGCAGGGCGGGTGCGGATCCTGCACGGGCTTGGGGGTGACCATGCGGCGCGGGAAGCGGAAGCGTTCGGACTCGTACTGGAAGTACTCCTCGCGCCACATCCCGGTGACGACCTCGATGGCCTCGCGCCAGTCGGCCCGCGACTGCTCCCTGTCGACGCCGAACGCGGTCTGCTCCATGGGAGTGGAGCGTCCGGTCCCCCACTCCACGCGCCCCTCCGAGAGCACGTCGACGGTCGCGACCTTCTCGGCGATCCGCTGCGGCGGGGTGAAGCCGAAGGGCGTGAGCGTCACCCCGAACCCGAGCCGGATCCGCTCGGTCAGCGCGGCCAGGTGCCCGAGCAGCACCTCGGGGGCGGGGCAGTGCGAACGCCCCTCCCGGAAGTGGTGCTCGACCGCCCAGACCGTCCTGAAGCCCATCCGGTCCGCGAACCTGATCTGTTCGACGGCCTCCCGGTAGGCGCGCTGTTCGGCGGCGCGCTGACCGTGCGGGTGCGTTCCCTGCCAGGGCTTCGGTACGTCGATCTCGTACAGCACGTCGAGGTCCATTGCGTCGCTCCTTCGTGGGGACGCCGGTGCACGATGCGGGAGATCTGACGAAGTGTCAAGAGAGGCCGGAAGCCGCCCCCGCTGTCCGCCGAAAGACGGAATGTCCGGCTTCCGGATAGCGTTGACCGCAATCAGGAGATGTCCGGTCGGAAGGCGGCACGATGCACGGCGAGTACAAGATCCCCGGCGGCAAGCTCGTCGTCGTGGACGTCGAGGTGGCGGACGGGATGCTGCGCGGGGTGCGCGTCGCGGGCGACTTCTTCCTGGAACCCGACGAGGCACTCCCGGCGATGGACGCCGCGCTGGAAGGCGCACCGGCCGACGCGGACACGGCGGCGCTCGCGGCCCGGATCGACGCGGCGCTGCCCGCCGGCACCGCCATGCTGGGCCTGACCACGGAGGGCGTCGCGGTCGCCGTGCGGCGCGCGCTGGCCCGGGCCACCGACTGGCGCGACTACGACTGGCAGCTCATCCACGACGCCCCGCAGTCCCCGGTGCTGCACATGGCCCTCGACGAGGTGGTGACGCAGGAGGTCGCCCTCGGGCACCGCCCGCCGACGCTGCGCGTGTGGGAGTGGGACCGCCCGGCCGTGATCATCGGCAGTTTCCAGTCGCTGCGCAACGAGGTCGACCCCGAGGGCGTGGCCCGGCACGGGGTGACGGTGGTGCGCCGGGTCTCCGGCGGCGGCGCGATGTTCGCGGAGCCGAAGTCCACGATCACGTACTCCCTGGCGGTCCCCGAGGCCCTGGTCTCCGGTCTCTCCTTCCAGGACTCGTACGCGTACCTGGACGACTGGGTGCTCGGCGCGCTCGCCGACATGGGCATCAAGGCCTGGTACCAGCCGTTGAACGACATCGCGACGGACGTCGGCAAGGTCGCGGGCGCCGCGCAGAAGCGGGTCGCCGCGGGACAGGGCGCGGTGCTGCACCACGTGACCATGTCCTACGACATCGACGCCGAGAAGATGGTCGAGGTGCTGCGCATCGGCCGCGAGAAGCTGTCCGACAAGGGGACGAAGAGCGCCAAGAAGCGCGTCGACCCCCTGCGCCGGCAGACCGGGCTGCCGCGCGAGGAGGTCATCACGCGCATGATCGACTCGTTCCGCGGCCGCTACGGCCTCAGCGACGGGGCGGTCACCGAGGCCGAGATGGCCCGCGCGCAGGAACTGGTCGCGACGAAGTTCGGTACGCCGGAGTGGACGGCCCGGGTTCCCTAGGGCCGGGTCGTCACGCTCCCCGCCTCCAGCTGTGGCGGGGAGGTACCAGGTGCCCCCCACTCGCCGGACACCGCGAGGCCACCCTCCGGGCGCCGACGGGAGGGTGCGCAGGGGCCGCCCCAGGAGGGACGGCGGGAGGGTGCGCAGGGGCCGCCCCGCAGGTGGACGGCACCGCCCGTCAGGCCGAGGCGGTGGACGCTCCCGCGGCCGCGTCCGCCTGCCGCGCGG
>NZ_JAAGMG010000147.1 GCF_010548525.1 Streptomyces sp. SID14478
CATCTGCTGCTGCGGCGGGCCCGATATGCCGGCGGGCACCGGGGCGCCCGGACCGCGCATGCCCTGCGGGGGCCCCTGCTGGTCCTGCGGACCACCCTGGCCCTCGGGGCCACCGGGGCCGGGGCCCTTGCGCATGCCGCCCTGCTGCTGGTTCTGGGCGGCGGCGCGGGTGGCTGCGGCGAGCTTCGCGCGCAGGTCCTCGTTCTCACGAAGGAGACGGGTCAGTTCGGCTTCGACCTCATCGAGGAAGGCATCGACCTCGTCCTCGTCATAGCCTTCTCGGAGGCGGACGGTCGTGAACTGCTTGTTCCGCACGTCCTCGGGGGTCAACGGCATCTCTTCACCTCAACGTTGTCGTCGGCATTCGGCAAGACCGTATCGTTCACAGCCGGCTCACGACGGAGATCAGGATGTAGACGATGATCATCAGTACGAAGAAGGACAGGTCGAGCGCCACGCCCCCGAGACGCAGCGGCGGGATGACCCGCCGCAGAAGCTTGAGCGGTGGATCAGTGACAGTGTAGGTGGCCTCCAGAACGACCACCATTGCCTTGCCGGGTTGCCACGAGCGGGCGAACTGGAAGACATAGTCCATGACCAGCCGGAAGATCAGCACGATGAGGAAACACATCAGCGCGATGTAGACCACATCCAAAACCACGCCCATGTCGGTGGTTCCCTCTCCCCTGTGTCTCGTGCCTCGTGACTAGTAAGTAGCTAGTCGTCGAACTAGTGCTGCGTCTCAGCTCTGGTTGAAGAACCCGCCCTCTGCGATGCGGGCCTTGTCCTCCGCCGTGACATCGACGTTAGCAGGAGACAACAGGAACACCTTCTGGGTCACCCGCTCAATGCTCCCGTGCAGGCCGAAGACGAGACCGGCGGCAAAGTCGACAAGTCGCTTCGCATCGGTGTCGTCCATCTCCGTCAGATTCATGATCACCGGAGTGCCCTCACGGAAGTGTTCCCCGATGGTACGGGCCTCGTTGTAGGTCCGGGGGTGCAACGTGGTGATGCGGTAGGGCTCCCGCTCGGACACGACCTTGGGCATGATCACCGGTGCGTTCTTCTCCAGGCTCTGGCGTTCAGGTGTGATGGATGCCACGGGGGCGATTCGCGCCGGACGTCCGGATTCAGCGGGGAGCGAAGCGGGCTGGCGCACCGGCTCGCGCTGTGCGGGCGGCTGTACCACTCGTACCGATTCGTCCGCTTCTACCGCGCGGGAGTTGTGTGACTGATGCGACGGTTCGTGCCGTCGCCGGTCACGCTCGGGCTCCGGGTCGAGCTCGGGTTCGAAGTCGTCGTCGGGGTCGAACCCCCGGCCGTCGTACCCATCGTCCTCCACGAGGCCGAGGTAGACCGCCATCTTGCGCATCGCGCCGGCCATTGCTCTGAGTCCTCCGCTCTGTGGTGGATCGGCTGACGTCAACCAAAGTGCCCGCGATCCACGTGATCTCCCCGCCCATCAGCGAGAATGACCATATTTTCTGCTGTGGTCCGACTTCTTGGCGACGTTACCCGAGCCCGGGTCGGACTCCGAGTACCGCCGTACCGACGCGCACATGTGTCGCTCCGGCCGCCACGGCCTGCTCGAGGTCCGAACTCATCCCTGCCGAGACCATGTTCGCAGCCGGATGAGCCGCGCGCAGGACAGTCGACAAATCCATGAGCCGCTCGAACGCCGCCTGTTGCCGTCCCCCGTAGGCCCCGGTGAGCGGCGCGACGGTCATCAGTCCGTCGAGACGCAGCCCCGGAGCCTCGGCCACGCGGGCGGCCAACTCCTCCACCGCGCCGGGGCCGATGCCCCCGCGCTCACCCCGCCCGTCGTCCTCGGCGTCGAGCGCGACCTGGAGCAGACAGCCCAGTTCGCGCTCCGCCCGCACGGCCTCCTTGGACAGCGCAGTGACGAGCTTCGCCCGGTCCACGGACTGCACCAGGTCGGCATAACTCACCACGGATCGCACCTTGTTGGTCTGCAGCTGACCGACGAAGTGCCAGGTCAGCGGCAGATCCGCGCAGTCCGCCGCCTTGGGCGCCGCGTCCTGGTCCCGGTTCTCCGCCACGTGCCGCACGCCGAGTTCGGCCAGCAGCCGCACGTCGCTCGCGGGGTAGGTCTTGGTGACCACGATCAGGGTCACGTCCTCGCGCTTGCGGCCCGCGGTCGCACAGGCCGCGGAGATACGTTCCTCCACCGTGCCCAGGTTCGTGGCGAGTTCTTCCTTGCGCCCCTGGAGGCCCTGAAGATCCTGAAGGTCCGTCATGTCGTATCAGTCCAGCCAGACATAGCCCGCGAGCCGGCCGGTGACCTTGTCGCGGCGGTACGAGAAGTGGTCGTGCGACTCCCGGGTGCACACCGGCGACTGCCGCCGGTCCCGCACCCCGAGCCGCTCCAGTTGCGCGTGCACACCGGCGGTCACATCGACGGCCGGCGTGCCCCAACTGGTCTCGGCGTACGCCGCGGGCTCCACCGCGGCGACCTCCGCGCGCATCTGCTCCGGCACTTCGTAGCAGCGGCCGCAGACCGCGGGACCGGTGCGGGCCACGATCCTGGCCGGGTCCGCGCCGAGCTCCGTCATCGCGCCCACGGCGGCGGGCACGACCCCGGCGATCATCCCCGGGCGCCCCGCGTGTGCGGCGGCAACGACGCCGGCGACCGGGTCGGCCAGCAGGACGGGGGTGCAGTCCGCGGTGAGCACGGCGAGGGCCAGCCGAGGCCGGGCGGTGACGATCGCGTCGACCGACGGAATATCGGCTTCCGAGGCCCAGGGCCCGTCCACCACCGCCACGTCGGGGCCGTGCACCTGGTGCATCCAGACGACCCCGGACGCTTCGAGGCCGAGCGCACCGGCGGCCAACTCCCGGTTGCGCAGAACGGCTTCGCGGTCGTCGCCGACCGCGCCGCCGAGATTGAGCTCCTCGTACGGAGCGGCGCTCACCCCGCCCCACCGGTCGGTGAAGGCGAAGTGCGCGCCGCTGTCGTTGTCGCGCTGTCCTATCACGTCGACGACGTCCCCATCACGCTGCGGAACGTCACTTCAGGAAGTCCGGGACGTCCAGCTCCTCGGCCTGGCTGTCCGGGTAGGACGGGCGGGGAACCTGCGGCGGGGTGACCGGGACCGAGGGGGTCTCGTTCGCCGGCGCGGGCGCCTCGGCCGGCTCCGGGCGCTGCTCCTCGCGCGGCGTGACGCTGCCGAGGCTGCCGAAGGTCGGCCGCGAGGGCTCGGGGGTCGACGCCGGGCGGGCCGGGGTCGGCTCCTCCCGCTTGGCCGTCGACGAGCCGATGACGGTGTCCCGCTTGGACGGGGGCTGCCCCCCGTCGAAGCCGGCGGCGATGACGGTGACCCGTACCTCGTCGCCGAGGGCGTCGTCGATCACGGCACCGAAGATGATGTTCGCCTCGGGGTGTGCGGCCTCACTGACCAGTTGCGCGGCCTCGTTGATCTCGAAGAGACCGAGGTCCGAGCCACCGGAGATGGAGAGCAGCACCCCGCGGGCGCCGTCGATGGACGCCTCCAGGAGCGGCGAGGAGATCGCCATCTCGGCTGCGGCGACCGCGCGGTCGTCGCCGCGGGCCGAGCCGATGCCCATGAGTGCCGAACCGGCCTCGGACATGACGGACTTGACGTCCGCGAAGTCGAGGTTGATCAGACCCGGGGTCGTAATGAGGTCGGTGATGCCCTGGACACCGGAGAGCAGGACCTGGTCCGCCGACTTGAAGGCGTCGAGGACGGAGACCTGCCGGTCCGAGATGGACAGGAGCCGGTCGTTCGGGATGACGATGAGGGTGTCGACCTCTTCGCGGAGTTCGGCGATGCCGTCCTCCGCCTGGTTGGCCCGGCGCCGTCCTTCGAAGGTGAACGGTCGCGTGACCACACCGATCGTCAGGGCGCCCAGCGAGCGCGCGATGTTGGCGACGACGGGTGCGCCGCCGGTGCCGGTGCCACCGCCTTCGCCGGCGGTGACGAAGACCATGTCGGCCCCCTTGAGGACCTCCTCGATCTCCTCGCGGTGGTCCTCGGCCGCCTTGCGCCCGACTGCCGGATTGGCTCCGGCGCCGAGGCCGCGGGTGAGTTCACGGCCGACGTCGAGCTTGACGTCCGCGTCGCTCATCAACAGGGCTTGCGCGTCGGTGTTGATGGCGATGAACTCGACGCCCTTGAGACCGACCTCGATCATCCGGTTGATGGCATTGACACCACCGCCGCCGACACCGATGACTTTGATGACTGCGAGGTAGTTCTGCGGTGCTGCCACGTCGAAGGCCTCTCGCCTCGAGTTACGTGTCGCCGCCTCGCGTTCTACCGATGCGACGACTGATGTCGAATGGGGACGGTCCGGACTACTAGTCGACTGCCGACCCGAACCCTAACGGTGAAGTTTAGGGTTACCAGTGTGTCTGTTTCCTGGACTCTTCCGAACCTGACACTAAGTCGACAAGTGGCGCCCGTTCAACGAACACGCCGAACCTCCCGTTTTTCTTTTCACCCTATGTGATCAGCCGTAGCGCTGCCCAACCAGGGTGCTGGCCTGCGCGGATGTGCGTCAACTCCCCGATGACGAGGGGGCGATGGGGGCACTTACATCGAAGTGCCGGGCCTTCGGGGCGGCTTTCAAGAGGGCGGTGAGGACGCGCGACTTCGTGTCACCCTTCTCCGCACTTCCCCATACGACCACGCGTCCGCCGGTGAGCTCCAGCGAGATGTCGTCGTACGAACGGACCCTGACGGTACGGGTGTCGCGCGCGACCGGCCCGGGGAGCTGCCCGGCGACGCGGACCGCCTCGCGGACCAGCCGGTCCGGGCCGAAGCGCCGCAGGCTTGCCGCCGCACCGGAGTGATCCGGTGTCAATTCCAGCCGCGGAACGCCCTTCGGGGCACGGTCCACCGTCGCGAAACGAACGCCTTCGCGGTCCACTTCGACGAACTTGCCCGAATTTCCGCCGCCTTCGACAATCAAAGCCGGCTGACGTTCCGTCACTTTCAGCCCGATTCCGTGCGGCCAGGAACGCACTACGTCAACAGAGTCGATTCGGGGCAATTTCCGCCGCAATCGGTCCTCAATGGCATCCGTGTCGACGGAAATCAGCGGGGACCCGACCGGTGCCGCGGCGGCCTCGCGCACCTGCGCGCGGGTCAGGACGTCCGTCCCGGAGACCGTGACGCGCTCCAGGCGCAGCCATTGCGATCCGTAGAGGAGCCAGATGCCGCCCGCCCCGATCAGGACGAGCAGCACTCCGGTCACGAGGAGCGTGCGTACGCTCGGCACGCGCAAGCGGCGCGGGGGCGGGCCGGACTCGGACGCCTTGGCGCCTTCTCGTTCGCCGCGGTCCGCGGTGGTCGGTCCGGCCACGCTCCCCTGCCTTTGCTTCCGTACCCGCGCTAGTGGCGTGAGTTGATCGCCTCGTACACCATCGCGACGAGGAGGTCGTCCGCGTCCCGGCGGCCGAACTCGGAGGCGGCGCGGGACATCTCGTACAGCCGGTGCGGGTCGGCGAGCACGGGCAGGACGTTGCCCTGGACCCACTCGGGGGTCAGTTCCGCGTCGTCGACCAGCAGGCCGCCGCCGGCCTTGACCACCGGCTGGGCGTTGAGCCGCTGTTCGCCGTTGCCGATGGGCAGCGGGACGTAGGCGGCCGGGAGCCCGACGGCGGAGAGTTCGGCGACGGTCATCGCGCCCGCGCGGCAGAGCATCATGTCGGCCGCGGCGTACGCGAGGTCCATCCGGTCCACGTACGGTACCGGGATGTACGGGGGCATCCCCGGCATCTGCTGCACCTGCGGCAATTCGTTCTTCGGGCCGACCACGTGCAGGATCTGGATACCGGACTGCTGCAGGAGCGGCGCGACCCGCTGGACGACCTCGTTCAGGTGGCGGGCGCCCTGGGAGCCGCCGGAGACGAGCAGCGTCGGCAGGTTCGGGTCGAGGCCGAACGCGGCGCGGGCCTCGGGGCGCACCGCGGCCCGGTCGAGCATGGCGATGGTGCGGCGCAGCGGGATGCCGATGTAGCGGGAGTTGCGCAGCTTGCTGTCCGGCGAGGAGACCGCGACCTGGGCCGCGTACCGCGAACCGATCTTGTTCGCCAGGCCGGGACGGGCGTTGGCCTCGTGCACGACGATGGGCACGCCGAGGCGCTTGGCGGCGAGGTAGCCGGGAAGCGCCACGTAGCCGCCGAAGCCGACCACGGCATCGGCCTTGGTCCGCTCCAGGATCTGCTCCGCGGCCTTGATGGTGCCGCGCAGCCGCCCGGGGACGGTGATCAGCTCAGGCGTGGGCTTGCGCGGCAGTGGCACGGCGGGGATCAGCGCGAGTTCGTATCCGCGCTCCGGGACGAGCCGCGTCTCGAGCCCCTTCTCCGTACCGAGAGCCGTGATGCCCACGGTCGGGTCCTGCCTGCGCAGGGCGTCCGCGAGGGCGAGCGCCGGCTCGATGTGGCCGGCGGTCCCCCCACCGGCGAGTACGACATGCACCGAAATTCACCGCTCTCCGGACGTACGCGCCGTGGCGCGCCGTCGCATCGTGTTCCATCTCATCCGTGGCTGCCGCATGGCGAGGGCCGCCCGCGCCGCCGGTTCGTCCCGCGCGAACGCGATCAGCAGCCCGACGGCGAACATGGTCGGCAGCAGGGCGGACCCCCCGTACGAGAACAGCGGGAGCGGGACGCCGGCGATCGGCAGCAGGCCGAGCACCGCACCGATGTTGACCACGGCCTGCGCCGTGATCCAGGTCGTCACGCCTCCCGCGGCATATCTCACGAAGGGGTCCTCCGTGCGTCCGGCCACGCGGATACCCGCATAGCCTAGAGCCGCGAACAGGGCGAGCACCGACAGCGTCCCCGCCAGACCCAGTTCCTCACCGGTGATGGCAAAGATGAAGTCCGTGTGCGCTTCGGGAAGTTGACCCCATTTTTCCACACTCGCCCCGAGCCCGGAACCAAAGAATCCGCCAGAGGCGAGGGCGTAGATCCCGTGCAGTCCCTGCCAGCACATGTCGTCCGGCCCGGCGTCGGCCCGGCCCAGGCAGGCGAGCCGCGCCATCCGGTTCGGGCTGGTCTTGATGAGCATGATGCCGATCGCGCCGGCCACCGACAGGACGCCGACGAAGAGCCGGGTGGGCGCCCCCGCGAGCCACAGCAGACCGAAGAGGATCGCCGTCAGCAGGATCGCCGTGCCCATGTCGCCGCCGAGCATGATCAGGCCGAGCAGCAGAAAGGCCATCGGGACCAGCGGCACCAGCATGTGCTTCCACTGGGTCAGCAGGCGCTTGTCGTGTTTGCGCGCCAGCAGGTCGGCGCCCCACAGGATCAGCGCCAACTTCCCGAATTCGCTGGGCTGCAGCATGAAGGGGCCGCCGAGCGAGATCCAGTTCTGGTTGCCGTTGATCGACACTCCTATCCCCGGCACCTGCACCAGGATCATCAGGAAGACGCTGACGGCGAGGATCGGGTACGCGAGTGCGCGGTGCAGCTTCACCGGCATGCGCATCGCGAGCACGAGCAGGATCGAGCCGAGGACGGCCGCGACGAACTGCTTGCGGAAGAAGTACGAGCTGGACAGGCCCATCTGCAGGGCCGTGATCATCGAGGCCGAGTAGACCATCACCAGGCCGAGGACCGTGATCAGCGCGGCGGACCCGAGGATCAGGTAGTACGCGGTGAGCGGCCGGTCCCAGGCGCGGCGGGCCCGTGCGTACAGGCGGCGCAGCGGATTGACGCGCGCCCGGTAGACCTTGCTGGTCCTCCGGGGCGGGGCCGCGGGTCGCTTGGTGGTGCGGGCGCTGCTACCGGCCATTGCCGCCCCCCGACGGTGAGCCGTACGTCAACGCTGCCACGTCCCCTCCCAAGGGTGCCCGGCGTCACCAGGCACCCCGCGGGTCCCCTCAGACGCTGGTGGCGCCGAGTTCGCGGACCGCTTCCGCGAACGCATCGCCACGCTTGTTGTAGTTGGTGAACATGTCCATCGACGCACAGGCCGGGGCCATCAGCACGGTGTCCCCCGGGCGGGCGAGCCGCGCCGCCTCCTGGACCGCCGCCGACATCGCCCCAGTGTCGGTCCGGTCGAGGTCGACGACCGGGACTTCCGGGGCGTGTCGCTCCAGGGCTTCCCGGATCAGGGCGCGGTCGGCGCCGATGAGCACCACCCCGCGCAGCCGGTCCGCGGCGCCGGCCACCAGTTCGTCGAAGGTCGCGCCCTTGGCGAGCCCGCCCGCGATCCACACGATCGACGGGTATGCCGCCAACGAGGCTTGCGCCGCGTGGGTGTTGGTGGCCTTGGAGTCGTCGATGTACGCGACGTCGGCGACATCGGCGACGTGTGCGATGCGGTGCGCGTCGGGCGTGAAGTTCCGCAGTCCGTCGCGGACGGCCGCCGGCTCCACGCCGAAGGCGCGGGCGAGGGCCGCCGCCGCGAGGGCGTTGGCGACGTTGTGGGGCGCCGGCGGGTTCACGTCGGCGACCTCGGCGAGCTCCTGGGCACTCTTGTGCCGGTCCTCGACGAAGGCTCGGTCGACCAGGATGCCCTCGACGACGCCCAGTTCGGACGGCCCCGGCGTGCCCAGCGTGAAGCCGATGGCGCGGCAGCCCTCCTCGACGTCGGCCTCGCGGACCAGGTCCTCGGTGGCCTTGTCGGCGACGTTGAAGACGCAGGCGACCTGATTGCCTTCGTAGATGCGGCCCTTGTCGGCGGCGTACGCCTCCATGGAACCGTGCCAGTCGAGGTGGTCGGGCGCCAGGTTCAGGACGGCGCCCGAGTGGGCGCGCAGGGAGGGCGCCCAGTGCAGCTGGTACGAGGAGAGCTCCACGGCGAAGACGTCGTACGCGTCTCCCACCCGTCGCCCACCACCGCCCTCAATCGAACGCGCTTCGCGCGCAGCCCTGTCTGCCAGGACGACGTCGACGATCGGCGTGCCGATGTTGCCGACGGCGGCCGTGCGCAGGCCCGCCGCGGACAGGATCGACGCGAGCATCTGCGTCGTGGTGGTCTTGCCGTTCGTGCCGGTGATGGCGAGCCAGGGCGCGGCGTTCGGGCCGCGCAGGCGCCAGGCGATCTCGACGTCGCCGACGACGTCCACACCACGCGCGCGTGCGGCGTCGAACAGCGGCGAGGAAGGCTTCCAGCCCGGCGACGTGACGACCAGTTCCGTGCCCTCGGGCAGCGTGGCCGCGTCCCCGAGACGTACGGAAATGCCCTCTTCCTTAAGAAGAGCCGCCTTTTCGCGGTGGGCCGGGCCGTCGCCGCCGTCCACGACGGTGACCGACGCGCCGAGGCCGGCCAGGGCGCGGGCGGCGCTGAGGCCGCTCACGCCGAGACCGGCGACGGTGATGCTCATCCCCTGCCAGGAACCCTGACCAGATGTCACTTCTTGGCTGCCCATCCTGCGTAGAAGAGGCCGAGTCCGACGATCACGCACATGCCCTGGATGATCCAGAAGCGGACCACCACAAGGACTTCGGACCACCCCTTGAGTTCGAAGTGGTGCTGGAGTGGCGCCATGCGGAAGACGCGCTTCCCGGTCATCTTGAAGGAGCCGACCTGGATGACCACGGACATCGTGATCATCACGAACAGGCCGCCCAGGAGGGCGAGCAGCAGCTCGGTGCGCGAGCAGATCGCGAGACCGGCGAGGGCGCCGCCGAGGGCGAGTGAGCCCGTGTCGCCCATGAAGATCTTGGCGGGCGAGGTGTTCCACCACAGGAAGCCGAAGCAGGCGCCCATCAGGGCCGAGGCGACGACCGCGAGGTCCAGTGGGTCTCTGACTTCGAAACAGGCGGCCGGGTTGGTGAGGGTCTGCGCGTTGGCGCAGGACTCCTGGAACTGCCAGACGCCGATGAAGGTGTACGCGCCGAAGACCATCACGGAGGCGCCGGTGGCGAGGCCGTCGAGGCCGTCCGTGAGGTTCACGCCGTTCGACATCGCGAGGATCATGAACAGCGCCCAGACCACGAAGAGCACCGGGCCGATCGTCCAGCCGAAGTCCTCCACGAAGGAGAGCCGGGTCGAGGCCGGGGTCTGCCCCTGGACGTCCGCGAACTGCAGGGACAGCACCGCGAAGGCGATGCCGACGGTCAGCTGGCCGGCCATCTTCGCCTTGGCCCGCAGGCCGAGCGAGCGCCGCTTGACGATCTTGATGTAGTCGTCGAGGAAGCCGACCAGGCCCATGCCCGCCATCAGGCCGAGCACGAGCAGACCCGACAGGGTCGGCGCCGCGCCCGTGATGAGCTTGCTGAGGAAGTACGCGATGAGGGTCGCCAGGATGAAGGCGATACCACCCATGGTCGGCGTGCCGCGCTTGGCGTGGTGCTCGCGCGGGCCGTCGTCACGGATGTACTGGCCGTAGCCCTTGCGGGCCAGGAGCTTGATGAGCAGCGGCGTCCCGACCAGGGTCAGGAACAGGCCGATGACTCCCGAGAAGAGGATCTGCTTCATCATCGGGCATCGACCCCGCCCTCGATCAGCGCCTGTGCCACGCTCTCCAGGCCCACCGACCTGGAGGCCTTCACGAGCACGACGTCTCCCGGGCGCAGCTCGCTGCGCAACAGGTCGACAGCCGCCTGTGCGTCGGACACGTGCACCGACTCCTCACCCCACGAACCCTCGTTATAGGCGCCCAGTTGCAACCAGGACGCTTCCCTGCCCCCGACTGCCACGAGCTTGCTGACGTTGAGCCGGACGGCGAGCCGCCCGACCGCGTCGTGCTCGGCCAGCGACTCGTCGCCGAGCTCGGCCATGTGCCCGAGCACCGCCCACGTACGACGCCCCTTGCCCATGGCCACGAGCGCGCGCAGGGCCGCTCGCATGGACTCGGGGTTCGCGTTGTAGGCGTCATTGACGATCGTGACGCCGTCCGAGCGCTCGGTGACCTCCATCCGCCAGCGGGACAGGGTGCCCGCCTCGGAGAGCGCGACGGCGATCTCCTCCACGGACATGCCAAGGTCATGGGCGACGGCGGCCGCGGCGAGCGCGTTCGACACGTGGTGCTCACCGTACAGGCGCAAGGTCACTTCGCTGCACCCGGAGGGTGTGCGGAGGCTGAAGGCGGGCTGCCCGTTCTCCGTGAGCCGGACATTCTCGGCACGTACGGCGGCTTCGGCGGCCTCTCCGAAGAGCAGCACCTTCGCCTTCGTGCGCGACGCCATGGCCCGTACGAGCGGATCGTCCGCGTTCAGGATCGCGGTGCCCTCCGCGGGCAGCGCCTCCACCAACTCGCCCTTCGCTTCCGCGATCTGCTCGCGGCCGCCGAACTCGCCGATGTGTGCGGTCCCGACATTGAGGACGACGCCGACCTTCGGGGGCGTCAGGCCCGTCAGGTACTGAATGTGGCCCTTGCCGCGGGCGCCCATCTCCAGGACGAGGAACCTGGTCTCGTCGGTGGCGGACAGGGCGGTCAGCGGCAGGCCGATCTCGTTGTTGAACGAGCCGGGCGTGAAGACCGTCGGCGCCTTGCGCTGCAGTACCTGGGCGATCAGGTCCTTGGTGCTGGTCTTGCCGGCCGAGCCGGTCAGCGCGACGAGCGTGGCGCCGAGCCGGGCGACGACGTGCCGGGCCAGCGCGCCGAGCGCGGCCTGCACGTCCTCGACGACGATGGCGGGCACGCCGACGGGGCGGGCCGCCAGGACGGCGGCCGCACCCTTTTCCACGACGTCGCGCGCGTAGTCGTGGCCGTCCACGCGCTCGCCCGCGAACGCGGCGAACAGGCTGCCGGACTCGACCTTGCGCGAGTCGATGACGACCGGACCGGTCACCCGGACCTGCGGATCCGGTATGTCGTACGTCTGCCCGCCGACGACTGAGGCGATCTCGGCGAGGGAGAGGGCGATCACAACTTCATCCCTGGGTTTGCTCGATGGCTTCGCGAAGCACCAGGCGGTCGTCGAAGGGACGCACCACCCCGGCGATGTCCTGGCCCTGCTCGTGCCCCTTGCCCGCGACGAGCACCGTGTCGCCGGGCTCGGCGCGCGCGACGGCGGCGGCGATGGCGGCGGCCCGGTCCTCGAAGACGGCGACGTCGCCGCGTTCGTGGGCCGGCACGTCGGCGGCGCCCGCCAGCATCGTGGCGAGGATCGCGAGGGGGTCCTCGGAGCGGGGGTT
>NZ_JAAGMG010000175.1 GCF_010548525.1 Streptomyces sp. SID14478
TGGCCCGCCGAGGCCCGCGAACAGCTCGTGACGCTGCTCGGCGCCGGCCGCCCGACGGTCGAGGTCTGGGAGGCGCTGGAGGCCGAGGGGCTGATCACGCGGCTGCTGCCGGACTGGGAGCGGGTCCGCTGCCGGCCGCAGCGCAACGCCGTGCACACCTGGACCGTCGACCGGCACCTCGTCGAGACGGCCGTACGCGCGTCGGAGCTGACCCGGCGCGTGGGGCGGCCCGACCTGCTGCTCGTCGCCGCGCTGTTGCACGACATCGGCAAGGGCTGGCCCGGGGACCACTCGGTCGCGGGCGAGATCATCGCGCGGGACGTCGCGGCACGGGTCGGCTTCGACCGCAGCGACGTCGCCGTCCTCGCCTGCCTCGTCCGCCACCATCTGCTGCTGATCGAGACCGCCACGCGGCGCGACCTGGAGGACCCCGCGACCGTACGGGCCGTCGCGGACGCCGTCGGCTCGGTCGGGACGCTGGAGCTGCTGCACGCGCTGACCGAGGCGGACGCGCTGGCCACCGGCCCCGCCGCGTGGTCCGCATGGCGCGGCTCGCTGGTGGCCGATCTGGTCAAGCGGGTTGCGGGGGTGCTCACGGGGGACGAGCCCGTAGACCCCGACGCCGCCGAACCCACCGCCGAACAGGAGCGGCTCGCCATCGAGGCGTTCCGCACGGGCGGGCCGGTGCTCGCGCTGCGGGCGCAGACGGAGGCGGTGCCCTCGTCGGAGGAGTCCGCCGAGCCGGCCGCGCCCGAACCGCTGGGCGTCGAACTGCTCATCGCCGTACCGGACCAGCCGGGCGTGCTGCCCGCCGTGGCCGGGGTGCTCGCCATGCACCGGCTTGCCGTGCGCGCGGCGGAGCTGCGTGCCCTGCCCCTGGAGGACCGGCTCCTTCAGCCGGGGGAGGGCGAGCGGGCAGCGGCCGGCTCGGTGCTGCTGCTGAACTGGCGGGTCGCCGCCGAGTACGGCTCCCTGCCCCAGGCGGCCCGGCTCCGTGCCGATCTCGTACGTGCCCTCGACGGCTCGCTCGACATCGCGGCGCGGCTGGCCGAGCGCGACGCGGCGTACCCGCGACGGCGCGGGGTCGTGGCACCGCCGCCCCGGGTCACCGTGGCCCCGGCGGCCTCCCATCTCGCGACCGTCATCGAGGTGCGGGCCCAGGACGCACCGGGTCTGCTGCACCGCATCGGGCGGGCGCTCGACGCCTGTGGCGTGCGGGTGCGCTCCGCGCACGTCTCCACGCTGGGTGCCAACGCCGTCGACGCGTTCTACGTCACCGGTCCCGAAGGGGCGCCGCTGCCGTCGCAGGAGGCGGTCTCGGTGACCCGGGCTCTGGAAGGGGCGCTGCAGGCCGGTCCGGAGGGGGCCTGAGGTCCGTCGTGCGAGGAGCCTGGACGGATTGCGGGTCGTCCATGGCATGGTGGGTAGTTCCCTGCGCCGTCGACGGGGCGCTGACCCAGCGCGGCGCGCCCGATACTCTGGAAAGCGCCCTGTACGTAAAGCCACCCGACCCGAGGATTCGCGACCGCCGTGTTCGACACTCTTTCCGATCGCCTCGCAGCGACATTCAAGAATCTCCGCGGCAAGGGTCGCCTCAGCGAGGCGGACATCGACGCCACGGCGCGTGAGATCCGGATCGCCCTTCTGGAAGCCGACGTGGCGCTGCCCGTCGTGCGTGCTTTCATCAAGCAGGTCAAGGAGCGCGCGGCCGGCGCGGAGGTCTCCCAGGCGCTGAACCCCGCCCAGCAGGTCATCAAGATCGTCAACGAGGAGCTCATCGGCATCCTCGGCGGCGAGACCCGGCGGCTGCGCTTCGCCAAGAACCCGCCGACCGTGATCATGCTCGCGGGTCTGCAGGGTGCCGGTAAGACGACCCTCGCGGGCAAGCTGGGCCACTGGCTCAAGTCCCAGGGCCACGCGCCGCTGCTCGTCGCCTGCGACCTCCAGCGCCCGAACGCGGTGAACCAGCTGAGCGTCGTCGCCGAGCGCGCCGGCGTCGGCATCTACGCCCCGGAGCCGGGCAACGGCGTGGGCGACCCGGTCAAGGTCGCCAAGGACTCGATCGAGTACGCGAAGACCAAGGTCCACGACGTCGTCATCGTCGACACCGCCGGCCGCCTGGGCATCGACCAGGAACTGATGCAGCAGGCCGCGGACATCCGCGACGCCGTCAGCCCTGACGAGGTTCTCTTCGTCGTCGACGCGATGATCGGTCAGGACGCGGTCAACACGGCCGAGGCCTTCCGTGACGGCGTCGGCTTCGACGGCGTGGTGCTCTCCAAGCTCGACGGTGACGCCCGTGGTGGTGCGGCGCTGTCGATCGCGCACGTCACCGGCCGCCAGATCATGTTCGCCTCGAACGGCGAGAAGCTGGACGACTTCGACGCGTTCCACCCGGACCGCATGGCGTCCCGCATCCTCGGCATGGGCGACATGCTCACGCTGATCGAGAAGGCCGAGCAGACCTTCTCGCAGCAAGAGGCCGAGAAGATGGCCTCGAAGCTGGCCTCCAAGAAGGGCCAGGACTTCACGCTCGACGACTTCCTGGCGCAGATGGAGCAGGTCAGGAAGATGGGCTCCATCTCCAAGCTGCTCGGCATGCTGCCGGGAATGGCCCAGATGAAGGACCAGATCAACAACCTCGACGAGCGGGACGTCGACCGCACGGCCGCCATCATCAAGTCGATGACGCCGGCCGAGCGCGCGGACGCCGCGATCATCAACGGCTCGCGCCGTGCCCGTATCGCCAAGGGTTCCGGCGTCGAGGTCAGCGCGGTCAAGAACCTGGTCGAGCGGTTCTTCGAGGCGCGCAAGATGATGTCCCGCATGGCGCAGGGCGGCGGCATGCCGGGGATGCCCGGGATGCCCGGCATGGGTGGCGGCGCAGGACGGACGAAGAAGCAGCCCAAGAAGGCCAAGGGCAAGCAGCGCTCCGGCAACCCGATGAAGCGCAAGCAGCAGGAGCAGGAGGAGGCCGCACGCCGCGAGGCCGCCGCTCAGGCGGGCGGCGCGCTCGGCCTGCCCGGCGCCGAGCAGCAGGGCAAGGACTTCGAACTGCCGGACGAGTTCAAGAAGTTCATGGGCTGACGTCATCGGTCGGACGACCTTTCCGTACGCGGAGGGGTGAGGGGCGCTCGTTGGTGCGGGCGCCCCTCACCCCTGTACGGAGGTGGTCAGGCGGCCCGCGTGGCGGCCCCGCGTATCTCCGTGCCGTTGGCCAGGGCCGCCGGGTCGAGGCCGAGTGCCGCCGCGGCCGTGGCGCCCACGTCGGCGAGGCTGGTGGCATCCGCCAGCAGCTCCGGGCCCGGCGCCTCGGGGCGGTGGATCAGCACCGGGACGTACTCGCGTGTGTGGAAGGCGTGGCCGATCGTCGGGTCGTTGCCGTGGTCGCCCGTGACGATCAGCCGGTCGCCTGGCTCGGTCAGCAACGACAGCAGCGCCGCGAGACCCGCGTCGACCTGCTCCAGGATCCGTCCGTACCGCTCGACGTCCTGCTGGTGGCCGGCGAGGTCGGACTCCTGCACGTTGGCCACGATCAGCGCCTGCCCGTCGGCCCGCACCGCTTCCAGCGTGTGCGCCAGCACCTCGGCCGTGTCCACGGCGGGGCGCCGCAGCGCCGCCTCGCAGGCCAGGATGTCCGCCGCCTTGCCGACGAGCGTCACCGGAATGCCGGCCCGCGCCGCAAGGTCCGGCAGCTGCCGGGTGTGGTCCAACTCGGCGCCCAGGTGCTGCACCTGCAGCCCGCCGTTGCGATAGAAGCCGCTCGCCGGGGTGTCCAGGCCGACCGTGCCGCCGTCGCCCTCGCGCACGAAGGCGTCCAGGGGCTGCCCGGCGTGGCCGCCCACGGCGATGACCCGGGCGACCGGCGCGACGGTGCGCACCGTACGGGCGATCGCCAGGATGCCGTCGAAGCCGAGGTCGTCGAGCCGGCCCGACGCGTTCCAGTTGATCCCGGGGTCCGCCTCCAGGTTGTCGTGCACGAGGACCGCGCCGTCGACCACCAACAGGGGCTTTCCGTCGAGCAGTTCGACCCGGTGCCCCGCGTCCTTGAGGGCCTGCGTCACCCGGTCCAGGTGCTCGGCGAGCCGCGCCACCGTCACGCGGCTGAAGTCCGCGCCCATCATGGTCTGGTGCCCGGCGAACGTGTCCGCTCCCGGGTAGCCGAGCGCGGCCCTGCCCACGGCCACCGGCAGCTGCGTGCGTCGGGCCAGGTCGGGGTGCGGGTGCACCAGGCCGAGGCCGAGCGCGCCGAGCACGGGCAGCCGCAGCGGTCTGCCGAACGCCTCCCGGCACCGGTCGAGCACGTGCCCGCAGGTGTCCGCGGCCAGGTCACCGGGGCGCAGGGCGCCCGCGTCCGCCATCGCGCCGACGCCGAACCCGTCCACCACCACGATCACGGTCCTGCTCATGAGACGGCCTTCCCTTGCGCGTCGTACAGCCCGACCAGGCGAGGCGCCCCGGTCGAGAGGCCGGCCACCACGGCGACCGTCGAGCGCGTCACGAAGATCTGCGTGCGGAACGCGAGCAGCGCGGTGTCGCCCACCCGTACGTCCGCACCGGGCGCGGGGGCGTCGAGCAGCCGGTAGTAGTCGATGTTCTCCGGCGGGGCGTCCTGCACGGGCAGCCGCAGGCCGGTGCGGGGGAGCAGCGCCGACTTGATGTGCGAGCGCGCGTAGAAGCCGCCGCCGAAGACCGCGGGTCTGCCGTCGGCGAGGGTGTGCGCGACCTCGGTGACGTACACGTACGCGGGCTTCTCGGGCTGGGTGAGGTCACGGGCGTGCAGGGGAGTGGTGCCGGTGAGGGAGTGGCCCGGCTCGCCGTGCGTCGCGCCGAGCTCGGCGAGCAGCGGGAGGGTGGCCATGGCGGTGGCGCTGGGAGCGCTGAGCTTGAGGCCGGCGTGCCCACGGGCGGCCAGTATCTGGCGGGCCTTGAGCGCGAGCTCGAAGTTCGGTGTGGGGGCGGGCCGACCCGTGGCCGGGTCGCACAGGACGCACGGGAACGCCGTGACACCGGCGATCCGCACACCCGGCAGCCGCTCCACCGCCGCGGCGAACTCGTCGAGCAGAGCGAGCGGAACCCCGCCCTCCTGCCCCGGGTAGACGGACCCCTCAGCCCCTTCGAGGCGGATCAACACGTCCTGCACGAAGCCGAGTTCGCCTGCCACATCGGACACTGCCCGGGCGTTGGCCAGGTCGTAGACCGTGACCGTCTCGGGGCGCCAGGCCAGCATCTGCGGGAGTGACCGGCGTGGAATCTGCACCAGGTGCCCGAGGTTGCCAGGCCGCGCGCCGGTCGCGTGGAGGGTGCGCGCCTCGGGCGGGTCGATGGCCGCGTACTTCGGGATGTGACGGGCGATGGCCTTGATCAACTCGGGGTTGCGGCCGAGCTGCTTGACGACGAACCAAAGGGTGAGGCCCAGCCGCTCGGCCTCGGCCGCGAGCAGTCTCGCGTTCCCCTCGATCGCGTCGAGGTCCATCACGTAGGTGTCCGGTGGGATCGCGCCACGCCGGTGGAGGTCGGCCGCGGCGTCGACCAGCTCGGGGTTGCGGGTGAGCAGGCTGTCGAGGAACACGGTCGGTCAGTCCTTGCTGAGTTCGTGGAGCGAGCGGCGCAGGATGTCGACGACGAGGTCGGCGCCCGCGCGCATGGGGTTGATCCGGACCGTCCAGTCGGCGAGCTCCGGGGCGTCGTCGAGGGCCGAGCTGGACATGCGGTAGAAGAGCGGCGCGATCTCGTACCGGGAGTTGGAGCCCACCGGGTAGGGCGCGGCCCCGAACCGAGCTGCCACGGAAGGCAGTTCGCGCGCCACGGGCCGGTCGAGCCGGACCAGGAGGCAGCGGTCCTGTGCGTTGGCGACCCGGACCTCGGCGACGCCCGGCACTTCGCCGGCCGCGAGCCGCTCGGCCACTTCGGCGCCCACCCTCGACTGCAGGGCCCACATCACCGGTACGTGCGTGAGCGCGCGCAGCGCGTCGAGGGCCTGGTGGCCCTGGACCTGGCCGCCGCCCGAGTAGTTGTCCCGGCGCACGTGCTCCACCAGGTCGCGCGCGCCGACGACGACGCCGACCCCCTCCGGGCCGTGCAGCTTGAACAGGGAGAAGCAGGAGGCGTCGGCGCCCAGCTCGACGCCGGAGGCCGGAACCCGCATCACCGCGTAGTTGTCGTCGACGATGCTGCGTACGCCTGCCGCCCGGCACGCGGCGAGCACGTCACCCGGGTCGTAGGAGTCGGCCAGCCGCTGCCTGGTGTGCTGCACGTACGCCCACTGGAAGCGGCCGGTGGCGAGCGCCGCGCGGAGCGCCTCCAGGTCGTTGAAGTCGACCTCCTCGGTGCGGACCCCGATGCCGCGCAGGGTGACTTCGGTGGTGCGGTAGACGGGCGCGCGGTGGATGAGCAGAGGATCGCCCGCACGCACCGCCGCGTTCAGCGCGGCGCGGATGGCGCCGGTGCCCGCGCCCTGGACGAACGCGGCGTCCTCGGCGCCGAAGAAGTCGGCGAGCACGGCCTCCACCCGGGCGGTCGTCCGCGGTCGGCCGAGTCCGGGCACCACTCCCGCGTCCGCGCTGAACAGTTCGGTGCCTTCGAAGTGCGCGGCCGTGCACTCCAGGAGCCGGAACTGACGCGATGCCGCGTCCTCCACCGGGACGGTGGCGAGAGGGTGAGTCGTGGGAAGGGCAGGGGAGTTCGCAGGGGGCATGGTCAGATCTCCTCCACGCTCGCGCCGGTCAGGAAGCGCAGCGGATTGCGCCGTGTCATCAGGTCGATCAGGTCCTCGTCCGCACCGGCGGCCCGCAGTTTCGGCAGGAAGGAGCGGAACAGGTGCCCGTACCCCTGGCCGCCCTCCGACTCCAGGTAGGCGTGCCGGGAGATGTCGCAGCTGAGCAGGGCCCTGTCGGCGTGCCCGGCCTCGATCAGACTGAGCAGCAGCCGGAGCCGGGTGTCGTCGCTCTGGTAGCTCTCCTTGCCCACCGTGTCGAACGCGACGTACGCGCCGCTCGCCGCCAGTTCCTTGTGCACGGCCGGATCGTCCAGGAGGTCCTGGTGGCCGATGCAGACGCGGTGCGGGGGCAGGCCCTCCGCGGTGAGCAGCTCCAGCTGGGCGAGGCCGCCGTGCCCGAGCTGGGCGTGCGTGGCGACGGACAGGCCCGTGGCCCCGGCGGCCCGCGCGG
>NZ_JAAGMG010000214.1 GCF_010548525.1 Streptomyces sp. SID14478
GCTGGCGCCGGGACGGCATCCCGCCCGCGTACGCACACTGCGGCGCGGCCGGCCCGGGCCCCGACCAGATCCTCGAACCCTGGCCCCTCCACAGCCGGGTCCCCGACTGGCAGACCGCCTTCGCCCACGCCCTCACCCGCACGGTGTCCGCCGCCATGGACGTCGCGGGCGGCCGCCGCGACGACATCAAGGGCGAGCGGGTGCCGCTGCGGCCCTGGGAGCGGGCGCTGAGCTGGTTCGTCTCGTCGTACCCGCTGCTCGGCGGCATCGCCGCGGGCATGACCGTCGTCGCCGACGCCGCGCTCGCGCGCGCCCACGACATCGCGGTCGCCGCCGTCGACGCGGACCTCGGCGAGATCTACGTCAATCCGCTGCTGCGCCACACCGACGAGGAGTGGCGCTTCATCCTCGGCCACGAGATGCTGCACGCCGCCCTGCGCCACGGCGAGCGCCGCGGCCCCCGCGACCCGTACCTGTTCAACGTCGCCGCGGACTACGTCATCAACGGCTGGCTGCGCGAGATGGGCATCGGCGAGATGCCCGAAGGGCTGCTGTACGACCCGCAGCTGAGCGGGCTGTCCGCGGAGGAGGTCTACGACCGCATCGCCGCCGACCTGCGGGCCAAGCGGCGGCTCGCCACCCTGCGCGGCAAGGGGCGCGGCGACGTCCTCGGCGAACCGCTGGGCCCCGTACGGGACTTCGTGGACCTCGACGAGTTCTACCGGCGCGGACTCACGCAGGGCCTCGACCTGCACCACCAGCAGGACAGGGGTCTGCTCCCGCTGGGCCTGGTCGAGGAGATCCGCGCGCTGTCGCACCCGCCCGTGCCCTGGGACGCGCAACTGGCCCGCTGGTTCGACGAGTTCGTGCTCCGCCCCGAACCCGTACGCAGCTACGCGCGCCCCGCGCGCCGCCAGGCCTCCACCCCCGACATCCCCCGGGCGGGACGGTACTTCCCGCCCGGGGAGACCCAGCGCTGCACCTTCGGCGTCGTCCTCGACACGTCCGGGTCGATGGGCCGCACCCTGCTCGGCAAGGCGCTGGGCGCGATCGCCTCGTACGCCGAGGCGCGCGACGTACCGGCGGCCCGCGTGGTCTTCTGCGACGCGACGCCGTACGACGCCGGATACCTCCCGGTGACCGAGATCGCGAGCCGGGTACGGGTCAAGGGCCGGGGCGGGACCGTCCTGCAGCCCGGGATCGACCTGCTGCGCCGCGCCGACGACTTCCCGCCGGGCGCACCCGTGCTGATCATCACGGACGGCGACTGCGACGCGCTGCGCGTCCCGCGCGAGCACGCCTATCTGCTCCCGCAGGGCGCACGCCTGCCCTTCACGGCCCGTGGCCCGGTCTTCCGGGTGCGCTGAGGCCACATGTGATCGGATGGCGGGTACAGCCCACCGCACGAACCGAAAGGAACCATCGTGGCAACCACGCGCTCCGCCCACACCGTCTGGGAAGGCAACCTGCTCGAGGGCAACGGTGTCGTCACCTTCGACTCCTCCGGCATCGGCGAGCAGCCGGTGTCCTGGCCGTCGCGCGCCGAGCAGGCCAACGGCAAGACCAGCCCCGAGGAGCTGATCGCGGCCGCGCACTCGTCCTGCTTCTCCATGGCGCTCTCGCACGGCCTGGCCGGCGCCGGCACCCCGCCCACCAAGCTGGTGACCTCCGCGGACGTCACGTTCCAGCCGGGCGAGGGCATCACCGGCATCCACCTCGTCGTCGAAGGCACCGTGCCGGGCCTCGACGACCAGGGCTTCCAGGCCGCCGCCGAGGACGCCAAGAAGAACTGCCCGGTCAGCCAGGCGCTGGCCGGCACGACGATCAGCCTGACGGCCAAGCTGGCCTGACCGCCGGCGTGCCCGACCTCTTGACGTAGGCCCGCTCACGTTTTGTGCTGGTTTTTTCGGACAACCCGGATTCCAGAACGACTTGAGCGGGCCTACTCATGGGACTGGAGGCACGTCATGGCGCGTGCGGTCGGTATCGATCTCGGCACGACGAACTCGGTGGTGGCCGTGCTGGAGGGCGGCGAACCCACCGTCATCGCCAACGCGGAGGGGGCGCGCACCACGCCCTCCGTCGTCGCCTTCGCCAAGAACAAGGACGTCCTGGTCGGCGAGGTCGCCAAGCGCCAGGCCGTCACGAACGTGGAACGCACCGCACGCTCCGTCAAGCGCCACATGGGCGACGGCAGTTGGCGCTTCCCCGAGGGCGGCAGCGTCGACGGCGCCCGGTACAGCGCCCAGGAGCTCGCCGCCCGCGTCCTGCAGAAACTCAAGCGCGACGCCGAGGCCTACCTCGGCGAGGACGTCACGGACGCCGTCGTCACCGTGCCCGCCTACTTCGACGACGCGCAGCGCCAGGCCACCAAGGAGGCAGGGGAGATCGCGGGCCTGAAGGTGCTGCGCATCATCAACGAGCCGACGGCGGCCGCCCTCGCCTACGGCCTCGACAAGGGCGACGAGCAGACCGTCCTCGTCTTCGACCTCGGCGGCGGCACCTTCGACGTCTCGCTCCTGGAGATGGGCGAGGGCGTCATCGAGGTCAAGGCCACCAACGGCGACACCCAGCTGGGCGGCGACGACTGGGACCAGCGCGTCGTCGACCACCTCGCCAAGCAGTTCAAGAACGCGTACGGCATCGACCTCGGCAACGACAAGATGGCGTTGCAGCGGCTGCGCGAGGGCGCGGAGAAGGCGAAGATCGAACTGTCGTCGTCGAGCGAGACGACGGTGAACCTGCCGTACATCACCGCTTCGGCCGAGGGCCCGCTGCACCTCGACGAGAAACTGACGCGCGCGCAGTTCCAGGAGCTCACCGGGGACTTGCTCGACCGCTGCAAGCAGCCGTTCCACCAGGCCGTGCAGGACGCGGGCGTGGAGCTGTCGGCCGTCGACCACGTCATCCTCGTCGGCGGGTCGACGCGGATGCCCGCCGTGACCGAACTGGTCAGGGAGTTGACGGGCAAGGATCCGCACAAGGGCGTGAACCCCGACGAGGTGGTCGCCCTCGGCGCCACCCTCCAGGCCGGAGTCATCCGCGGCGACGTCAAGGACGTCCTGTTGCTCGACGTCACGCCGCTGTCCCTGGGCATCGAGACCAAGGGCGGCGTCATGACGAAGCTCATCGAGCGCAACACGACCATTCCCACCCGGCGTTCGGAGATCTTCACCACCGCCACCGACAACCAGCCCTCCGTCGGCATCCAGGTCTTCCAGGGCGAGCGGGAGATCGCCGCCTACAACAAGAAGCTCGGCGTCTTCGACCTGACCGGTCTGCCGCCCGCGCCGCGCGGCCTCCCGCAGATCGAGGTCACCTTCGACATCGACGCCAACGGGATCATGCACGTCTCGGCGAAGGACCTCGCCACCGGCCGCGAACAGAAGATGACGGTGACCGGCGGCTCGGCCCTGCCCAAGGACGACATCGACCGGATGATGCGCGAGGCCGAGACGCACGCCGAGGAGGACCGCAGGCGCCGCGAGGCCGCCGAGGCCCGCAACGAGGCGGAACAGCTCATCTACCAGACGGAGCGCTTCCTGCGCGAGAACGAGGAGCGGGTCCCCGCGGACATCCGGACCGAAGTGGACGCGGCGAGCGCCGAGTTGAAGACCACGCTGGCCGCCGAACCGCCGGACACGAACGCCCTGCGGGAGGGGGTGCGCAAGCTGGCGACCGTCAGCCAGAAGGTGGGGCAGGCGATGTACCAGAAGGCCGACGCCGCCGGTGAGCCCGCTCAGGAGCAGGAGGCCAAGGAAGACGTGGTGGACGCGGAGATCGTGGACGACGAGGGCAAGGGAGCCGCTTCCTGAGGCGGGGGTCGAGAGACCCGCCTGCCCCGCGACGCCTGGAACGCCGTGGCCGTCCTAACTCAGCCGCGTCCGCCACTTCTGCAGGATCTCCACGGTCCGCTCGGCGCTCGCCGCCTGTGCCACCAGGTGGTCGAGCACCTCCAGGTGCATGCCCACCTCATCCCGCGCGTCGAGGTACAGCGCGCCGGTGACGTACTCGCTGTAGACCATGTCCGGCAGCTCCCGCGCCGGGAAGCGGAACAGGGTGAAGGGGCCGAACGTGCCGGGGTGCGGGCCGGCCGTGAACTCGGCGATCTGGAGCGTCACATGGGGCAGCGCGGCCGCCTCGACCAGGCGGTCGAGCTGGCCGCGCAGCACGGCGGGGCCGCCGGGCGGTCGGCGCAGCACCGTCTCGTCCATGACGACCCACAGGTGCGGCGCGTCCTCGCGCGTGAGCAGCGACTGCCGGGCCAGGCGCAGGGACACGTGCCGGTCTATGTCGTCGGGCTTGGAGCGGCCCACCGTGCCGGCGTCGAAGACGGCCCGCGCGTACTCCTCGGTCTGCAACAGGCCCGGCACGAAGTGCGGTTCGTAGGCGCGGATCATCTCCGCCGCCCCCTCCAGGCTGACGTACAGGCTGAACCAGTCCGGCAGCACGTCGTGGAAGCGCTGCCACCAGCCCGGCAGGTTCGCCTCCTCGGCGAGTGCCACGAACGCCTCGATCTCACCCTCGGGGACCTCGTACAGCTCCAGCAGCATCTGGACGTACGGGATCTTGAGCGCGACCTCGGCCGTCTCCATCCTGCGGATCGTCGCCCCGGTCACCCGCAGTGCGCGGGCGGCCTCGTCCCGCTTGAGGTCCGCGGCCTCCCGCAGATCACGCAGGCGTCGGCCGAGGACGACCTGGCCCACGGTAGGGGCGGGCCGTCGTTCACTCACGTCACGTCTCCCCACGTGCCGTCGACGACAAGCAGCGGCTAGGAGCCGGTGCGCTCCCACCCCCGTCGCTCCGGCCGCGAGGCCAGACGCCGCTGGTCGCGGCTGCGATACACCACGTACGGGCGGAACAGGTACTGCACCGGCGCGCTGAACATATGCACGAGCCGGGTGAACGGTACCAGTGCGATGAGTAGCATGCCCACTACTGCATGGATCTGATAGAGGACGGGCACCCCGTCCATCCGGTACGTGTCCGGGCTCAGCGTGAACAGGCTGCGGGCCCACGGGGCAATGGACTCACGGTAGTTGTAGCCCTCGCCGGACGCGTGCGTCAGCTTGGCCACCATGCCGAGGACGATCGCGGCGAGCAGCACCAGGTACATGAGCTTGTCGTTGCGCGTCGTTGCCTTGAAGACCGGGGCCTTGGTGCGGCGCCGGTAGAGCAGCAGCAGGATGCCGGCCACCAGCAGCAGGCCCGCCGCCGTGCCGCCGTACAGCGAGAACAGATGGTACGTGTGCTCGCTGATGCCCACCTTGTCGCTCCACGACATCGGGATGAACAGCCCCACGAGGTGACCGGCGAGGACGAACAGGATGCCGTAGTGGAACATCGGCGAGGCGATGTTGAGCAGCTTCGACTCGTAGACCTGCGAAGAGCGCGTCGTCCAGCCGAACTTGTCGTAGCGGTAGCGCCAGATCGTGCCGGCGACCAGCAGGACGAAGGCCACATAGGGCAGGACGCCCCAGATCAGCGTGGTCACGGGGCGTGCTCCTTCACCAGCAGCGGCAGTTCGTCACGGATGCCGAAGGGTTCGAGCCCGACGTCCTCGCGCGGCGGGCCCGAGCGGGCCAGGGCGAGGGCCTCGGCGCGGTCCTTGGGGGAGGCGCCCGGCAGCGACGCGCACACCGCCTGGAGCACGGTCGCGTAGGGCGTGCCGTGCTCGGTCAGGGCCAGGCGCAGCAGTTCGAGCCCGCTGCGGTGGTCGAGCAGGAGGAGGGGACCCGCCTGCGCCGAGAACTCCAGGACCGCGGGCAGGAAGTCGGGCAGCTCCTCCCCGGTGAACTCCATGCCGTGCTCCCGGTACGTCTCCTTCATGTGCACCAGCGACATGCCGCGCCGCCGGGTGTCCCCGTCGCGCCACCAGGTCAGGTACAGGCTGTGCCGGTTCTTGAAGTCGAAGACCTGGACGTAGTGCGCCGCCAGCTCCTCCAGGGGGGTGGCCTCGGCGTGGTCGACGAAGGCCGCCAGCTCCGGGGCGGCGGCCCGCACCAGCGGCAGCCGCTCGTACAGCTCCTCGTCGGGGTAGGTCAGGCAGAGCGCGGCCGCCTGGAACAGCAGCGAGGTGCGGTCCGTCATGGGGTCTCCTCCGGCTTGTCCGCGGTCTGGCGTTCCTTGGTCAGGTGGAAGTTCTCGACGGAGACGACCGGCAGCAGCTTGCGCCCGTCGGCGACGGTGTTCCCGGAATCGCCGCCGAAGGGGCCCTCGCCGCCCATGCCGGGCCCGTCCTCGTAGTCGAGCGAGCAGGAGTCGGGCAGCGCCGACTCCTCCAGGCGCTGCGCGTCGCCGACCGCCGCCGTCGGGATCACGTAGCGGTCCTCGTACTTGGCGATGGCGAGCAGCCGGTACATCGCCTCGATCTCCTCGGCGGACATGCCGACCGACGCGGCGATCGAGGCGTCCGGGCGGTCCCCGAGGTTGATGGCCCGCATGTGCGAGCGCATCGCCCCGAGCTTCTCCAGCGAGGTGCGGACCGGGCCCACGTCGCCCGCCGTGAAGATCTCCGCCAGGTACTCGAGCGGGATGCGCAGCGTGTCGATGGCGCCGAAGAGGTTGGCGTGGTCCTCGCCGTCGTGGCCGGTCTCGTTGAGCGCGTCGACGACGGGGGACAGCGGCGGGATGTACCAGACCATCGGCATCGTCCGGTACTCCGGGTGCAGCGGGAGCGCCACCTTGTACTTGCTGATCAGGGCGTGGACCGGGGAGCGGCGCGCCGCCTCCATCCAGTCGAACGGGATTCCCGCCTCCTCGGCGGCCCGCTGCACAGCAGGGTCCTGCGGATCGAGGAAGACGCCCAACTGTGCTTCGTACAGGCCGTGTTCATCGGTCGTCTGCGCCGCCTGGGTGACCTTGTCGGCGTCGTAGAGGATGACCCCGAGATAGCGCAGGCGCCCCACGCAGGTCTCCGAGCAGACCGTCGGCAGGCCCACCTCGAGACGCGGGTAGCACATCGTGCACTTCTCGGCCTTGCCGGTGCGGTGGTTGAAGTAGACCTTCTTGTACGGGCAGCCCGTCACGCACATCCGCCAGCCGCGGCAGCTGTCCTGGTCGACGAGGACGATGCCGTCCTCCTCGCGCTTGTACATCGCGCCCGAGGGGCAGGACGCCACGCACGACGGGTTCAGGCAGTGCTCGCAGATCCGCGGCAGATAGAACATGAAGGTCTGCTCGAACGCGAACTTCACCTTCTCCGCGGCCTGTTCGCGGGTCTTCTGCACCATCGGGTCGAGGTCGCCGTACTCGGTCGCGCCGCCCAGGTTGTCGTCCCAGTTCGAGGACCACTCGATCTTCATCGGCTTGCCGGTGATCTGCGAGCGGGGCTGCGCCACCGGGTAGTCGTCGCCGAGCGGGGCGTCGGTGAGGTTCTTGTAGTCGTACGTCCAGGGCTCGTAGTAGTCCTTGATCTCCGGCAGCTTGGGGTTGGAGAAGATCCCGGCGAGCTTGCGGAACCGGCCGCCGCCCTTGAGCTTCAGGGCGCCCTTCTTGTTCAGCTCCCAGCCGCCGCGCCACTTTTCCTGGTCCTCGTAGCGGCGCGGGTAGCCCTGCCCGGGCCGGGTCTCGACGTTGTTGAACCAGACGTACTCCATGCCGTTGCGGTTGGTCCACGCCTGCTTGCAGGTGACCGAGCAGGTGTGGCAGCCGATGCACTTGTCGAGGTTCATGACCATCGCGATCTGAGCCATGATGCGCATGGGATCAGTACTCCACCTTCTGGCTGCGGCGCCGGATGACCGTGACCTCGTCGCGCTGGTTGCCCGTTGGGCCGAGGTAGTTGAACGCCCAGCTCAACTGGGCGTATCCGCCGATGAGATGGGACGGCTTGAGGATCAGGCGGGTGAGCGAGTTGTGGATGCCGCCGCGCTTTCCGGAGGCCTCCGCCTTGGGGACGTTGACCGTGCGTTCCTGCGCGTGGTGCATGTAGACCGTGCCGGCCGGCATGCGGTGCGAGACGATCGCGCGGGCGACCACGACACCGTTGCGGTTCACCGCCTCGATCCAGTCGTTGTCCTTGACTCCGATGGACTCGGCGTCCTGCGGTGCCATCCAGATCGACTGGCCGCCGCGGGACAGCGCCAGCATGAACAGGTTGTCCTGGTACTCGGAGTGGATCGACCACTTGTTGTGCGGCGTGAGGTAACGGACCGTCACTTCCTTCTCGCCGTCGGAGCCGAGACGTGGCTCGCCGAACAGCCGGTTCATGTCGAGCGGCGGCCGGTACACGGGCAGCGCCTCGCCCAGCTCGTGCATCCAGTCGTGGTCGATGAAGAAGTGCTGGCGGCCGGTGAGCGTGTGCCAGGGCTTGAGGTGCTCGGTGTTGAGGGTGAAGGCGGTGTAGCGCCGCCCGCCCGACTCGCTGCCCGACCACTCCGGCGAGGTGATGACCGGGACGGGCGCCGCCTGCGTGTCGGCGTACGTGATGCGCTTGCCCTCGTGCTCGGCGGACAGGTGCGCCATGGCCTGCCCGGTGCGCGCCTCCAGCGTGTGGAAGCCCTGGGTGGCGAGGCGGCCGTTGGTCGTGCCGGACAGGGCCAGGATGGTGTTCGACGCCTTGATCGCCGTGTCCAGCATCGGGCGGCCGTCGGCCGGGCCGCCGCGCACCGTGCCGTTCAGCTCGCGCAGGTGCTCGACCTCCTGGTCCGGATCGAAGGTGATGCCCTTGACGGGCAGTCCGAGCTTCTCGACGAGCGGGCCGAGCGCGGCGAACTTCGCGCCGATCGCGGTGTAGTCCCGCTCGACGACCACCAGGTTCGGCATCGTTCTGCCCGGCACCGGCTCGCACTCGCCCTTGCGCCAGTCCAGGACGACACCGCCGGGCTGCGCGATCTCGCCCGGGGTGTCGTGCTGCAGCGGTGCGGCGACCAGGTCCTTCTGCACGCCCAGGTGGTTCACGGACAGTTCGCTGAGCTTCTCCGCCAGCACCTTGAACGTGTCGAAGTCGGTGCGGGCCTGCCACGGCGGGTTCACGGCCGGGGTGAACGAGTGCACGAACGGATGCATGTCGGTCGACGACAGGTCGTGCTTCTCGTACCAGGTGGCGGCGGGCAGGACGACGTCGGACAGGAGCGTGGACGACGTCTGCCGGAAGTCGAGGGAGAGCAGCAGGTCGAGCTTGCCCTCGGGCGCCTCGTCGCGCCAGGTGACCGTGGTGGGCCGCTCGTCGGGGGACGCCTCCTCGGCGCGCAGCGAGGAGTGCGTGCCCAGCAGGTGCTTGGTGAAGTACTCGGCGCCCTTCGCGGACGACCCCAGCAGGTTGGCCCGCCACAGGGTCAGCACACGCGGCCAGTTCTCCGGCGCGTCCGGGTCCTCGCAGGCGAACTTCAAGGAGCCCGCCTTGAGTTCGGCGACGGTGTCGGCGACGTCCTGCTGACCCAGCGCGAGCGAGCTGCGGTCGAACGTCGGGTACGACGGCATCCAGCCCGAACGTGCCGACAGCGCAAGGCAGTCGGCGCCCGTCATCCCTTCGAAGGCGCCCTTGCCGAGCGGCGAGGCGAGCACGTCCGCGCCGAACTTGTCGTAGCGCCACTGGTCGGTGTTGAGGAACCAGTACGCCGCGCCGATCATCTGCCGCGGCGGCCGCGACCAGTCGTTCGCGGAGGCCAGCGAGGCCCAGCCGGTCGACGGGCGGCACTTCTCCTGCCCGACGTAGTGCGCCCAGCCGCCGCCGTTCCTGCCCTGGCAGCCGGTGAGCTGCAGCAGGGAGAGGAACCCGCGGTAGATGGTCTCGGAGTGGAACCAGTGGTTCGTGCCGGCGCCCATGAGGATCATGCAGCGCCCGCGCGACTTCTCCGCGGTCTGCGCGAACTCCCGGGCGATCTTGATGCACTTGGCGGCGGGCACCGAGGTGTGCGCCTCCTGCCAGCCGGGCGTGCCGGGCGCCTCCTCGTCCTCGTACGACGCGGGCCACTGCCCGGGCAGTCCGTCGCGCCCGACGCCGTACTGGGCGAGCAGCAGATCGAAGACCGTCGTGACCAGCGGCCCGTCCGGACCGCCGAGCCGGGTCGCCGGGACACCGCGCCGCACGACCTCGCCGCGGCCCTGCCCGTGGGTGCCGCCGTCGGTGTCGAAGCGGGGCAGGAGCACCTCGACGCCGGACGCGACATCCGAGCCGTGCAGGCTCAACTGCGGCTTGATGTTGCCGAGTTCGAGGTTCCACTTGCCCTTGCCGGACTCGGTCCAGCGAAAGCCCAGCGAACCGTTCGGCACGGCGGGCTGCCCGGTCGCCTCGTCGAGAACGGCCGTCTTCCAGTCGGCGCCCTCGTCGCTCTGCCCGAGGTCGGTGGCGCGCAGGAACTTCGACGGCACGTACCCGCCGTCCTTCTCCTCCAGCGTCACCAGGAACGGCAGGTCCGTGAACTTCTTGACGTAGTCCGTGAAGAAGGGCGTCTCCCGGTCGACGAAGAACTCCTTGAGGATGACGTGCCCCATGGCGAGGGCCAGCGCCCCGTCGGTCCCCGGGTGCGGGTGCAGCCACTCGTCGGCAAACTTCGCGTTGTCCGCGTAGTCCGGCGCGACCACCACGACCTTCTGCCCGCGGTAGCGCGCCTCCGCCATCCAGTGGGCGTCGGGCGTCCGCGTGACGGGGACGTTGGACCCCCACATCATCAGGTACGCGGCATCCCACCAGTCGCCCGACTCCGGTACGTCGGTCTGGTCGCCGAACACCTGCGGCGAGGCCACCGGCAGATCCGCGTACCAGTCGTAGAACGACAGCATCGGGGCGCCGATCAGCGACATGAACCGGGCCCCGGCCGCGTGCGACACCATCGACATCGCGGGGATCGGGGAGAAGCCGGCGACGCGGTCGGGCCCGTACTTCTTGATGGTGTGCACATGGGCCGCGGCGACGATCTCCACGGCCTCGTCCCAGGTGGCCCGGACCAACCCGCCTTTGCCGCGCGCCTGTTGGTACGTCCGGCGCCGCTCGGGGTCGCCCTGGATGTCGGCCCACGCCAGCACCGGGTCCTTCAGGCGGGCCTTCGCCTCCCGGTACATCTGCAGCAGCACGCCGCGGATGTACGGGTAGCGCACACGGGTGGGGGAGTAGGTGTACCAGGAGAAGGCCGCGCCCCGCGGACAGCCCCGCGGCTCGTACTCCGGCCGGTCCGGGCCCACGCTCGGGTAGTCGGTCTGCTGGGTCTCCCAGGTGATGATGCCGTCCTTGACGTACACCTTCCACCGGCACGACCCGGTGCAGTTCACGCCGTGCGTCGAGTTCACGACCTTGTCGTGGCTCCACCGGTCCCGGTAGAAGACGTCCCCGTCCCGTCCGCCCTCGATCCGCACGCTGTGCAGGTCGGGGGCGGCCTTGCCCCGCACGAAGAACCGGCCCGCCCGCAGCAGCGCGGCGTCCGGCTCGGTCGGGGTGCCCGTCGTGTCAGTCACCGTGTGCTCCCTCGCTGTCCCGTCCTTCGCACGCTAGGCGCGGGGCGGCGGGGGCACCTGCCGGCCGGGGCCGTATGGGTTGCGGCGCCCTTACCTCCGGCGTCATCGACCCGGCGGCGCGGCGCGGGCACGCTGAGGTCACCCGTACGCCAGGGAACCGTCCACCGATGACAGAGGGTGATACGCATGTCCGCCACCACCGTCCCCGCCCGTTCCGCAGACAGCCGCGGCGACCTGGGCCGGCTGCGCCGGGTGCTCGCGCTGGATGCCGCGGGCACCGCGGCCAACGGCGTCGCCTACCTCGTCGCGTCGGGCCCGCTGGGCCGCTTCTTCGGCGTGGACGCGGTGCTGCTGCGCA
>NZ_JAAGMG010000257.1 GCF_010548525.1 Streptomyces sp. SID14478
CCTCGCCGCCGTCGCGAAGCCCGGCCGGCACCTGCGGACGCGGACCGCCCTGCGCGACTCCGACGGCCGCGCGGTCGCGACGCCCCGCGGCACGAGCATCCTCAACGGCGGCCCCGAACTGGTCCGCGACGGACGACTGCACGTGACCCCCGCGGCCGACGGCATGGTGCAGCCAGGCAACCCAAGCTTCTCTTACGGCTGGGTGCACAAACGCAATCCGCGCACCCTGGCCGGCGTGGACGCCGCCGGACGGACCGTCCTCGTCGCCGCCGACGGGCGCAGCACCGGTGCGCTCGGCCTGAGCATCCCGGAGAGCGCCGCGGTCGCGAAGTCGCTGGGCCTGCGCGACGCCATGAACCTCGACGGCGGCGGCTCCACGACGATGGTCACCGGCACGGACGTGATCAACTATCCGTCCGACGCTACCGGTGAACGCCCGGTCGGAGACGCCCTGTTGGTGCTCCCCGACCGCCACTGACCCCACCGACGGGAGCCGCCACCATGACCGCCGCCCCGCACACGCTCCGCCGAACACGCCGCGCCAGATGCCTCCTTCTCGTCCTGGCCGCACTGCTGCTCACCCTTGCTCCCCGACCGGCGTCCGCCCTGGCGGCACATCGGGGCGCCGAGGTCGTCGCGCGCACCCAGGTCGCCGAGCGCCAGGTCGACCTGTCCGTACGTTCCGCGAGTCTCGGCGGCAGGACGGTGAAGGTCCGGCTGCTCACCCCCGACGGCTGGAACCCCGAGGACCGACGTCGGCACTGGCCGACGCTGTGGCTCCTGCACGGCTGCTGCGGGGACTACACGTCGTGGACGAGCATGACCGACATCGCGCGGATCGACGACCTGCGTGACGTCCTCGTGGTCATGCCGGAGGCCGGCTGGAACGGCTGGTACAGCGACTGGTGGAACCACGGGCAGGGCGGCGATCCCGCCTGGGAGACCTTCCACACCCGGGAGTTGGCCCCGCTGCTCGAACGCGACTGGGGAGCGGGCAGCCGTCGCGTGGTGGCGGGCCTGTCGATGGGCGGCCAGGGAGCGCTCATGTACGCGGCCCGGCACCCCGGCATGTTCCGCGCGGCGGCGGCGTACTCCGGCTCCGTGCACCCGCTCCTCGACGACGCGTCGGCCGAGCGCATCCTGGGCTTCTTCGGCGGCCAGGGCGACGACCCGCTCAGGGTCTGGGGCGACCCCGTCGCCCAGCGCGCCATCTGGAAGGCCCACGACCCGTACCACCTCGCCCGGCGCCTCACGTCCCTTCCCCTGTACCTCTCCTGCGGCGACGGCGCCACCGGCCCCCTGGACCCGCCGGGCACCACGAGCGACCTCGAAGCGGACTTCAACCGGCAGAACCACGCACTCGCCACTGCGCTCCACCGGCTCGGCGCCCGCCATCTGAGCACGCACTTCTACGGCCCGGGAACCCACGGATGGGCGTACTGGCAAAGGGAGTTGCACGCGTCGCTGCCGATGCTGCTGCACGGTCTGGGGCGCTGAGCGGGCCCTGGCCACCACCAGGGGCCGAGGGCGCACTCGCCCCGGGGCCGTCCCGCCGGCCGGCCCCGCGGTACGGCCGGCCCCTAGCTTGCGAGCCCGGCCCCGGCCGCGGCCAGCGATCCCACGTGGTCACCCGCCCGGGCCCGCTCCGTGCTCACGGCCGCGTGCAGCAGCAGGGCGCAGGCGTCGACCCGGTCCTCGGGCAGGGCGAGCCGGTATCCGGTGGGCGTACTGGCGATGAGGTCGGCGCCCAACTGGGCCCGCGCCCGGGAGACCAGGACCTGCAGCGCCTTTCCGGGCCGCTCGGGCAGCGCGTCCGGCCACAGCCCCTCGACCAGCCGCTCGGTGCTGCAGCCCGCGCGCAGTTCTCCCGCGAGCAGCGCGAGCAGGCCGCGCAGTCGGGGCGCGGTGACCTCCCGCCCGCGATGGGCGACACGCGGCAACACGGTCAGGTCGATGGTCACCCGTGCAGGTTAGTGGAGGCGCCTGCTGCCCCCTCCCACGCATCACCGGCCCGTTCCGTCGGTCGTCCCGTGAGCAGCCGCCTCTTCCGCCGAGGAGAGCCGGATGAGCACCCCGGAGCCCCGGTTCCTCCCCTTCGACATGTACGGAACCACGGGGGCGCCGATCCGGCGGGGCGACGTCCCCGGCCACCTCGCGGGCGACGGCCCCGACCGCGAAGTCCGTCAGGCCGAGGCTGCGTGACTTCGTGCTCATGTACGCGCAGTTGGGCTGTGTACCACGGGAGACGATGCACATCTCGGCCGGCCCGCGCTACGACCTCCAGTCGGCCACCGACCTCGGCGTGCGGGACACGGTGTACCTCAATCGAGGCTTCGAGCCGTCGGCGCCCTTCCATCACGCGCACGAAGTGACGTCCCTCGACGGCGTGTTGGAGATTCTGGGCATCTGAGAAGAACCTCCACCTCACTGAACGATCGAATCGATCAATTCGGTAAGAACGATTGAGCGTTGCGACCGGTGCGGCTACAACAGTGCCCAACTCATCCGCCGTACCGCGTAGTTCGATCGAAGAGGTGACCGCATGCGCCGCCCCCCACTGCGTGCCTGGGCCTGCACCGCCGCCGCAGCCGCTTGTGTCAGTGTCCTGACGACATCCCCCGCCCAGGCCTCCGTGATCTGGGACGCCGACGCCTCCCAGGGCGTCGGTGTCTTCGTGACCACTCTGTGCGACAGCCCGGGGAGCGTGACCACGGGCGACTGGAACGACGGGCACGGACCCTTCTTCAAGTTCAACAAGCCGGTGGGAACGCCGCGTTGCGAAGCGCACAGCGTCCGTACCGGCGGTGGCGAATACTCCTTCAAGGACAACAGCACGTACTGGTTCGGCTGGGACTCCATGACGAAGACGGGCAATGCCCAGACCGTCTTCCAATGGAAGTCGAACGGGACGAATGACCAGAACAGCCAGAACTACCCGGTGCTGATGAAGGTCGAGGACGATCAGCTCAAGGCCTGGTACGTGGCGCCGGGCGAGACGTGGATCTCGATCGGGACGACACCCTGGACCGCGGGGGAGTGGCACTCCATCCAGCTCGGCATCACCACGGACGCGGGCGGCGGCGGAACACTCTCCGTCTACAAGGACGGCACGCAGTTCGCCTCCCGCACCGGTGCCCGCACCTGGGACGACCTGGGCAACAAGCCGCGCTGGGGCACGTACTTCGGCACCGACACCAGTACCGCCTCCATCAACTGGGTCGCGGGTCTGGCCATGGGCACCGCACGCGCCGACGTGGACTGAAAGAGCCGGCAGGCCGCCCTCACCGGGCGGCGGCCAGCACCGCCGCAAGGCCCTCTTGCACGTCCTTGACGAAGTACTCGGGAACCTCCAGGGACGGGAAATGTCCCCCGGTTTCCGGCGACCCCCACCGGACGATCTGCCGGTACCGCTCCTGCGCCCACGCGCGCGGGGTGCGTGCCTCGATGTCGCCGGGATACATGGTGATCGCCGACGGGACGTCGACCCGGAGTTCGGGGTCGAACGCGTCGCGGCTCTCGTAGTAGATGCGGGCCGCCGATGCGCCGGACCGCGTCAGCCAGTACAGGGTGATGTCGTCGAGGATCCGGTCCCTGGGGATCCTCTCGAACGGGCTGTCCTCGGTGTCCGACCACTCGGCGAACTTGTCGAGGATCCAGGCGAGAAGACCGACGGGCGAGTCGACGAGCGAGTAGCCGATGGTCTGCGGCCGCGTCGCCTGCTGCTGCGCGTAGGCCCTGTGGTGGAGCCAGAAATCGCGGGTCTCCTGCGTCCACCGGCGCTCGGTCGCCGTCAGCCCCTCCGTGGGCAGCCCGGCCGGCACCTCCGCGTACGTCGTGTGGATGCCGAGCACGTGCGCCGGGAACCTGCCGCCGAGGACCTTGGTGATGTTTCCTCCCCAGTCGCCGCCGTGGGCCAGGAACCTGCCGTAGCCGAGCCGTCCCATCAGCTCCACCCAGGCGGCGGCGATCCGTTCCGTCCCCCACCCGGTCGTGGCCGGCTTGTCGCTGTAGCCGAAGCCCGGCAGCGAAGGAACGACGACGTGGAACGCCGGTGCGCCCACATCCTTCGGATCCGTCAACTCGTCGACCACGTCGGTGAATTCGGCGATGCTGCCCGGCCAGCCGTGCGTCAGGACCAAAGGAGTGGCGTCCGCGCGCGGGGACCGGCGGTGCAGGAAGTGGATTCCCAGACCGTCGATGGTCGTACGGAACTGACCGATCCCGTCGAGCCGCGCTTCAAAGGAGCGCCAGTCGTACTCGGTGCGCCAGTAGCCGACGACGTCGACGAGGTCGGCGAGCGGAACGCCCTGTGCCCAACGGCCGGGTCCGGGCGCGCCGCGGGGGATCGTCTCGGCCTCCGGCAGCCGGGCCGCGGCCAGTCGCGCGCGCAGATCCTCCAGGTCGGCGTCGGTCGCGTGGGCTTCAAACGCGTGCACGTCGCTCGTCGGACGGGACATGAGACCTCCTGGCCCTAGTAGAACCGGCTAAGACGGTTCTACTACGCCTCTGCGTCGGGGTGCAACCGGCTAAGGTGGTTCCATGCGCACTGGGTTTCCCGACTTCCGTCTCGGCAGCGTGCTGGCGACCAGCTTCACGGGGACGCTGTCCGAGCGTCAGGGCGAGGCCGTGGAGCGCATCCCCGTGCCGCAGCGACTCGTCGACTGGCTCGGGGAGTACGGCCTCGTCGTGGACTCCTGCACCAGCGCCCAGCTCGCACTCGCCCGAAAACTGCGGGAGTCGATCCACGCCGCCGCGACGGCGGCCGCACTCCAGGACCCCCTGCCCGCGTCCGCCGTCCAGGTCATCAATGCCCGCAGCGCCCAGGGCCGGGCCGCGGCGGCTCTGACGCCGGCCGGTACGCGGGAATGGCGGCTCGGCCCGGCTTCCCGCGTGGAGGACGCCCTCGGTGTGATCGCCGCCGACGCGATCGGCATCCTCGCGGGCGAACGCGACGGAAAACTGGCCCTGTGCGCGTCACCGACCTGCCGGGCTGCCTTCTTCGACACCAGCCAGAGCCGCACCCGTAAGTGGTGCGACATGAACACGTGCGGGAACCGCCAGAAGAAGGCGCGCTTCCACGCCAACCAGCGCAAGAACCCCAACTGACTCGGGACCAAAGGTGCGGACGGACAGGACCTTCGCCGGCATCCGTCGCCTCCGCGGCCCCCTAACGTGGAGAGCGCGACAGGAAATCGCCGCACGCGTTGCGGTAGATCCTTCCGTACGATCACCGCCGCGTGATCGGCAAGAGAAAGTCTTACCAGCGCCGACGTGCCGTGCCCGGCCGTCCGTTCCCGCGCGTGGGCCACATCCAGCAACCCTGGTGTCCCGGTACGGCTTCTCTCCTCCTTCTCGCAAGGCTCCGTCTCCGGGACTCCTCCCCGTAGAGATCGGAGCCTTTTCCATGTCTGACATCGAGCGCAACAAGCAGATCGTCGTCGACTACTACCGGACCGCGTTCGGCGGCGACCCCCACAAGGCCGTGGCCGACCACTTCGGCGACCGCTACGTCCAGCACAATCCGGACGCCGCCGACGGGCCGGAGGCCTTCATCGGGTTCGTGCAGTGGCTGCGCGGCGAGTTCCCCGAGCTCCGACTGGACATCAAGCGGGTCATCGCCGAGGGCGACATGGTCGTCACCCACTCCCACCTGGACCTGGAGCCGGGCAACCCCGACAACCCCGGCCGCGCCCTCGCCGACTACTTCCGCCTGGAGGACAGCAAGGTCGTCGAGCACTGGGACGTCATCCAGGACGTGCCGGTGACGTCCGCCAACCCCAACAGCATGTTCTGAGGGCGCGGCGCCGGGGCGTGAGGCACCCGGGGGGAGACCTGCCCACGTGGTAATCTCACACGTTTGCACTGCCGGGGAGGACCGGGCCGCCGGACCGGCTCGCAGGCCCGCCGGCCCCCTGCGGAAGGCTCCCCATGAACCGCCCGGACCGCCCCGGCACCCCCCACGACGACCCCACCCCGGCGCTGCCCGCGGTCACGTCCTTCGCCGACCTGGACCTGCCGGCCGAGGTGCTGTCCGCGCTCGCCGAGCACGGCGTCCGCGACCCCTTCCCCATCCAGGCGGCCACGCTGCCGAACGCCCTGGCGGGCCGGGACGTCCTCGGGCGCGGGCGGACCGGTTCCGGCAAGACCCTCGCGTTCGGCCTGCCGCTGCTCGCGCGCACGGCCGGCCGACGGGCGACGGCCAAGCAGCCCCTCGCCCTGGTCCTGGTGCCCACCAGGGAACTGGCCCAGCAGGTCACCGAGGCGCTCACCCCCTACGCCGACGCGCTGCAGCTGCGGATGGCCACCGTCGTCGGCGGCATCTCGATCGGCCGGCAGATCGCCGCCCTGCGCGACGGCGCCGAGGTCGTCGTCGCCACCCCCGGCCGGCTGCACGACCTCATCGAGCGCAAGGCCTGCCGCCTCGACCGGGTGCGGATCACCGTGCTCGACGAGGCCGACCAGATGTGCGACATGGGCTTCCTGCCGCAGGTCACCGAGGCGCTCGACCAGGTGCCCGGCGACGGTCAGCGGATGCTGTTCTCGGCCACCCTGGACCGCGACGTCGACCACCTGGTCAGCAGCTACCTCCACGACCCGACCGTCCACGAGGTCGACCCGTCCGCGGGCGCCGTCACGACGATGGACCACCACGTCCTGATCGTCCACGGACCCGACCGCTACGCCGTCACCACCGAGATCGCCGCGCGTGACGGCCGCGTCCTGCTCTTCCTGGACACCAAGCACGGCGTGGACCAGCTCACCCGGCACCTGCGCGCCCACGGGGTGCACGCGGCCGCCCTGCACAGCGGCAAGTCCCAGCCGCAGCGCACCAAGACGCTCGCGCAGTTCAAGAACGGGCAGATCACCGCCCTGGTGGCGACCAACGTCGCGGCCCGCGGGCTGCACATCGACGACCTCGACCTCGTCGTGAACGTCGACCCGCCCGCCGATCCCAAGGACTACCTGCACCGCGCGGGCCGCACCGCCCGCGCCGGTGAGTCGGGCCGCGTCGTCACGCTCGTCCTGTCCGGCCAGCGCCGCGACATGAGCACGCTGCTCACCGAGGCCGGTGTCCGCTCGAAGACCACCAAGGTGCGCTCGGGCGAGGCGGAGCTGAGCCGCCTCACCGGCGCCCGGGCCCCCTCCGGCACGCCGCTCGACGGCCCCGCGGACGCGTCCCGGCCCAAGAACACCAACGCGCCCTTCCGGGGGCTCGGTACCAGCAAGGACACCACGCGCGGCACCACCGGCGGAAAGTCCCGCAAGTCCAGTGAGGCCCGCAAGCTCGCCGAGGCCCGCAGGGCGGCCCAGGTACGCCGAGGTCGCTGAACCCCCTTTGCTTTAGGGGTAGTTGTGTACGACCTGTCAACCGGCGACGGCGTGTCCAGCCGGATGCGTACCGCCGGTCGGGCGCCGGGCGCGGTCGGCCCGAGTGCTGGAGACGGACCGGCCGGTGGCAACCTCGTAGCGTCCGCGACGCAGTCCGCCCCGGCGCTCAGCCGTCGCCCTACGAGCCGGCCAACCGCGGCTCGTAGGCGTCCGGGTCCCGGCTCGTCCCCGCCCCGTCAGTCGTCCCCCGCGGTCAGCGCCGCGCGGGCTGCATCGAGGATCTCCTCGGAGAGCGGGGAGCCCTTGGTCGCCCGGGCCAGGACGAGCGCGCCGATCATGGTGCACAGCCGGGCCGTACCGTCCTCGTCCCCGGTGGCGAGCTGTCGCGCGAACTCGCGTACGCCCTCGGCGTAGACGCGGTGGGCCTGGGGGGCGCCGGGCTCGCGGGCCATGTCGACGGCGAGGGCGGCGACGGGGCAGCCGTCCGCCGGGTCGTCGCGGTGCTCGACCGAGAGATACGTGTCGATCAGCGCCTTCTGTGCGGCGCCGCGCCGTCCCGCGTGCTGGTCGAGGCCGTCGCGGTGGTGCCGCTCTAGTTCGTCGAACGCGTGGGCGGTGGCCTCGTCGACGAGCGCCTCCTTCGAGGCGAACTGCTTGTGGAAGCCGCCGTGGGTCAGGCCCGCCGCCTTCATGAGGTCGGCGACGCTGACGTGGGTTCCCTGTTCGCGGAAGAGCCGGGAGGCGGTCGCCACGACCCGGCGGCGGTTCTCCTGCGCCTGTGCCTGAGATACGCGGCCCATCGGCCACCTCCAATCGGATGACGAGTGGCATCTATTCTAGGGTACGCTTTAGATGTCAGACGACATCTAAAGTCGTTTAACGCTGTGCGGGCGAAGTCCGCCGCGTACACGCGAACGCTGGGAGTGGTCATGGAACTGAAGGAATCCGTCGCGGTCGTCACCGGAGCCAACCGGGGGCTCGGCCGGCATCTGGCCGCTCAGCTCGTCGAGCGCGGGGCCAAGGTGTACGCCGCGGCCCGCCGCCCCGAGACGGTGGACCTGCCGGGCGTCGTCCCGCTGCGCCTGGACGTGACGGACCCGGAGTCGATCCGTGCCGCGGCCCGCACGGCGTCCGATGCGACGCTGCTGGTGAACAACGCGGGCATCTCCACCGGCACGCGCTTGATCACGGGTGACCTGGACGGCGTGCGCCAGGAGGTGGAGACCAACTTCTTCGGTCCGCTCGCCGTCACCCGCGAGTTCGTCCCTGTCGTCGAGGCCAACGGCGGCGGCGCCGTGCTCAACGTCCTGTCCGTCCTGTCCTGGCTGCACCCCGCCGCCCTCGGGTCGTACGCGGCGGCCAAGGCCGCGGCATGGGCGCTGACCGACGCGGCCCGGGAGGAACTCGCGCCCCGCGGCATCGCCGTCGCCGCACTGCACGTCGGGTACATGGACACCGACATGGCCGCGCACATCCCGGCCGACCAGAAGTCCGACCCCGTAGAGGTCGCCGCCCGGGCCCTGGACGGTATCGAGGCGGGGCTGCCCGAGATCCTCGCCGACGAACTCACCCGGCAGGTGAAGCAGGGGCTGGCAGCCGCGCCGAGCGCGGTCTGAGGCGCGCCGCGGCGTCGCGCGGGCGAGGCGCCGTCAGCGTGCCAGCAGGTCGTGCAGTTCGGCCTCGAAGAGCTGCGCGGGATCGAGGCCCATCCCGTTGAAGTGGCCCGCGGCTTCGAGGGACAGGGCGCCGTGCAGCCGGGTCCACAGGGAGAGGGCCCGGTGCAGGGCCGCCGGCGGGGCGGGGTGGTCGCCCGCCCATTGCCGGTGGTCCGCCAGGTGGGCGTCGAACGCCGACGGGGGAGCGTGGTCGGGCAGCGCCGCGCAGGCGTCCAGCAGGACGCCCATGATCTCGGAGGCGATGACGGTGATGTCCTCGGGCGCGTGATAGCCCGGGACGGGCGTGCCGTAGATGAGGAAGTAGCGGTGGGGGTCCGCCAGGGCCCAGTCGCGCAGGGCGTGCGCCAGCGCGGCGAGTCGCGCGCCGGGGTCCGCGTCCTCGGTGTCTGCGGCGTCCTCGGACGCCCCGAACGTGTCGGCGGCCGCATGGATGGTGTCGGCCAGGCTCTGGTAGGCGTCCCTGATCAGCTCGGTGATCAGCTCGTCGCGGCCGGCGAAGTACCGGTAGAGCGCGGGTCCGCTCATGCCCATCTGCTTGGCGATCGCGTTGAGGGACAGCGCGGAGGTCCCCGCCGTGGCGATCTGCTCCCACGCGTGTTCCTTGACCTCCGTGCGCACCTGGGCGCGGTAGCGCTCGCGCGGGGTCGTCGTGTCCGTCTTCGCCACCGGCCTGCCGCCTCTCCGTCGGGGTCGGCGCTGCCGCCGTCGTCCGTGAGTTAGAGGCTATCACGAAGGTTATTGACGGTTCCGACGGTGAAGTGTTAGAACTTCTAGCGAACGCGAAACTGCTTCATTCGCCGCGACCACGCGACAAGACCACGCGACAGGGGAACGTCATGACCAGCAGTCGCCGCAGTACCCGCGCCCGTGCCACCCTCTTGACCGTCCCGCTCGTCCTCGGTGTCCTCGGAGCCGCAGGGCCCGCCGCTGCCGCCGACCATGGCGGATCTCTCACCTGCCGGGGCGCGGGCGTCGACCCCGACGCCCGCGTTCGGTACCGCACCCAGACCGTGATCCACGCACCCCTGCGCACCGTCTGGAAACTGCAGACCGACGTGGCGCGCTGGCCGTCCTGGCAGGCCCCCGTCACGAGCGCCGAGCGCCTCGATCACGGCCCGCTGCGCGCCGGGTCGGCGTTCCGGTGGACGACCCCGGTGCCCCCCAACCCCGCGACTCCCGCCACCAGTCTGTCGATCACCTCCACCGTCGGACAGGTCAAGCACGACTCCTGCCTGCGCTGGACCGGTCCCGCGGACGGGGAGGGGCTGCACATCGACGGCGTCCACGTCTGGAACTTCAGCAAGGTCAAGGGCGGCGTCCTGGTGCGCACCGAGGAGACGCACACGGGGCCTCAGGTCGACGCAGACGTGCCCGCCGCGACCCGGATCCTCGCCGACGGCCTCGAAGGATGGCTGGCCGACCTGAAGGCCGCCGCCGAGTGACAGCGGCCACCCGGCGGCGTCGTCGCGGGCCGTCCGTCCGGCACGGAGCTACTGTCCTCGCCATG
>NZ_JAAGMG010000304.1 GCF_010548525.1 Streptomyces sp. SID14478
CCCGGCACGTATCCGCGCGGCGGCGGTGTCCACCTCAGGCTCTGGGCCGCGGAACGGCTCGCCGAGCACAGCGGCGCGGCCTCGCTGACCGGGACCTGGCTGCAGCGCTACGCCCGCGCGCTCGGCACCAAGGTCGGCCCGGACGTCGACCTGCACTCCCTGCCCCCGGTGACGGGTCTGCTCAAGCTCGGCCGCGGCTGCGCCGTCGAGAGCGAGGTCGACCTGTCCGGGCACTGGCTGGACGGCGACCGGCTGCAGATCGGCGCGGTGAAGGTCGGCGCGGGTGCGGTGGTGGGGACCCGCAGCGTCCTGTTCCCGGGATCCCGGGTCGGCAAGCGCGCGGAGATCGCCCCGGGTTCGGCCGTCCGGGGCCATGTGCCGACCGGCCAGAGCTGGGCCGGCTCCCCGGCCGTGAAACTCGGCAAGGCCAAGCGGGACCTGCCCAAGGAACGCCCGCCGCGCGCGCGGCACTGGCGCGCGATGTACGGCGCGACGGGCCTCGCCCTCTCCCTGCTGCCCGTGCTCGCCGCCGGTCCCGCGCTGCTGGTCGTGCGGGCCTTCGTCCCCGCAGACGCCGGCCTCGGCGCGGCCGTGCGCGGCGCACTGTTCGCCCTCGCCCCGGCCACCGTCGCCTTCGGTCTCACGTACGCCGCGGCGGTCCTCGTCTGCGTCCGGCTGCTCGGCCTCGGCCTGCGCACCGGCACGTTCCCCTCGCACGGCCGCGTCGGCTGGCAGGCCTGGACCGTCACCCAGCTGATGGACCTCTCCCGGCAGACGCTCTTCCCCCTCTACGCGGGCCTCGTCACACCCGTGTGGATGCGACTGCTCGGCATGCGCGTCGGCCGGGACGCCGAGGTGTCCACGGTGCTCGCGCTGCCCAGCCTCACCACCGTCGGCGACGGGGCGTTCCTCGCCGACGACACGCTGACGGCGCCGTACGAACTCGGCGGCGGCTGGGTGCGGATCGGGCGCGCGGAGATCGGTCGCCGGGCGTTCCTCGGCAACTCGGGCATGACCGCGCTCGGCCGTTCGGTGCCCGACGACGGGCTCGTCGGAGTGCTCTCCGCCACCCCGAAGAAGGCCAAGCAGGGCAGTTCCTACCTGGGGCTGCCGCCGGTCCGGCTGCCCCGTGCGGCCTGCGACGCCGACCGGAGCCGTACGTACGCGCCGCCCGCCCGGCTGCGCTGGGCCCGCGCGCTGGTCGAACTGTGCCGGATCGTCCCGGTGTTCTGCTCGGCGGCCCTCGTGGTGGGTGTCGTCGCTGCGCTGTGCGCGGCCGCGGAGCACGGCCTGTGGCTCGCGTTCCTGCTGAGCGGAGTCGTCCTGCTGGCCGCCGGTCTGCTCGGCTGCGCGCTGTCGGTCGCCGCCAAGTGGCTGCTGGTGGGCCGGCACCGGCCCGGTGAGCACCCGCTGTGGTGCGGCTACGTGTGGCGGGGTGAACTGGTCGACACCTTCGTCGAGATGCTGGCCGTGCCCTGGCTCGCCGGCGCGGTGCCCGGCACCCCCGTCCTGCACGCCTGGCTGCGCGGCCTCGGCGCCCGCATCGGCAGGGGCGTGTGGTGCGAGAGCTACTGGCTGCCGGAGACCGACCTGGTCACGCTCGGCGACGCGGCGACGGTGAACCGCGGCTGCGTCCTGCAGACCCACCTCTTCCACGACCGGATCTTGCGGACGGATACGGTGATCCTGCGCGAAGGCGCCACGCTGGGGCCGGGCGGGATCGTGCTGCCCGGCAGCGAACTCGGCGCCAAGGCGACGCTGGGGCCCGCGTCGCTGGTGATGGCGGGTGAGTCCGTTCCCGCGGGTACCCGTTGGCTGGGCAACCCCATCGAGGCCTGGCGTCCCTGATGCGCCACCGCGCGGGGACCACGTCGGACGAGCACACGGCAGGGAGCGGACCACTGGTGAACGGGCAGCACAGGACAGACCCCTACTTCCCGTCCAACGGGGACTCCCGCTACCGGGTGCACCGCTACGAACTCCACCTGGACTACCGGCCGGTGCCCAACCGGCTGGCGGGCGAGGCCCGGCTGAGCGCCATCGCGGGACGGGCGCCGCTGTCGGAGTTCCAGCTGAACCTCGCCGGCTTCCGCATCGGCCGGATCCGCGTCGACGGCCGCGCCGCGCACTACACGCTGCGCGGCGGCCGGCTGCGGATCCGGCCGGCGAAGGTGCTGCCCGCGGGCGCCGCGTTCACCGTCGAGGTGCAGTACTCCGGCAACCCCCAGCCGGTGAAGAGCCCCTGGGGCGGGCTCGGCTGGGAGGAGATGACGGACGGTGCGCTGGTCGCGAGCCAGCCCGTCGGCGGCCCCTCCTGGTACCCGTGCAACGACCGGCCCGCGGACAAGGCCGCGTACCAGATCTCGCTCACCACGCCCTCGGCGTACCAGGTGGTGATCGGCGGGCGGCTGCTCACCCGCACCACCAAGGCCTCCACCACGACCTGGCTGTACGAGCAGCCCGCCCCCACCTCCAGCTATCTGGTCGGCCTGGCCATCGGCAGGTTCCAGACGGCGCTGCTCGGCGACCCGGGGCTCGACGGCGTACCGCAGACCGGGCACTTCCCCGCCCACCTGATGTCCGCGTTCTCCCGCGACTTCGCCCGCCAGCCCCGGATGATGGACCTGTTCGGCGAGCTCTTCGGCCCCTACCCGTTCGGCGAGTACGCCGTGGTCGTCGCCGACGAGGAGCTCGACGTGCCGGTCGAGGCGCAGGGCCTGTCGCTGTTCGGCACCAACCACGTGGACGGGGCGCGCGGTGCGGAGCGCCTCGTCGCGCACGAACTGGCGCACCAGTGGTTCGGCAACAGCGTCACCGTCGCCGACTGGCGCCACATCTGGCTCAACGAGGGCTTCGCCAAGTACGCGGAGTGGCTCTGGTCCGAGCACGCGGGCGGGCGCAGCGCCCAGTCCCTCGCCGCCACGGCCCACCGCAGGCTCGCCGGCCTGGCCGAGGACCTGACGCTGGCCGACCCGGGCCGCAAGAACATGTTCGACGACCGGCTCTACGACCGCGGGGGCCTCGCGGTGCACGCCGTGCGCTGCGCGCTCGGGGACGTCGCGTTCTTCCGGATGCTGCGCGACTGGACGCACACCCACCGGCACGGCGTGGTCACCACGGAGATGTTCGCCACGCATGTGGAGCGGTTCGCCCAGGGGCCGCTGGACGAGCTGTTCGGGGCGTGGGTGTACGAGACGGAGCTGCCGGAGCTGCCCGCCCGGTGAGGGCGGGGCGTCACCCGCCGGTGTCGTCCCAGGCCGTACCCCGCACGACCTCGTACGGGGAGCGGTCGGCCCGCGCCGCGGCGAGCGCCTCCGCGACCGGCGGCAGGGAGCCGTCCCAGTCCGTGGCCGACCAGTCGTCCCCCAGGGCGACGATCCTCCGGCCCCGACCGGCGTCGACGTGGGTGAACGAACCCTGGACGACGGCCAGTACGGCGTCGTCCACCATCTCCAGCAGGTTCGCCGAGCCGTCGTCGCAGGCGTCGCACCCGCAGTCCGGGAGCCGCTCCAGGGCCACGGCCGGGGCACCCGCCCCCAGGACGGTGATCGTCCTGGGGACCTGGTCGATGGCGGAGAACCCGACGACGAGGGGGACGGCGCCGCCACGCACCGGGCTCAGCCGCACGGCCTCGGTGACGGGCACGCCGGGATCGCTCCGCCAGACGGCCTTCGGGTCGTCGACCGGCTCCGCCCGGGCGAGGCCGAACCGGGTCAGGACCCGTGTCCACGCCTCGACGCGGGCGGCGAGGATGCGGTACTTGCCCGGGTCGAGGCAGCGCGAGTACTCCTCGTCCGTCACCGGGGCGTCGCGGTGCGGATCGGGCCAGGGCGGCGTCTGAGCCCCGGTCATGGCGAACTCCTCGTCGACGGCCCGACGGAGCGCAATCTGTTCCATACCGGCACCCTACGGTGCGCTCACGGGGACCCGGCCCCGCACTTCGGTGCCGCGGATACCGCCATAACTCTCCCCCGGCGCCCGCCGAGTTGATAGCACTGACACTGCACAGGGCTTCGGGCGGGAGTGGGACGATGGCGACGGACAAGCAACGGGAGTGGCGGGCGGGCGAGCTGCCCCGCGCCACCGGTGAACTGGTGGGACGCCGCGCCGAGTTGGCGCAGATCGAGCAGGCGCTCGGACCGCACCGGCTGGTGACGCTCGCCGGGGTCGGCGGCGTCGGCAAGACCCGGGTGGCGCTGGGCGTCGCGTCGCGGATGCAGCCGGGATTCCGGGACGGGGCGTGGTGGGTCAGACTGTCGGGCCTGCGCGACGGCGAGCTGTTGCCGCACGCCATCGCCGAGGCGCTGCCCATGTCCCACCAGACGGCCGAGCCGGTGATCGACGCCCTCGCGCACTATCTCGCCCGGCGCAGCGCCCTGCTGGTCCTCGACACCTGTGAACACCTCACGCAGGAACTCCGGCCGGTGGTGGAGCGGTTGCTCGGCGCCGCGCCGGAGCTGCGGATCCTCGTCACCAGCCGGCGCCCGCTGGGCCTCGCGGCGGAGGAGGTGCTGACGGTGGAGCCGCTGTCGGTGCCCGGTCCCGGCCGGGCGGCGGAGAGCGACGCCATGGTGCTGCTGGCCGACCGGGCGGCAGTGGCGGTACCGGGGTTCACGGTGACCGAGGAGGGGCGGCCCGAACTGGAGCGCCTGTGCCGCCAGTTGGAGGGCCTGCCGCTGGCGATCGAGCTGGCCGCGGCCCGGCTGCGGGACCTGTCGCCCACCGAGCTGACCGACCGGATGTCGGACCGGACGGCCGACCGGTTCGACGTGCTCGGCGAGAGCGACGGCGTCATCGGCCGGACGGACCCGCTGTGGCACCAGGCGCTGCGCACCGCGATCGGCTGGAGCCACCAGTTGTGCACCCCGGCCGAGCGGCTGCTGTGGGCGCGCCTGTCGGTGTTCGTGGGGAGCTTCGACCTGGAGGGCGCCCTGCAGGTCTGCGGCGACGACCGCCTGGACCAGAAGGAGATTCCCCAGCTGCTGGCCGGGCTCGCGGAGAAGTCGATCATCACGTGGGAGCCCACGGCGGCCGGCGAGCGGTACCGGATGCTGGACACCATCCGCGAGTACGGCGAGGGCTGGCTGCGGAGCCTGGGCGAGGGGCGCGAGTTCCGCCGCCGTCACCGCACCTGGTACCTGCGCCTCGCCCGGGACGGCGACGTCGCGTGGATGGGGCCCGACCAGTACTTCTGGTACGAGCGGATGCACGCCGAGCTGGACAACCTCCGGCTCGCGCTGGAGTCCTGCCTGGGGTCCGCCGACAGCCGCATCGGGCTCGGCATGGCCGGGGACCTGTGGTTCCTCTGGTACGCGTGCGGGCTCGCCCGGGAGGGCAAGCACTATCTCGACCGCGCCCTGGCGGCGTTCACCGGCCCCAGCCCGCTGCGGCTCAAGGCCCTGTACGCGCAGGGCCTGGTACTCACCGAACTGGGTGACCTGCCCGCGCTGGAGATCTGCTCCGCCGAGTGCACGGCCCTCGCGGCGCGGTTCGGCGAGGAGGAGGACAGCCTCGCGAAGTCCGTGGCCGCGGTGGCGGCGGCGCTGCGCGGCGACGCCGTCACGCTGCTGCAGGTGACCGACGAGCTGCACGCCCGGCACAGCAAGTCGCCCGAGGCCATGCTCAGCGTGCCCGGCATGGGGTCCCTGTCCGTCGGCAGTCACGCGCGGATCGCGATGGGGATGCCGGAGGAGGCCCTGGTCGGCCTGGACGAGATGCGGCGGGTGTGCGACGCGGCGGGCGAGCACTGGATGCGGGCCTGGGGCGACTCGATCCGCGCCCAGGCCGAACTGGCCCTGGGCCGCATCGAGTCCGCGGAGCAGTCCGCCCGTGCGTCGCTGACGGTCAAGCACCGGATGCACGACAGCTTCGGTTCGGGCATGTGCCTGGAGGCGCTCGCCCAGTGCGCGATCGCCGGCGGCGAGGCCGAGCGGGCCGCGCACCTGCTCGGCCTCGCCCACCAGTTGTGGGACACCCTCGGGCGGCCCCAGGTCGGCATCCCCACCTGGGTGGCGGCCCACGAGGACTGTGTCGGCCGCACCCGCGCGGCGCTCGGCGAAGCCGCGTACGACCACGCCTTCCGCGCCGGTCACGGAACCGATCTGGACGCGGGCATCGCCCAGGCCCTGGGAGGCGCCGTGGCCGCGTGAGGGGCGAGCGCGGCCCCGGGGCGGGGATGCGGTACGAAGGGAACGTGACCGAACCACCCCGGCCCGCCACGCTGCGCGCCTTCATCGCCCTCGCCCCGCCCGACGACGCGAAGGACGAACTGGCACAGGCGCTGCGCCCGGCCTACGCGGCCCACCCCGGCCTGCGGTGGAACCGCATCGAGGACTGGCACCTCACCCTGGCGTTCCTGGGCGAGCTCCCGGTAGCGGCCGTCGAGCGACTGCGGGAGCCGCTCGCGGACCTGGCGGCCCGCCGGCCCTCTCCCGAGCTGGCGCTGACCGGTGGCGGCCACTTCGACGAGCGGGTCCTGTGGAGCGGTGTCGAGGGCGAACTCGATGCTCTGCACCTACTGGCCGACGAGGTACGGGCACGCGTCACGCGGTGCGGCATCGCCGCTCCGCAGCGGCCGCTGCGCCCGCACCTGACGCTGGCCCGCGCCCGCCGCCTCGACGCCGCGTCCGTACCGGCGGC
>NZ_JAAGMG010000345.1 GCF_010548525.1 Streptomyces sp. SID14478
CGCACCTTCGGAACGCAACAACGTATGCCCAGCTCGCGGCGGGATTCCGGGTCGGGACGAGTACGGTCTACCGCTACGTGACCGAGGCCGTCGACCTGCTGGCCACACTCGCACCGACGCTCGCGCAGGCAGTCCGGGCGGCGTCGATGAAGGCGTACGTGCTGCTCGACGGGACACTCTTGGCCATCGACCGGATCGCCGCCGACCGCCCGTTCTACTCGGGGAAGCACCACAAGCACGGCATAAACGTGCAGGTCATCGCGGGTCCGTTCGGTGAACTGCTGTGGGCTTCGCCGGCATTACCTGGCGCAGTCCACGATGTGCGCGCGGCCCGTGAACACGGCATCGTCAACGCTCTCGATCAGGCAGGCATCACCTGCTGGGCTGACAAGGGCTACCAGGGAGCCCAGGGAACGATTCGGGTTCCCTTTCGCGGCCGGTGGAGCACACTCTCAGCAGGTCAACAGGCTGTGAACCGCTCTCAAGCCAAGATCCGGGCCCTCGTCGAACGAGCCATGGCTACCCTCAAAACCTGGCGACTCCTGCGCAAACTCCGATGCTCGACCACCCGCATCACCGCCACCGTCCACGCCGTCGTAGTCCTGCATCAGGCCAGCTCAGCAGCAGGATGAAAAGGGTTCAGTGAGTACGTGGTGTGGCTCTCGTCGGTGGCGTCGGCATAGATGCCGAGGATGCGCTTCCAGCGGATGGCGGCCAGGACGGCGTTGAGCGCGTTGAGGTCCGCGGTCTGAATGTTGCTTGCGTAGGCGTCACGTTCCGGTGCGGGCCGGGGAATTCGCCGACGGGCGTCGTCGCGGCGGCCGGGAAGACTGGTGGTGACGCGGAGAAGACCACTGAGGTGGCCGTCGATCTCTTCGATTCCCATGCCGACGTCGATGAACGGCACGTCGCGGGCTTCGAGCCAGTTGATGATGGACGGCTTGCCGGCGGCGTCGTCGGAGGCAAGGAAGACGAACGTCGCCTCTTCGAGGAGATCGAGGTTGTCCTCGTCGAGGTACTGCGCGCAGCTGGTCACGCCGCGGTGCATGTTGGCATAGACCGAGGCGAAGTAGGCGGCCTTGTAGGGGCGTTCGCGGAGCGTGTCGAGGGTGGGGGCGCCGGGCGCGCGGAAGGCGTTGTGGTTGTCGAAGGTGTCGCCGTCGATGAGGAGGATGGAGTCGACCTCGGTCTTGGCGACCTGGTCGAGGATGTAGCTTCCGCTGCCGCCGAGACCGATGATCGCGATGCGCTGTCCTCGGAAGCGTCGATTGATGGCCGTGATGCCGGCGCGGGAGGTGGCGGTGTCGCGGTAGGCGAAGGGGCTGTCGTCGTCAAGCTCCTGCCACGCGGCGCCGGGGGTGGGCGTTGCCGAGGAATCGAGGGCGCGGGCGTGGTCGGTGACGATCCGCACGTATGCGGTGATCTTCGTGTACTGGTCGGGGTAGCCGTCCGGGGGCTTGCTGGACAGCATGAAGTTCGCCTGCATGTCCTCGGTGATCGCCCGTGTTTCCGGATTGGTGAGAGTCAAGGGGCGGCCGTGCTCGTCGCAGGGAGTGGAGCCGCCGAACCAGATGCGGTGGTCGGTGCCGGAGACGAGGCGGTCTCCGGCGACAGTGGCCGGGTGGGCGAGGAAGCCGTGCTCGACGGTGCGGTTCTCGGTGACGTACGGGATCCGGACGATGATGTGGCCGGCGACGAGGGTGACGTCGTAGCCGTCGTCGAGGAGGCGGGAGAGGTCGGGGTCACGATCGAGAAGTGCGGTAGACATCGAAGACCATCCCCTTCTTCACTCGGACGTCGTGGCCTGCGGTGAGGCTGCCCGCTCCGTGGCCGTCGTGGCCGCGGCTGTAGCGGACGGTGTAGGTGTCCTGGTCGTTGGGTTGCTGGCCGGGGTAGGCGAGGCCGACGACCTGCTCGTAGGTGATGTCCTTCGCCTCCCAGGTGTGGGGGCGGGCATTGACGATGATCGTGACGGGCGCGGGGCCATGGTTGTCCTGAGGCATGAGTTCTCCTAAGGGAAGAGTCGTGTGTCTGCCCGGAGGTGCCCGGGCGGGCGAGCGTCCGGCGGGCCGCCGCAAGGGAGTGGCGCGCCGGACAGCCATGGAGCTGTGGCGAATTAGCGCCGGGGAAGGGCAAGGAGGTTGTTGGTCCACACGCCATCGGCGTGGGTCCGCAGGTGCTTCTCACCTCGGGCGGGCGTCACCACGGCGACTTCCGTGCGGTGTCCGTTTCGGTCGCTGGTGTATGCCTTGCCGGACTGGTTCTCGATCCAGTCGACGACCTGCGCCCGGGTGCTTTCGCCGGTCTTGCCGGACGTCTGGTTGGTCCACCACAGGTGGGTGATGTGTTGGTGTGCGGTGCCGCCGGGCGACAGGCGCACTGCGGTGATCTGGATAGCCATCGTTCTGTTCCTGCCGGCGAGGTACCGACGGCGCCCGCGGCCGGCGCCCGGGTTCCGTGAGCCCCCCTGAGTGGGGTGCTTCGCCTGGTACAGACGACGTAACTCGCGGGTAGCGGTGAGCGTGGTACAGAGGGGGTGGTGAAGCGTCAATCGCAGTCGAGACAGCGGTCGCTGCCTGCGCGGAACATCGCGGGCGGGTGCCGGATGAAGCAGCCTGTGCAGAGGCGATCAGTGACGCGAGGTGAGCAGGCGCAGCTGCCGCATTCGGGGCACGGAGGGACCCGGCAGCTTGCGCAGGCGGGCTCGAAGGAGCGGTACTCCTCGTCGCAGTTCGCGCAGATGTAGTCGCGTGCGTTAGGGCCGGTGTCGCGGGTGGGCCGGGTGAAGGCGCGCCAGGGGGCGGAGTCGGTGACGAGGACGGCGACGAGGTAGCCGTCCATGGGCGCGGTGTCGGTGTGCAGTTCCCGTCCGAGGATGTCGTCGCGGTAGCGGACCTGGGTCAGCCCCTGTGCGTGGCCGGGGCCGGTAAGTGCGCGGTCGATGACGGCTGTGTCGCCTTGGAAGCTGCCGCGTCGCAGGGGCGGGAGGCCGTGGGATGCGGCGAAGGCGAGGTGTCCTGTGGTGTCGATGAGGAGGATGTGCCCTGGCGCGGGGAGGCGCTGGGCCGCTCGCACGCAGACGGCCATGCGGGAGGCGTTGCTCGCCTGCCACAGTTCGGTGATCGCTGCGGCGGTGGGCCCTTTGGCGTCCAGGTGCTGGTCGACGAGGTGTGCGGGAAGCAGGATCTGGGCGGCGAAGGCGTCGCAGGCGGCATCTTCGAGAAGGACGCCGCGGTCGGCTTCCCTACTGAAGGGCTCCATGAGGTCGAAGCTGTTCTTCTGCAGGTGGTGGCCGAGTTCGTGCAGGGCGGTGAAGTCGCGCCGTGCGTGGCTGTTGGAGGTGGCGACGGACAGGCGGGGTGGGGGGCCGGAGTCGTACGCGCCGGCAACACTGCAGCCTTGGGCTGCCTCGTTCTCGGGGACGTCTTTGACGGTGAGTTCGGGCCAGGTCCGCAGTTCTGCGAGGGTGTCTTGTGCCAGGAGCTCGACGGCGCCGGGGCGGGCCGTTTCGAGTTCTGTGATCATGGCGGCAGCCTGGGCGCGGGCGGCGCTAGCGAGCACGTAGTTGACCACTCGGGGTAGCCCCTCTCCTCTAGTCGTCCAGGCGCAGTTCGAAGTAGCGGTCGGTGCGTGCGGTCCAGTTCGGCTGGGTGCGGTTGTCGTCGCGTGCTGCGAGTGTGTAGACGCCATAGGCGGCGCGCAGACGGGCGGCGTGTTCGGTCTCGTCGTGCTGGGCGGCGAGCTTCTTGACCTGGCTGCGTCGCAGGGGTCGGTTGAGTTCGTGGACGACGGCGGGTGGCAGGGCGGGGTTGGCGTCGAGGAAGCGGGCGGCGGGCTGGCCGAGGAGCGCGGCGAGCGCGGCGGCTTGATCGGCGGTGAGGGGCTGCTGGCCCCGCCACACGTCCAGTGCCAGAGGGGGCGGCAGTTTCAGTTCGGCCGCGAGCTGCTTGACGGTGATTCCATGCTCACCGAGGAGCTCGGCGAGACCACCCGCTCCTTGCGGAGCCCACCGCGCGGAGCCGAGGACCTCAAGGTGGCCGGTGAGAACGGCACGGTATTCATCTGCCGCTGCGGACAAGACGATACGGTTCCCCCACTGGGCGCCGGTCACTGTGTTGGCGAGCGTATGGGCGGTGAGGTTGTCGGGGCGGCTGGTCAGCTCGCTGACCTGCCGGTCCAGCACACACCACGGCACAGTGGTCTCCAGGCCCCACCACAGGGCGAGCGGCTGTTCCAGGGTGGTCGCCTGAGCGGGCAGGAGCAGGGTGTCGGCATCGGCATACCGTTCGAAGGAAGCCGTCACGGCGCGCAGGGTGTCGTCGTCACTCGCTGCCGTGATCAGCAGCAGCTGGATGGTGTCTTCCCATACTGCGCGCCAGATCTGGCCCGGTTGCGGGTCCTGGGGTGGTGCGGTGGCCACCTGGCGGACGGCGTCGGGCACTTTCAGTCCCGCCGCGGCGGCCACCAGCCGTTGGTAGGCAGTGGCGTGGACAGAGCTCATACCGTCTCCCCCGTCTCCTCGGCTGCGGTCCATCAGCGCATTCTCTTCTCACTGGATCCAGACGACGTAACTGGGGCTGCTCACGAAGGAGCATCGTCGCAGCGCAGCAGCAGGGCGGCCATGACCGCGTGGGGGTCACTGTTCGCGGATAGGGCAGTGCGGAGGGTTTCCTTGAGGTTCGCCAGGACGGCAGCAGCATGGGTTTGCCGGATCTCCAGCAGCTGCGCCGCATGATGGGCGTCCTCGTCGAGGTAGGGAAGCAGTCGGCGTTCGTTGAGTGAGAGGCGCTGCCAGATGTCCTCGGCCACTCCGCCGACGCCCGTGGGGTCCGGTGCGGTGATAGCTGCATGCTGGTCGACGAGTTCGGAGACGGTCCCTTCATCGGCGTACAGCCCGGTGAAGCGGGCCGGTGCCAGGAGTTCGAACCGAGTCTCGAGGACCTTGGCGAGGTCTTCCTCCCGAACCGCTCCCTGAGCGTACTGGAGCACGTGCTGGAGAATGGTCTTGAGGGCATCTACTGTCTGCTTCGGAGTGGGGCCGGAGTGGTTCCAGCGGGTGATCCCGACGCCCGTCACGCGTGCCGCCTGTGCGATGAGATCGTCGAGATCTCCCTGCCACACGGCTCCTTCGGTGTGATGGCCCAGCGCCCAGCGCGGCGGTGAACCGCTGCTCTTTCGATAGGCCGTGTCCTCGTTCATCAAGCGGGCGATGCGGCGGCGGAGCTTTCCCCGCGGCGTCTTCTTCGCTTCATCGATGAGGAAGTTCTTGATGGAGGCGAGGAACAATCGCTCCAGGGATGCCTCGTCAGCGGCCTGGACAAAGCAGATAGTCACGAACCGTCGCCCCGCGCCCTCTTGGGACAACATCGCACCGATCACCTCGTAGGCCGCGTCGTCGTTCCAGGCCGTGTGCCCTTCCGGGGGCGGAAAACCGGAGGCTCGGCGCACCTGGTGGACCAGCCGCAGCAACAGCTCAAACGTGGCTGGCCCGAGCTCGCCGCCAGCCTGCAATTCCTCGAAAGCCCCGTTTGCCACGATCCACCCCCGATCCCATGCTCCCCGCCCGGCGCCTGCAGCCGCGGGGCTTCGGATCTACATACACCACCGTGTGCCCGCCGGGTGCGTGACACGCCCAAGGACCCTCGCCCGTCACAGTCCTCCCGCGGGGTTTCAGTGTCTGAATTCCCACGCCCAGCTGGCTGCCCGGCAGCACATCGGCGCTGCCGGGCGGGGTCACCACTGGGGCAGTGCGGAGCGGTCCTGGGCCGTGATGTGGAGGGTGTGCAGGCGCTGGGCCCGTGTGGGGCGGACGATCTCGTACCAGTCAGTGCCCTCCCGCAGGCGACGGGCGATGCCCGTGTAGTGGCGCCAGCCGAGTCCGATGCAGGTCTGCCATGTCGTGTCGGTGTAGCGGCTGCCGGTGACGGCCTCTCCGTGCAGGTAGATCGAGTCGGGGGCGTGGGTGGCTTCGAGGTGGGCGAGCGCCGCTGCTACCGCGCGGCGCAGGGGGCTGGTGTCCGTCCATCGGGTGAGCGCCTCGCGGGCTGCGGGGTGGGCGGGTTGGGCGTCGCGGAGCTGGAGTTGGCGGATAGTGATGGCTTTGCGGTTGACCAGGTCGGTGAGGGTGATCTTGCGGAACTGGGTGAGGACTGCTGGAGCAAGCCGTCCACGAGGACGCCGGAGGCGGCCCAGCCGCCACAACCGCTGGAGGCGGAGAACGCGGCCTTGCGGAAGACGATCCGCGAGCTGGAGGAGGAACGCGAGATCCTGCGAAAGGCGGCCAAATATTTCGCCGGGGAGACGCGCTGGTGAACCGCTTCCAGTGCGTCGCCGACCTGCAGCGCCGCTACGGCGCGAAGCGGCTCTGCCACGTCCTCGCCGAGGAATCACTCAAGCTGCGCATGAGGGTTGACTCGATGGGCGGCGCCTCTGGCACTCGAGCAGATCACACGAGTTGCGCCCGCCCTTCCCGCCGGAGGCCCGTCTCAGCGGTCCGGGCGGTGACGCAGCCGCGGCGTCCTGCACGCCCCGTGGGTGTCCCAGGCATCCGCCCCCGCAGCACGCCGCACCTGGCCGGCCTTCGCTGCCGTGGGGCGGATCCACGAGAAGGTCACCCGGCGGATGCCGAGCGCCCCTCGAAGTCCGAACCCCGGGTATGGCCTGCCTCTTCCGGGCCGCCACGGACGGATCCGGGACCCTCACCAACCGGCGTACCCGCCCTGACGGGCTCAGCCGGGATGGCTGCGCCGGTCCGGTCGGCCCGGTGCCGAGTCGGGCCGCTGCCACGAGGTCGGCACATGCCCCCGCACGCCCTCCCTCGCGGAGCCCTGAGCTCACGGCGCACGGGGAGCCGGCCCCTGGCCGTTCGTGGTCGCGAGACCGGCTGCGGTGTGCTGCAACTGCTGGGCCAGATCGGGCTGATCGTAGCGCAGGACGATCTGGGCGAGGCTTCGCACGAGGTTCTCGCGCTGGTCGGCCGCGAGGTCGTGCACGAAGCTCTGCAGGACGTGTGCGACCTGGACCCAGGCGTTGTCCGGGGCGTAGGCCGTGATCTGGCGGGTGAGCTCCTCGAGGGTGTGGATGCTGTCCTTGGCGGAGTCGGGGTGTTGGGTGAGCCAGTAGGCCAAGGCCAGCGTCGGTGTGGTGACGAGCTGTTCGTGGAGTTCCCGTGCCGCCTGCAGACGTTGGCGCTGGGCCTGTGCGTGCAGGGCCTCGTCGTATTGACGTCGTTGCAGTGCGGTGGCTGCGGCACGGTCCGGCTCGTTCACGGTGAGCCGGACGTCGGCCCACAGGAGGCGAACGGGAGTGTCCGCGAGGTCGTGGGCGGTCCCCAGCACGGTGTTGAGGTGGGCCTGTGCGGCGAGGACGTCGGTGAGCGGATAGACGCCGGTGACGGGGCGGGCGAGGGTCAGGACGTGGTGCAGGGCCGCCTGGCCGGGGTTGTGGTGGGGGCGGGCGCTGGGTGTTTCCTCCCAGCGCCCCTCGAGGTGGGCGTCGAAGCGGTAGCCGGGCGTGCTGCTCGGCAGCGGGTGGCCGGTGGGGGTGAGAGAGCCGGTGCGCGGTGTTGGCCAGCCGGCAGGATTAGCTCTGCGGCGCATGGGGCTCCGGCGGCGCGGCGGGATCCTGCTTCTGCAGGGCTTCGAGGTAGCGGTCGCGCAGGTGCAGTGCTTCTCCGACCTGGTGTGTGGGCGCCGGTGTGGGGGCCCAGCTGAAGAGAAGCTTTTGCATGGCGACGAGGCGGCTGCCGCTGTAGTAGGGGTCGTGGTTCGCGTGCACGGCTTGGCGGAAGATCTGCTCGATGGTGTCGGTCAGGGAAGGGTGTTCCAGGGCGGCCTGCATCCAGTGGCCGAAGGCCTCGATCACGCTGTGCGGCGGTTCGCCGTGCGTGGGCAGGCCGTTGCGCCACATGCCGGCGAGCCAGGTGAGGTCACGGTCCGTGTCGGTCAGGAGGGAGGGGCCGGTGGGGCCGCGGCGTTGAGCGAGGTGGGTGAAGGTGTCGCGCGCGGCTTGCTGCTGAGACCGGTTCGTGGCGTCTGCCCACTGGTTGAGCTGCCTGCGGATGGCACGGCGTTGGCCGTCCTGGTCCCACAGGGTGTTCAGTGTCTGGCTGATGGTTTCGGTGACTTCGTCGCTGCGGGCACCGTCGGCGGTGATGGTGGAGGAGGCCAGTTCGGTGAGGCGGCTGAGCATGCTGGTGGGGTGGACGTCGATCAGACGGCGGCAGGCTTGTACGAGCACGATGATGAAGGGGTCGCTGAGCGTTCCGGCTTCGCCTCGGGCCCATCTGCGCAGGGCGTTGCGCACGAGGGTTCCGGCGTGCTCGTCGAGGGCGGCCAGCACGAGCATGTCGCAGGCTGCCTGCTGCTGCGTGGAGGACCACTGCTCGCCGAGTTCTTTCAACAGCCGCACGGTGCGGTGCCGGGCGGTGTAGCGCACGGTCCAGTGGCTGACCCGCTGTGCGAGGAGGCGGGCGGCCTGGGCGGCCTCGAGACTGCCGACTTGGGCGGCGGTCCAGGTGGTGAACTGCTTGAGCAGGTGGGGGCGGTCGTCGAGGAAGTAGTCGACGACCGCTTCGGCCTTGTTGTGGTGCCGAAAGCGGATTGTGCCGTCCGGCAGCAGATCGGCGTCGGCGGCGTCGGCCAGCGCGATGACGCCCAGGCCCTTTTGGCCGGGGCGCGGGGCGGGGTCCTCGTCGAAGTCGTCGGCCAGGCTGGCGGAGGCCTCGTAGACGCTCTGCGAGGTCGCTCCTTCCAGGACTGCGGCCGCCAGCAGGAAGTTGCGGTAGTCACTGTTTTGGTGCTTGTTGTGCCAGGCCAGGAGCGTGCCGCGCCAGTTCTCTGCCGCTTTGACGATGCCACCTGCGAGTCGGTCAATGTATTTGCGGTCGTGTGCAGTTGCTTCGGTGAGTCGGCCCGCGTCGCGCTCGACCTCCTCGGTGGCGACGATGGCACCGGCCCAGGCGGCGACCTGTCCCGGCAGCAGGTTCTTGATCCCTCCGGTGATGGCGGGGTGATCGGTCCATGTGCCGTGGTCGACGAGGAGCGGTGCGGATTCGAGGAGCTTGGCCAGGATCTCCGCGGGAGGTGGTCCGGTGATCTCGTGCGCCAGGCCTTCTGTGTTCTGGCCGCACCTGGTCCAGGCGGTCACGCTCATCAGCACGACCAGGAACGCTCCCTCGGGCAACTCGTCGCTGTTGTGTTTGAGTTCACGGCCGAAGCCTGTGTGCGGCATTTCGGCCCGCATGTCCAGGATCCAGCCCGTGCGCTCCTCGGTCAGTCCGGCGACGTCGAAAGGGGCACCGGGTTCTCGGCTGACCTGGCGGATGGTGTCTCCCACCCGGGGCCGCAGCATCTGCAGTGCGGTGGTGAAGCGGCCGCTGCCGTCCCCGCCGGTCAGGACGACGATCCGCCGATCATCGAGGATCTTTGTGATCGCGGTCTCGTCGTCGAGGTGCCCGACATAGGTGCGCAGACAGTCGTCGATCTCTTTCCTCGTGAGCGGGATGCCGCGCAGCCTGTTAATGCTCTGCTGGATGAGCGTGCCGATCGCGAGCCCGTTGTTGGTGCCGATGCGCTGAAGCGAGCGCCATGCGGCGTAGGACTCGGCGCGTGGGGGGCCTGCGTCAGGGTGGAAGGCGGCCTCGTCCGGGAAACCCGCCGGTCCGGTAGGGGCGGCCGAAGATGCAGTGGCCAGCGGCGTGCCGTTGGAGGTGCCCGGGGCCGCGGGGTCGGCGCTCCGTGGACCTGCGAGGTGGTCGTCGGCGGCGGGCGGTTGGTGCTGGTCGGATGAGGGTTTGGACATCGCGAAGGACTCTCCTCGGGGCCGGCCGGGAATGGGGCGTGGCAGATCAGCGAAAGGAACCGGGCGTGTTCCTCCCGCCGCGGATTCGGATCCCGACGACGTCGCCGGTCTTCTCGACCGTGGTGAAGTCCTGGATGGATTGCAGATTGCCGTCTGCGGTGTCGGTGTCGATCCCGGTCATCTTGCCGCGCACGGTCTGGCTCTTCTGATGTGCGTAGCTCCCCGAGGGCTCCCGGTCTTCCTCGCCCGCGAACGTCAGGCGTTGTCCGTAGATCTCTTCGAGATTGCCTCGCAGTTCGCCCAGCAGGCGCAGCAGTCCGGTGTCGGTGATGTCCACTGTCTGCGGGTGCCGCCGGTAGACGTGCAGCAGGTCGCGCAGTCGGTCCAGGTCGCCGAGCCGGTTGGTGAGCTCGGTCTCGTCGGCGGTGAGCGGCAGGCTCAGTTCGCCGCGCAGCACCTCGTGGCCGTCCAGCTCCGTTTCGGGTGCTGCGCGCCGGTTGAGCAGGTTGTCCAGGCGCTGGTAGAGGAACGTGAAGGTGGCCGGCAGTCCTGCGCCGAGCATGGCGGACAAGGCGCCGAGGTCTGTCATGAACTCCCCCTGGTGTACGGCCGGTTTCGGCAATGCTTGAAATTCTCACCTGCCCGACGCGGCCGAGATCGGCTGTCGGAAAAGATGACCGAAAGGTGGTTCATCTCGTCAGTCACACACGTTTCATCTGTCCCTTCTTTCTCACCCGCGGGTTATTCCCTCGGGGGTCAGCCGGCGTGGGGCGGGCGCGATTCGCCCCCTTTCCCTTTCTCCTGTTCCACTCCCGTGGGCCGGGCAGGTAAGTCTGGCGCCATGTGCCCCCACTGCCGGTAGACCAGCTCGTCCGGGTGTCTGGCCAGGCGTGCCTGACGCCAGGCGGCGTCGAAGGAGATGCCGCGCCTGCTGCGGTAGACGGCCCAGGCCGCCCTCCAGCTGGTAATCGGGGACAGCAGCACACGCCATGAATGGGAACTCATAGAGATCAGCGTCATAGCCGGCTGACGGGCTGGGCGACCGTTTTGAAGTAAACGGCCGCACCGGCCAGGGTCGCGGTCAGAACAAGACGTTCGTGCTCTGACTCACAAAGTTCTTCACCGCCGTGTGTCTCTCCTGGAGAGGATCCCTGGATTCGGGCCAGGGGCGATGAATCGCATGCTCGAAGAGCCGGTCTCTTGGCGCTGATTGACCGTCGCAAGAGCGCAATTCAGTCCGATCCGTCGTCACTGTCCCACAGGACGTGATCACTGCTCCGTGACGGTCATGTCCAGGGCTCAGGCGGCGAAGCCGATGTTCATGACGTACTCGTAGGAGCCGAGGTCGGCGGTGATGTCGTCGAACCAGACCCTGTCCATCGCCCGGCCGTCGCCGGCTGCCCACGCTTCGACCATCCGGTCCCAGTGCCGCACGTTCAGGGTGCGGAAGGAGACGTCACGCTGGAGGGGGCGCCCGACCTGGGACTGGTTGAGGGGGTGGAACTCGACGCAGGTGCCGCGGCCCTGCCAGTTGAGGCGCTGCACGAGGTAGCGGGCCACGTTGCGGGGTCAGCCACGGCGCAGCGGACCACAAATCCCCCAGTAGACCACCGCGCACGTTCGTCGCCGCCCCAGAACCATCGCGCACCAACGCACATATGGGCAGGCGGCATTACTTGCGACGGAGCCCGAGCCGTGAGGCATGGCGGTTACGGCCAGCGCCAGGCGCTGGGGGTACTCGACCGGGGAGCTTCTACGGCCCTGGCGACGTCAGTGGTCGTCATTGGGAGAACGGCGCGTACGCCCCCGGCGGGATCATTCGTTGATCTTGCCGAAGGGGACGTGCACGCTGGGCGTACTACCCGAAGTGCTGGCGAGGTGCCCGACCTGATCATCGAAGAAGATGTGTGGCTTGAGGACGCCCATGATCGCACTCTTCTCTATGCCGCCGAGAAAGACCATCAGGCCCCACTCTTTCAGACTGCGGACCGCGCGTTCATGCGCCGGCGCATTCCGGGCTGTCACGAGGGAGACGTGGACTCGGATCTTGTAGGTCTCGCCCTTGGCGAGTTGTTCCCGCTCCCGCTGCTGGATGCGGTTGACGCTGGCAAGGAAACCTCGGAGCGGCCCGGAGTCTCGACCTGGGCATGTGGACCGCCAACACCCGCAGACGCGCCGACCGGCTGTCCCCAGAGCGACGCACGGCACTCGACCAACTCGGCATGCGCTGGTGATGCCCGGCCCGTGGTTCGCGGGCGTCGGGCCGTACGCGATTCGGTAGGGCGGGACACCGGCCGGACCCTCACTGCAGACCTGATGCCGACCCGCTGAAGAACCAACGCCGAGCATCAGCCGGTGGGGTTGGCGTACACCTCGGCCACACGGTCGGTGGCGGCGGCGTGGGGCGTGCGTTCTTGCGGCGTTTGGCGGGCGGGGGCTGAGGCGGGCGCAGGCGGCAGTCCTCGGCGAAGTCGGTGAGAGGCGGCAGCGAGGTGCAGCCGAGCGGGTCGGTGAACAGGAAGTCGCTTCTTCGTGCTGTGGTGAGGTAGTGGGTGTATGCCGCAGCGCGCAGGAAGACCTGGGCCCAGTGCGGAACGCGGTGGGTCACGTAGGGGTCGTAGGGCTGGGTTCGGTCGTGAAGGGTCAGGGTGGTGCCGTCTATGGCGATGTCGGCAATGCGGACACCGCTGAGTTGGGGCATTGTGGCGGCCGCGAAGCAGGCGGTGGCCAGTTTGGCTGCGAGGTGGGGATGTGCGGTTGCGGCGTGCAGGCGTTGGGTGATGCGCCTTTGATCGTGGCGGGATACGTGGGGTGCCGGTGCCCGGCAGGCGCAGTGGTTGCTGGTGTAGGCGCAGTTCAGGGGGGTGAGGGATGGCAGGTTGATCCAGTGCTGCGAGGGGTGGGCTGGGGTGGCGGGGGGTTCTTCGGTGTCGTTGTCCTTTCGCAGGGAGAGGGTCGCCTCGGCGTCTGCCAGGAAGTGGTCTGTGTGTCGCAGGGTCCGTTCCAGGGCGGTGCTGTGGTGTTTGTGGCAGACCATGGCGAGGTGCAGGCCGGTTCGGGTGCGCAGGGTGAGGAGTTCGGTGAGGGCGCGGGGGCTCAGGAGATGGGTGCGCAGGACGGTCAGGGAGGTGATGGGCAGAGCGAGGATCCACGCGGCGCACAGCGTCCAGGCCGGCTGGGTGTCCAGGGTGCGGTAGCCGGTCAGGGGAACGGGTTTGCCGAGGGCGGCGAGGATGTCGTAGGCGAGCGCGAGGGTGGAGTTGGTGCCGGGGGTGGGGTGGACGGTGATGCGGCCGTGGGCGGGATCGTGGGCGGCGAGAGCCGCGCGGGTGTGGGTGACGTCGTCGTGCGGGTCCATGACGAGGGTGATCGGGGGCGGGTGGGGGCAGGTGAGCATGGTCAGGCGGCCTGGCGGGTGCGGAGTTTGCTGTAGGCCCAGCGGAGGAGTTCTTCGTCGATGCGGGTGCGGCCGCTTTCGCGCAGGCCGGTGGTGAGGTGGCGGGTGATCTTGGCCCAGGCGCGGAAGTTTCCGTGGGCGGCTTCCTCGTCGCACAGGGCGATCAGGTCCGGGTCCGCGTCGTCCCACAGCGGGTGGAAGGCCGGGACCACGTCCAGGATCTCGTCCAGGGGCATCCGGGTGATCTCCTGCCAGGCGTAGACGCGGGATTCGAGCATGGGCTCGCTCTGCAGCATCTCGAAGCAGCCATTGCCACCGGTGAAGACGATGGTGAGGTCGGATTCGGTGTCGTCCCACAGGTAGCGCAGGTACTCGAAACACAGCTTCGACAGCCACTGCGCCTCGTCACACACCAGCACCCGTGGTTCCTGCAGGGCCGCGCGGAACATGCGGTCGAACTCGATCGGATGGGCCGGTGGGCGGCCGGGCAGGCCCAGGGCGTGGAACAGCTCGTGGCGCAGGTCCCGGGTGGAGGGGCGGGCGCGGAACTGGATCCGCCGGGTGAGGGTGGGCGCGAGTTCGCGCAGGCAGGCGTTGACGGCGAACGATTTGCCGTTGCCTGCAGATCCGTAGATGCAGATCATCGCGCGGGACTCGACCGCGCTGCGGATGTTCTCCCGCGCGGTCAGCAGGGCGCGAGTGGAGACCACCTGGGCGCCGGGCAGGCGCATGAAGTGATCCTCCTGCGGGGCGGGAAGTCGTCCCCGCCGGGGTGAACTGGTGATCGTGCATGACTCCTCATGCTCGGAAGGCATCTTGGCCGACAGGCCTGCGTCGGAGGACGGCGGCCGCTTGCGGGGGCGGGCCCAGGTCGCAGGCGGCTCACGGGGCGGGATCAGATCCGGCAGCGCGCGGGCGGCCAGGTCGGTGGTCTGCGCCTGGTTGATCTCTGCTTGCGCGTCACCGGTGGTCTGGGTGCGCCGGCGCCCGGGCGTGGCCGGCGTCGTGGTGGCGGTGTAGCGGGGGCGGCGCCGTTTCTCCGCTGCCCTCAAGTCCGCCCTCAGGGCTTGGGCCTTCCTGGTGCGGATCGTGGCCAGCGCGCGCTGCTGGGCTCGTGTGGCAGCCTCGGCAAGGTAGGCGGTGCCCAGGTGCTGGCCGTTTCCGGTGGCGGCGAACACTTCCACCGTGCCGTCGTAGTGCGGCAGGTAGCGCAGCCTGACCGGCGTGCCGACCTGACCGGTCATCCAGGGGGCGATGTAGGGGCGGCGCCGCCAGGACACCCCGTTCGTCGTGATCTTCCTGACCCGCCCGTCGTCCTCCAGCGCGAAGAACGCCAGATGCTCCTCGGGGACGACCTCGATGGGTGCCGGGTCCGCGTCCCAGGCCTGCTGCGGGGTGCGGCCGCCGGTCAGGCCGCGGGGGTGGTGCTCGGTGTTCCACCAGGAGACCCAGTCGAGTAGTGCCTCAACGAAGTCCTCGAAGGGCAGGAGGTCCTCGGGCCGCTCGGGCTGGTAGGCTTCGGCGGCCCGGGCGCGGCGGGTGTAGCCCGGCATGGAGACGAACAGCATCCGCTCAACTGCACCGTTGAGCCCTTCGATCGTTCCCTTCCGGTAGGGGGTGTAGGCCGGGAGGTCGTCGACCGCGACAGCGAACACGCCCAGGGCCCGGTACACGGTGCGGCACAAGAACTCCTTGCCCCGGTCGACGCGGACCCGGGCCGGCAGGCCCCCGAACGGCCCGTACGGAGTGGTGCGGCTGATGCCCGTCCGCAGCGCTGCCAGTACCGCGTCCCGGCCCGGCTGATGCGGTGTAACAGCCACGCCCACGATGGCTTTCGTGGCGACATCGATGAACCACGTCACCCATGGACATACCGTCTGCTCATCGAGGCGGACCTGGACCGGGACCCGCTTGTGGTCCCCCTCCCAACACGCGTTCCGGAAAGTCGGTGGACGCTTGCCATAGACATCAAACCCACGACGCGCGGCCTCCCCCGACCGCAACCCCGCCCGCTCCCCCGCCGACAGCTCTTGGCGCACCGCCCGCTGCAGCGACCTCAGCGAGGGAGCAGTACCTCCAGCGGCGGCTGCCTCGGCGCTCAACTCACGGTGTACCGCGGCGACGTTTCCACCCCACATCGCCATCCGCGCCCGCAGATCATCCGGGACCGACGTCCCCGGCCGCGCAACCGAGGTGAACCGTCCCTCCGCAACAGCACGGACGTGCGCGGTCGTTACCTCCTCACGGCCATCCAGCGCCATCAGCCGGACCATTGCCGCTTCGCGCCCCACAGCCCGCGGCATCATCCCGTTCGGCATCCCCACCCCCGGCCCCTCCGAACGCCTGGAACGAGGGAATGTCCATGCCGTCGGCACGTCATACCGACCCGCCGAACCACCCCACACGAACGGCTGAATCAGCTGCCGTTCCGACCACAACCCGCAGGCCATAGCGCTACGCCAGCACGATCAAACCCCGCCCGCCTACAAAGGCGACACCACAACAACACCGGAAAGCGACAGCAGACTTCACCGCGAAAACGACACCCGACACCACTCACCAACCCCCAAACCCCCAGCCCAGACCCCGCAACCAGCACTGAAAACCCATGACGCCACACCGCTGAAAAACCAACGACGCCCATCATGGAGGCGGTCGATGGGATCCTGCGGGCCCTTCAGGCGCCCGTGGACGGGCATCTGCCGCCTGCGGGGCTGCGGTGTCAGTGCATCGCGGCCACCGGTTCCGGTAAGACGCTCATCGCGGCCGCCACCGCCCACAGGCTCGGTGCGCGGCGGGTGTTGGTGCTGGTGCCGACGCTGAGTCTGCTCGTGCAGACCGCGGCCGCGTGGCGGCGTGACGGTGGCCGTACCGGGGCGATGCTCGGAGTTTGCTCCCTGCCGGCCGCCGACTCGCAGGGGGTGCCGTGCACGACGGATGCCGCTGAGCTCCTGGCATGGACCCAGGACCTGGATGTGGTGACGGTGTTCGGCACGTACGCGTCGGTCGGGGTCCTGGCGAAGGCGCACGCGGCAGGCATGCCGGCTTTCGACCTGGTGGTCGTCGACGAAGCCCACCGCACGAGTGGGGACGGGTTGAAGGCGTGGGCGGCTGTGCACGATCAGCAGCGGATTCCTGCTGCTCGGCGGTTGTACATGACGGCGACGCCGCGGGTGTGGCAGACCGCCGAAGGGACCGCAGTGCCGCGGGTCGTCGCGAGTATGAGCGAGGACTCCCCCATCTTCGGGCCCGTCGCGTACAAGCTGACGCTCTCGGAGGCCATCGGGCGCGGTCTGGTTGCCCCGTATCAGGTCGTGTGCGTGGACATCCGCGACCCGGAGCACGGGCAGCGGGTCCAGCTCGGGTCGGGGACGGAGCGGGTGCGAGGGGCGCGCCTGGCGGCGTTACAGGCCGGGTTCCTGACCGCGGCCGCGCAGGAGAGCGTCCGCAAGCTGCTCACCTTCCACTCCCGTGTCGTCGAGGCCGAAGCCATGGCCGAAGGCATCCGCGGCGCGGCGGCGCGGTTGTGGGAGGACGACCCGCGCACCTATCCGGAGCCGCGGCGGGTGTGGGCCTCGTGGCTGCACGGCGCGCATGCGACGGCCCACCGGCAGGCCGTGCTGGAAGAGTTCGCCTCCGACGTCATCGAGCACCAGGCCGGCCCCGGAGACGACGATGCGCGGCCTGCGGAGCGGGCCGGGGAGCGGGTGCTGTTGCCCGCGGCGTTGCGGGTTTTGGCGTCGGTGAAGGTGCTTGGTGAAGGCGTCGATACCATCGCGGACTCCATTGCATTCGGTGACGTGCGCGGGTCCATGGTCGATATCGTACAAATGGTCGGGCGGGCTCTGCGCATGAAACCGGGGCAGGGGAAAGTCGCCTCGCTCATCGTTCCGGTATTTCTCGGTGAGGACGAGAATATCGACGAAATGCTCACCTCCGACGCCTACAGCGGCCTGGCGAAGATCTTGGAAGCGTTGCGTGCTCACGACGCTGACGTGATCGAAGCACTCGCCGACTCCCGCCCACGCACGGGGGGTTGGGAGGACGAGAGCGTTGACGAGGGTGCGGACGTCGGTGTCGAGGATGAATTTCAGGATGACAGCGAGGGTCTGGAGGGCGGCGAGGTGCCGGATCCGGTCAGTCGTGGGGCGCGGGAGCTGTTGAAGTTCTCTGCGCCGCGGGATCCGGCGCAGTTGGCGCGGTTCGTTCAGTTGCGGGTGTTGGAGCCGGAGGGTGCGTACTGGCGGCGTGGGATCGAGGCCGCGGCCCGGTACGTGAAAGAGACCGGGGGCGGGTCGTTGAAGGTGGCGTACGACTACGTCACCCCGGCGGAGTGGGCGCCGGGCGGGTTCCCGCTCGGGGTGTGGCTCAAGACCCAGCGCACCGCCCACAAGGCCGGACGCCTCGACACCAACCGGGCAGCGAAGTTGGACGAGCTCGGCATGGTCTGGTCACATCGGGACCTCGCCTTCGACGAAGGCCTCACCGCCGCCCGGGAGTGGGCCGAGGTGCACGGGCACTTCCTGCCGCCACTCACCGCGGTGTGGAACGGGTATCCGGTCGGGAACTGGGCCAAGACCCAACGCGCCGCCGCGAAGCTGGCCGACGCGATCGAGGGGCGGCGTGCGGCCGGCGAACCCGTCGGCCCGGAGACCGGGGCGCTTCCCGACGCGCGCCGCGAGGCCTTGGAAGAGATCGATGCCGAGTGGTGTCCGGCTGCCTGGGACCTCGCCTGGCAGCGCGCCTTCCGCCTTGTACGGATCCACCTCGCCGGCGGTGGCGGCCTGCCGAGCGGGCCGGGTGACGTCGTCGTCCAGGGTGAGGACCTCGGACGCTGGATGCAGGCGCAGCGGTACGGGTGGGAGCAGCTGTCGACCGCGCAGGCGTGGCTGCTGGCGAACGTCCTCGGACTCGAACCGGCGAGCGAGGACGAGCGGCCCGTACGCCGGACCCAGGACCACAAGTGGTTGCTCAACATGTCCGCGGCTCGGCAGTACCACGCGCGCGAAGGACACCTCAACGTGTCACGGAAACACGTCGAGGAGCTGCCCGTAGAGGCGGCCGGACCCGCCGCTTCGGGACGCGAGACCACCCCTGAGGGGACTGTCCTGGTCGATCTGGGCATGTGGATCGCCAACACACGACGGCGGGCTGAAAAACTCACCGATGCGAGGCGGGCAGACCTCAACGACCTCGACATGCGCTGGTAGGGGCCTGTCCGTTCGCCGTGCGGGTTACGGACGTGGACGTGCTCCGTCTGTTAGTGATCAATGAACAGCGGGGTATCGGCCCATCATGGAGCGATGGTGGAAGCGGATCGGCGCGGCGGTGGCAGCAGGAGTCGTAGTGGCCGCCGTTGTGACGCTGGTGGTAGACCGTTCGTGGGGCTGGGACTTCGCAGTTCGATGTGTGCTCTATGGAGTTCTCTATGCGCTTTTGGGGCCTTTGGTGGCGCGCTCCCGGCGCCGCGCTGAGAAGCGCGATGCGCAGCACAGGCGAGAAATCCAGGAGGCGCGGCGCAACCGGTGCTGAAGGCGGTCGAGGCGGGGCGGCTGCATGTGCGTGGTGCTGGCGACCAGACGGGGCGCTGGCAACGCTCGCTGCGTTGTTACCAGTGTTGACCAGGTCGGCCAGACGGGTGCTGCGGAGAGTCAGCGGTCCGATGCCGCAATACAACTGGGCCCGATGGTCCGCGGCCCGGGCAGCTCCGTGCCCCGCCGCACACCCCGCGCCGCCCACTTATCGGGTGTGCGAGGGCTTGCGGGTGAGGAAGTAGTGCGCGGCCTTCGTCTCCAGACGGCGAAGGCACGGTGCGCTGCTGTGGAGCGGGGCGTGCTGTCCGCCCCACTGCACCGGGCCGAGCCACGCCGGTGCGCTCGCACCACAGCCAGCACTCACCGGTGATCCGTCCGCGGTCCAGGGCCGGCCTTTCGTCACTTTGTGCTGGCTCCGGCCGCCCCCGTCAGGGCACGGGGCGGAGGGCGGCCGGGTCCTCCTCGGGCCCCGGAGCGAAGGACCCGAGGGGTCGTAGGGCCGGCTAGACGTCGCGGGGTTCTGCCAGTCCGGGCCGGTCCGGGAGAGGGGCGAGGCTGAAGCGCTCGCGGCAGGTGCACATCCGAAGAGGCTGGCGCCGGGGCCACTGGCGTGGGCGAGGGCGACACTCTGTGACCTCGGAGATCAAGCGCGGGGAGATCTGGACCCTGCCCGACGGCCGCGACGTCCTGGTCGTCTCGCTCACCGGCCTCGACGAGGCGTACGGCGCCATCCTCGCGATCGTGCTGCACGCGCCCGGCCGCTACCCCGACACCGCCATGTCCGTCGTCATCGACGACCCCGTCGCCTGCACGGCCGTCGCGGTGAACCTGCAGCAGTTGCGCACCGCGCGCTTCGCCGGCGCCACTCGCCGCGGCACCGTGGACCCGGCCGTGATGTCCCGCGTCGACCAGGCGCTCCGCGCTGTCCTCGATCTCTGATCCGCCGTGCCCCGGCAGTACGGCTCAGCGTGCTCCGGCCCACGGGACGGTCCGGGTCCACGAGCGGCGCAGCCGCAGCGGCGGGTGCGTACGCAGCGTGGCGGACAGCTGCAGCAGCCGCGTGAGCAGCGGCATGCCCTGGCCGGCCAGTAGCTGGGACAGGGCCGTTGCTGAGGTGGCGCGGCCGCAGCGCCGGGCAGCGGCGCTGCCGCAGGCCAGCTCGGCCCACCAGGGCCAGGCGGTGCACGCGGCGAGCACCGTGAGGATCGCGGCCTCGGCGTACGGGAGAGAGGGCAGTACCGCACTCGCCACGATGAGTCCGGCCTGGAGCGGGGCCATGATGACGAAGGTGCGGGAATCGCCTCGTTCGATGTCCGCGAGCTCGTGCTCCACGATGCGCGGCAGGCACGGCCGTCCTACGGGGAAGAACCACAGGTGCCCGAGTCACCGTCGCGTGCCCGCCTGCAATGGCGGGGCAGCTCTCATACGATCAGGCTGAAGACCAGACTCGCGAGAAGGAGCACCGCAGCAGTCAGTCCTGCCGCTCTGAACGTCGTCTTCCTGTCGCTTCCCGTCTCACTGTGCATGAAGAGGATCAGGAAGACCGCCAGAGCGCCTCCGCTACCCGCGATCAGCGCATTCGCCAGCGTCTGCATGACTTGTACTCCCTCAACGCGAGTTCGGCAGTGTGCGGATGGAATGAGACAGGCAGCACCTTCAACCACCAAGGCGATGCCGACAGCCGCGCCCACTCCTGCTGCGCCCCCTACCCCCACAGGAGATGCGGCAACAAGACCGACAACGCCGGCCGCAGCGCCCACAGCACCGAGCGCGAAGTCCACATACTCGAGAGGTGAGTTGCCCAGCCCGACGGGGTCGATGCGGTTGACGGGGTCGCCTGCGGCGTAGAGGTAGGGGTTTTATTCCTGGCCAGAGGGGTCGGGCTGGGTGAAGCGGCCGATGTCGGGGTCGTAGTAACGCGCCTGGAAGTGGATGAGGCCAAGTGAGACAGGGCCAGAGATTCGCTGTAACTCCCGGTCATGGAAGATGCATCGAACGTCTTACGGTCCCCGCACCCAGGGCCCGGACACGATGAGTACCCGCTCCCTGCGTGGTTGTGAGGTTAGGAACGGCCGCGCTTGCCTCGCCGTAGAGCTCCCATCGCATTGACCACGGCAAGAACAGCGAGGGCCCCGCCCGCAAGATACGAGATGGAAGATTTACCGCCCGGGCCGACGAGCAGAAGAATGCTCAGCACGAGGCACACTGCAGCGAAAAGCCACATCAGATTGCGATTCTTCAATTTTTCCTCTCGCGGCTGGGATCCGGGCTCAAGCTGCACCCGAGCCCGGATCCCAGCTCTGCTAGTCACGCAACGTCGTTATCCACGTCATAGCCCCCGCGGCCGCAGCTACCGGTGTGCACGGCGAGAAACCTTCTGTGGCAGCTGCGCAGATAGTCGTTCCTACCACCACGCCGTTCGATCCCTTGCGGATAGTGGAGCGCGTTTTCTTGCTACCACAGTAGGCAGGGCCGATGAGGAACGAGGCAACCTTGTTAGAGCAAACGTCTGTTCCCTCAGGGTCGATAAGGTTGACGGGGTCGCCTGCGGCGTAGAGGTAAGGGTTTTGTTCCTGGCCGGAGGGGTCGGGTTGGGTGAAGCGGCCGATGTTGGGGTCGTAGTACCGGGCCGCGTAGTGGTAGAGCCCGCTCGAGTCGTGGTAGCCGCCGGCGAACTGGTAGGGCTGGGTGACCTGTTCGCTGGTCAGAGTGGTGCGGGTGACGCCGCGGGGGCTGTAGGCGTACGTGTTGACCTTCGCGCCGGTCTCGTCGGTGGTGCCGATGACGGAGCCGATGGCGTCGGTGAGGTAGTAGTACGCCTTCCCGCTGCGGGTCATGGAATTCAGTGTGCCCCCGGACTCGCGGACAAATCCCGTGTCCACTCCGGCTGTTGATGTTCCGGCGAGGCCGAGGGGGCCGTTGTGGAAGTAGGTGTCGCCCAGGCGGATGCGTTCGGCCTGGTCCGTGGAGCCGTACTGGCCGGTGGATGTTTTCCCGCCGACGGTGAGGGACGTGAGCTGGCTGTGGTCCGACCACGTCTCGCCGGTGCGGGTGCCTTCCGGGGTCGAGGCGCCGGCCGTCTCATTGCCGGCCTGGTCGTAGGACCAGTTGGCGCTCGAGCCGTTCTTGGAGGTGATCTGCTGGGCGTCGTTGAGGGTGTAGGTGGAACCGCCGGGGCAGCCGTCGGCCGTGCCCTGTGAGGTGAGGTTGCCTGCCAGGTCGTAGCAGTACAGCCAGGAGGAGTTGACCGCGGAGCCCTTCTTCTCCTCGGCGAAGGCGAAGCGGCCCGCCCCGTCGTAGCGGTAGGTGGTCTTCAACCCGGCGGCGTTGTCGGTCTTGGTACGGATCTTGTCGCCGTCGGTCTTGGCGTCGGTGCCGTAGCCGTAGGTGTAGGCGAGGTCGACCAGGGTGCCCTTGGACTTGCTGGCCGCCTTGACCGTCTTGGGCCGCATCGAGTTGTCCAGACCGAAGGTCTGCGTGACATCACCCGGGTAGTGGGTGACGGTGCGCTTGTCGTTGCGGTTGTACTCGAACGACGTCACCCGGCCCTGCGGGTCCTTCAGGCTGGAGAGGGTGTTGACCTCGTTCCAGGTGTAGTCGGTCTTCCCGGCGGGGTCCTGGTAGAAGTCGACGTTCCCGGCCGGGGTGTACGCGAGGAGGGTCTGGGAGCCGTCCTGCAGGGTGCGGACCGTCTCGCGCTGCAGCGGGTCAAACTGGTACTTGACGGTGCCGGTGGAGTCGTCGCGCTGGCGCAGGTTGCCGTCACCGTCGTAGTAGTAGCGGACCGTGTCGTGGGTGGTCGAGACGGATTTGATGCGGTCCAGGTTGTCGTAGGTGAAGACCTTCTTGATGCCCCGGCCGTCGGTCAGCGTCTCGGTGCGGCCCAGGCTGTCGTAGGTGTAGGTCGTCTCGCCCAGCGGGGACGGTGGTTTGACGGTCTTGAGGTTGCCCTGGCCGTCATAGGTGAACGAGGTCTTCACCGTCTTGGAGGCCGTCATTTTGGTTTCCTGCGTGCAGACCTGCCCCTCGAAACCCTCACAGGTCGGGGTGGTCTTGTTACGGGTGAGGGAGACGTTGCCGCCGCCGGTACCGCTCTGCGCGACCGACATCGTGTTGCCGGCCGTGTCGTAGCCGTAGGTCGTCTTCTCACCGTCAGCGTTGGTGGCGTCCTTGGGCACGTCGCCGCCCGCGATGGTCTGCCAGTTCGTCACCGACTGCCCGCCCGTGGGCGACTTGACCGTGGCGAGGTTGTTACGGGTGGTGAACCCGTAGTCTGCGACGTTGCCGCCGCTCCCGCCGGTGCCGGTGCCCATGGCGTCGGTGGAGGTGTCGATGTTGTGGTTCGCGTCGAACTTCGTCGAGCGGTCACGGCCCAGCGCGTCGGTGACGTCGCTGACCTCACCGTCGGCGTCGTGCTTGTACTTCGTCGCGTGGGACTCGGGGTCGGTGACGGTCGTCGTCCCGGCCGCTGTCGGCGACGCCGCCTCATAGTCATAGGTCCAGGTCGGACCGGTGTGGGAACCGCTGACACCAGTCTCGCGCAGCATCGACCTGACCCGGTTCACGTCGTCGTAGGTGAATGCCGTGACCCGGCCCTCCGCCGTCGTGATCTTGGTGAGGCGGCGGGAGGAGTCGTAGTCGAAGGTGGTGGTCTTGCCCTCGGCATCCGTAGTGCGGGCCAGGTTGCCGGACGGATCGAGGCCGAAGACCGCGGTGCGGCCGGAGTTGTCCTTGGCCTGCCACTGCGACGCGTCCGTCTTGTAGAGGTCGATCCAGCGGCCGGAGCGGTTCTCAGTGAGCCGGAAGCCCTTGTGCTCGCTGCCCTCGTCATGCTGGGTGACGGTGATGGTGCCCTTGTTGCGGTCGGTGACCTTGGTCAGGCAGCCGTTCGCGTCGTAGGTGTCCTTCGACCCCGACTTCCAGTCGGTGACCGTGAACGTGCCGTCCGCGTTCTTCTTCAGGTCCTTCGAGTAGCCCGAGGGCGTCTTGAAGGTGCCGTCCGCGTTCTTGGAGAAACGCAGACTGTCGCCCGAGGCGTCGTAGAGGACGGTCTCGGTGTCGTTGAACTGCAGGTAGCGCTCGTACTGCTGCCACCACCGCTGGGACACCTTCCCCCACGGCGCATCAAGGGAGTTGTAGGTGCGCGCCAGCGTGAGGTTCTGGCCGACGCCGGCGACCTGGAAGTCGGTGGCGGTCAGCATCAGGTTGCCGGTCGAGAAGTCGACGTGCGCGCTGAGCGCGTCAGTGATCGCGAAGTCGCTGTAGCGGTGCCAGGGCACCTTGCCCTGCCCCTGAGGGACGTATGTCGTATCGGCCGCCTCTGCGCTGCGAGTGCCAGCGGAAGTGCCGCCCTGCGCACGCCTCTTCTGCCCGGCACGCCAGGCAGCGACCTCAAGGGACGGAGCCGCCTCGGCCTTCGTCGCGGGCGCCTCGTTCGAGCCGACCTTCACCTGGGGCATCGAGAACGACGGCGCGTCCTTGCCCCACGCCGAGGACGGGTCATCAGCCGCCACCGCACCGGCGGCCGGCAGCAGCGACAGGGTCACAGCGCCCGTGGCCAGGACAGACAGGGCCGCGAGTCTGGAACGGTTCTGGGCGCGCGACAGCGGCGCACCCCAGGTGCGTGATTTCAAGACTTCCCCCCACAGGAAGACACTCCCCGCAGACCCCAGTGGTCACGAGGAGCCCACAACCTGACACAGAAACCACACAAGTCGCCCCGCGGTGCCCCCGAACACCCGCATCACACGGGCCGGAACAAGCCCCTCCCCTCCCCCGGCCCAAAACCGCCATACACGGATACATAGCCGTGATCACGTCAGCCGGCTGCGGCAACAGCGCACAACACGCACGGAAACCTGTCTCAAAACTGACAGAAGACCGCCGGAGACCGGAAGAAAGACTGCACTCCCCTCTAGTTCACGCCAGGCCCAGGCCAACGGAATCAGCCATTCCATCACCATTCATGACGATTCGCACACCAACTTCCCCACACATAACGGACTTTCCAGAAAGGCTGTAACAGGCACGCGTCACCCCGGCGACTCCGGGCACTGTGAACCACACCCCCACACACCACCCGCACCACCTCCCCCCACTCCTGTCCGGCACCACCACCCTGCCGCGCCCCCGCCCGGCACCACCGCCAGGAGACCCGGTGAACACCCACACCGCCACCACACTGACCCGCCGCCTCGCCCAACTGCTGTGCTGGCACCTCACCCTCGCCATGACCCTCGCCGCAACCTTCACCCTCACCGGCCTCCACACCCACCGCACCCCCCTCTACCTCACCTGGACCGCCCTCCCCCTCACCACCCTGGCCTGGGCACTGACCCGCGCACACGAAAAACGCCTGCACCACCACAACCCCACCACCCAAACCCTCCACCCCCACGACTGGACACCCACCGCCTGACAACCCCACCAACTCCCCCACCTCCCCAACACCATGAGGCCGAGAACGGGGGCGCCGTCAGTACCGGCGCGCCCTACGAGCAGACCACTACGAGGAGCGAAGAATGGAGCAGACACAGCAGCCTGGAAGTTAGACCCAGCCCGTTGCAGGCTGGCGGCACCGGCCGCCCGGCCCACGGCCGGCCGGTGCCGCGGCGGCCACGCCGCCCGGTTCCAGGACCGGCTGTCGGTCAGCTACTCCGACCCCACCGGTGCGGCAGCACGCACACGACCAACGCCCCGGACCCCTCCACCTCAAACAACAGAGCCCTGGCCCCCCGGACCACAACCTCCCAGCGGGAACCCTCCATGTCTGAGCAACACCCCCCTCCTTACGGCTGCTCGCCGCCCTGCCCGCCCGTGTGGCACCGTCCACGCGAGACCGGACCGCCCAGAGCAAGCACGGCGCCGGCTACTGGCCCACCTCACCAGCTCTGATAGAAGCCGTCGTCCTCCTCGTTCGGCTCCAGAGGTGCGAACTGCCGCAAACTGCCACCCCTGATCATCCACATGCGGAAGAACCCCTCCTCCTGATCCATCACCAACAGCTGTACCAGTTTCGGCTCACGCCACGGCATCTCGAACACGCGCTGCCTGAGAGCGTCCAGATCGGCATGGTTCAACACCCCCGCCCACACCTCGCACTCCGGGTTCTTCCACCCACCCCAGGCATGGGACTCAGGACTCGTGAGCAGTTTCAAGAAGCCGACTCCGTAGGTCTCGCAATGAGCACGACGAGGGGCGTCCGTCCGCAACCACTCGCTCAACGCCTCCGCGCCTGTCCTGTCCGCCACATCAATCGAGATCATCACGTTCGCCACCCAGCTCATAGCGATCGTTGTACAGCAGCAGTCAGTACGCCTGCCCGACCATTTCTCCGCAGCCCCCGTCGTCCGACGCCTCTCCCGGCCAGCACGTCTCACCCTGAAACAATCAGTAAGACTTCCGGCGAGGCGAGGAAGCAGGACTCAATGACGGTCTGCACGACGGCAGTCAGTCGACCCTGTAGGGTCATTCACTCTCCGCGCGTGGGACGCGTGGGACATGGGGTGGGGAACATGCAGATGAGTGATGCCGCCAGACGGGCGGCCCTGGGCGCGTTGACCGCGGGAGTCGTCGCTGTCACCGGGTGCGGATGCAGCGGCGGGCAGCCGAAGGCCGCCGCGGCGCAGTCCGCTGCGCCGGTGACGCGGCAGACGCTGTCGCAGGCGCAGTTGAAGCAGGCGGTACTCGGCGAGAAGGACCACGGGCCTTTCGACATCACCGACCTGGGCTCCAAGCCGGTGATCGACTTGCAGGACCTGCCAAGCGGTAAACCGGCGTGCGGGAACGTGGGCCTTGCCTACGGGCAGCAGACCCGGCCCGCGGCCACTGCGCAGGAGCTGAGGGGGGCCTTCGACAAACGCGATGACAAATACACGCGGCCGGCGGCGCCCGGGCCGCTGATGCTGGACGTGCAGGCTCACCGCTACGCGGATGCCCAGGCGGTCATCCGCAACCTCCGCGCCGACCTGCACGCGTGCCCCGGCTGGCACAGCAAGGACGCAGTGGACTGGAAGGTCACGCGGTACGCCGACCCGAAGAACCTGGGCGACGAAGCGGTGTCCTACCGGGTCGTGAACAAGACCGACGCCAAGCATCCACGCGCTGCTGGCTCCGTGTTCACCGTCGCGCGCGCCGGATCGGTAGTGCTGTTGGCAATGGGCTCTGTCGGCGGGCCCCGTCCGGAGCTCGTCGAGGCGCCTGTGCGCGGGGCGCTCACCGATCTGCAGCGAGAACAGATCAAGCGGCTTCCACGCCAGCACTGAGCCGCCAAATTCTCCCGCCAGGAACACAGCACTGAGCGCTTCAGGAGCAGTCGCCGCGAAGGTCGGATGCCGGCGTCACGTCTCGCACTCTGGACCACTTCTTGTGTAGCTGGATGGCATTGAGGCTTTGCCAACTTGCGCTGCGAGGCGGGCTGTTGAGCTGACACGTGGGTGAAGCCCCTGGTAGACGGGTTCACGACCAAGATTCCCTCGCCCGACCAGAGGCTTCGTGTGCTTGTCTACCCGTGTGGCCTGGACGTGTCCAGTCGTTCCCTGCGTTTCCTCGCTGACCGTCTTCGTGCGCATCGCCGCCGGATCGGGAGCCGTTGGCGCCGGCTGACGGCCGGCAAGCAGGCCCTGCTGACGCTGGC
>NZ_JAAGMG010000389.1 GCF_010548525.1 Streptomyces sp. SID14478
CGGCAGGGGCTGGTGGCGGGCGGCCCAGTAGCCGAGGCCGTGGGCGAGTTCGGCGAGGCGGGGTGCGGTCGGCTCGCCGGTGAGCAGGGTGCGTACGGCGTGGCCGACGCGGATCACCGGGTGCGTGGCGCCCGCCGCGATGCCGGGCAGCAGCCGGGGCCACCACTCGGCGAGCACGTCCCGCCAGGGCCGTTCGGCAAGCGCCCGCTCGAAGTGGGCGATCCAGTCGGCGAGGCGCCGCGGGTCACCCAGCGCGGACCGCCACGCGGTGTCGTCGATGCGGGAGCCGGGGGAGGGCATCTCGTCGAGCCGCTGCGCGTACCGGTCGAGCCAGCGGTGCACGCGGGGCGCCTGGCCGCCGCGTACCAGGGACTCCACGGCCATCGGGCCGTGATTGCTGAGCCAGCCGTCGAACTCGGGGCCGGTGGTGTGCAGCCGCTCGAGCGCTTCGTCGAGGGTGCCCGTGGTGTCGACCGTCGTGTCGTCCATGCCGGGAGACTAGACACGGGCAGGCACGGTGCGTAACGGTCCGTGGCCCTAGTCCTTGCGGCCGAGCTCCTTCTCGTACCAGGCGACGTCCCAGTACGTGCCGAACTTCCTGCCGACCTCCTGGTACGTGCCCACGTGCCGGAAGCCGAAGCGGGCGTGGAGGCGGGCCGAGGCCTCGTTGGGCTGGGCGATGCCCGCGTACGCGCGATGCAGGTCCTCCTCCTCGAGCGCCTCGAAGAGCGCCTTGTAGAGGAGGGTGCCGATGCCGCGGCCGCCCGCGCCGGGGGCGCAGTAGACCGTGACCTCGACCGATGTGTTGTAGGCGGCCTTCGCGCGAAAGGGGCTCGACGTCGCGTATCCGAGCAGAGGGCCATAAGTCCCGTCCTTGCACCCCTGCGCAACCATCAGGCGGTAGGGGCCGTCTTCAGGGTGGGAGAGCAGCCAAGGACGTCGCTCTTCCGGAGTGAAGACGACTGTGTCGAATGTGATCGGCGTCTCGCGAACATAGTGGTTGTAGAGGTCGGTGAGTGCGCCGAGGTCACCCTCGACTCCCGGCCTGACCTGCACCTCTGTGGGCTTCGACACCATCTCGTCTCCCCTTCCGCGCCGCACGGCGGCGACAGGGTACTGCATGATCACAAAAAAGATGAGGCGGCTTGGGAATTCTGTCCGGATTCCAGTCGTTGTTTCCATCGGATGCAGGGCACCCGGGAGGGTGTACGAGCCGTCCGGCTCAGCCGACCTACCATCGCAAGGGAGCACGCATGGCAACCCGTGCCGTAGCCCGTCGTAAGTCCGCCGCGTCCGGCGAGACTGACGCGGCACGCAGTGTTCGCGCCGTGGGCGGGGAGATCGCCGACCGCGACCTGGTCGGCATGTACCTCGACGAGATCGCGCGCACACCGCTGCTCGACGCCGCAAAGGAAGTCGAGCTTTCCCAGACCATCGAGGCGGGCGTGTACGCCCAGCAGATCCTCGACGGTGAGGTCTCCGACAGCAAGGCCGCGGGACAGGCGTCCCGCGAGGAGCTGGAGGCGCTGATCGCCGAGTCGGAGAAGGCCAAGGACGTCTTCATCCGGTCGAACCTGCGCCTCGTCGTGGCCGTCGCCCGCCGCTATCCGCGCAGCGGCCTGCCCCTGCTCGACCTGATCCAGGAGGGGAACGCGGGCCTGGTGCGCGCCGTCGAGAAGTTCGACTACCGCAAGGGCTTCAAGTTCTCCACGTACGCGACGTGGTGGATCCGCCAGGCCATCACCCGCTCCATAGCCGACCAGTCCCGCACCATCCGCCTCCCCGTCCACCTGGTCGAGGAGCTGGGCCGCATCCGCCGGGTGCAGCGCGAGTTCAACCGCGAGCACGGCCGCGACCCGGAGCCCGCGGAGATCGCCGCCGAGCTCGACGCCAAGCCGGAGCGCGTCGTGGACGTGCTGGACTGGGCCCGCGACCCGGTCTCGCTGAACATGCCGGTGGACGACGAGGGCGAGACCCAGTTCGGCGACCTGCTGGAGGACACCTCCGCGGTCTCGCCCGAGCAGTCCGTCCTGACCCTGCTGCGCAGCGAGGAGCTCGACGACCTGATCGGCCGCCTCGACCAGCGCACCGCGTCCATCATCAAGATGCGGTACGGCATCGTCGACGGCCGTGAGCGGACGCTCACCGAGGTCGGCAAGGAGCACGGTCTGACCCGCGAGCGCATCCGCCAGATCGAGAAGCACGCGCTCCTCGAACTGAAGAAGCTGGCGCGCGACACGGGCTTCGACGCCGCGGCGTAATTCCTCCGGGAAACGTTCATCGGGCGGCCCGCATCGAAGGATGCGGGCCGCCCGATGTGTGTGCGGGCACGGGGCGCGGGGCTGCGTCATCAGCGACTGCGCCGTGGAGCGCGACCAGCCGCCACCGGCCCCGCCCCCGGCAACGAAAGGGCCACCCCGCAGACGCCAAGGCGCATCAGGACGGCCCGCTGGACTCGCCCCCGGCCCGCGCCATCCGTCCCCCCAACTCCCGTACGGCCACCACCAGTTCCGGCGGACCCACGACCCGGAACTCGAACCCCGTCATCGCCAGCCGCACCGCCATCCACTCCACCGGCCCCGACGCCGACGCCCGCACCCGGCACCCGCCCCCGGCCAGCGCCTCCGGGCGGCCCACCGCGGCCGGGACCTTCTCGGCGACGTCCTCGGCCGGCGCCGAGAACTCCACGTCCACCTCGTACGTGCCGCCGCCCCGGGTCTCCATCGACCGGCGCAGATACTCCGCCGCGTCCCCCTCCGGCACCTCCCGCGGAACGAACCGCGCCCCGGTCGCGAACGGCTCCGACACCCGGTCGACCCGGAACGTGCGCCAGGCGTCGCGATCGATGTCGTACGCCACCAGGTACCAGCGGCGCCCCGTCGAGACCAGCCGCAGCGGTTCCACCAGGCGGCGCGTCGCGTTGCCGTCGGCCGCGCGGTAGTGGAAGCGCAGGCGCTCCGTGCCGGCCGCGGCCGAGGCGATGACGGTGAGGGTCTCGGGCGCGATGGTGGCGCCGTCCCCGAAGGCCAGCGGCATCGTCGCCGCCTGGAGGGTGGAGACCCGGTGGCGAAGGCGCGACGGCAGCACCTGTTCCAGCTTGGCGAGGGCGCGGACCGAGGCCTCCTCCACGCCCTCCACGGCGTGGCCCGCCCCGGCCCGCAGGCCCACCGCGATCGCCACGGCCTCCTCGTCGTCGAGGACGAGCGGCGGCAGCGCCTTGCCCGCGATCAGCCGGTAGCCGCCGTCGGCGCCCATCGAGGCCTGGACGGGATAACCGAGGTCGCGCAGCCGGTCGATGTCGCGGCGGACCGTGCGCCGCGAGACGCGGAGCCGGTCGGCGAGCTCGCCGCCGGGCCACTCGCGGGGCGTCTGCAGGAGGGACAGGAGCTGGAGCAACCGGGCCGGGGTGTCCGTACTGGTCGTCGTCATGCCTTCAGGATGCCCGCTGATTAGGCCGCGACCTGACCTACATGACCCGTACCGTTCTTCCCATGACCTCAACCGCAGCACCGAAGACCGACGACCGTCGGCGGTGGTTCGCGCTCGCCATCGTGATGACGGCGGCGTTCATGGACCTCGTCGACGTGACCATCGTGAACGTGGCCCTGCCCACCATCCAGCACGACGAGGGCGCCACCACCGGTCAGATCCAGTGGATCACCGCCGGATACGCGCTCGCCTTCGCCGCGCTGCTCATCACGGGCGGCCGGCTCGGTGACATCTTCGGCCGCAAGCGGCTCTTCCTGCTCGGCATAGCCGGCTTCACGCTCGCCTCCGCGCTGTGCGGTTTCGCCGCCAACCCGGAGATGCTCGTCGCCTCCCGCATCCTGCAGGGCGGCATGGCCGCGCTGATGGTGCCGCAGGTCCTGTCGATCGTGCACGCCACGTTCCCGGCGCACGAGCGTGGCAAGGTGTTCGGCCTGTTCGGCGCGATCGTGGGCCTGGGCGCCGTGACGGGCCCGCTGTTGGGCGCGCTGCTCACCGAGTGGAACATCGCGGGCCTGGAGTGGCGTCCGATCTTCCTCATCAACCTGCCCGTCGGCATCGCGGCGCTCGTCCTCGGCTCCCGCGTCATCACCGAGTCGAAGGCCCCCAAGGCGCTGAAGCTGGACCTCGTGGGCGTCGTGCTCGTCACCCTCGCCATGCTGGCGCTCGTCTACCCGCTGACCCAGGGCCGGGAGAACGGCTGGCCGCTGTGGGGCTTCGTGATGATGGCGGCGTCCGTCGTGATCGTCGCGGTCCTGGTCGCGTACGAGAAGGCGAAGACGCGGCGCGACGGCTCCCCGCTCATCGAGCTGTCCCTGTTCAAGGTGAAGAGCTTCGCGGCGGGCATCGCCGTGCAGACCGTCTTCGGCCTGGTCATGGGCATCTTCTTCCTGACGTGGACCCTCTACATGCAGGTCGGCCTCGGCTGGAGCGCGCTGCGGGCCGGGCTGACGGGCGTCCCGTTCTCGATCGCGGTCTCGGTCGCCGCCGGCATCTCCGTGCAGAAGCTCGTCCCGCTCTTCGGCCGCAAGGTGCTGCAGGCGGGCGCGCTCCTGATGGCCGCCGGCGTCCTGATCTACGTGTACGAGTCCCGGCACTACGGCCTGGACATCGCCTCCTGGCAGATGGCGCTGCCGCTGGTCGTCATGGGCCTGGGCATGGGCCTGATCGTCGCCCCGCTGACCGACGCGGTGCTCTCCGAGGTGCCGCGCGAGCACGCGGGTTCGGCGTCCGGCCTCATCAACACGGTGATGCAGATGGGCAACGCGCTCGGCCTCAGCCTGGTCTCCGTCGTCTTCTTCAACGTCGTCGAGGACCACATGAAGGCGGGCGCGGGCAATGCGGCCTTCATCGACGGCTTCCGCAGCTCGCTGCTGTGGGCCGCGGGCATCCTGGTCGGCATCTTCCTGCTGATGTTCGCGCTGCCGCGCAAGCCGGTGGTCGGCGCCGAGGAGAAGGCCGCGGCCGCGCAGGACGAGGGCGAACGCGAGCCCGAGCTGGTCTGAGCCGCACCCCGTCAGGCACTCAGGCGCTGGACCTGCCCACCCGGTCCAGCGCCTGCAGCACGTCCGCGGGGCGCCCGCCGCGCACCACGGCCCGGCCGATCCGCTCGCGCACGGCGGCGCGCACCGTCGGCCAGGACCGCAGCCCCACCGGGTGGAACTCGGCTTCCGGCATCTGGTCGACGAACGGCCACAAAGCCCGCTGCGAGGTGTCCGCCCGCAACTGCTCCGAGCCCGACACGGTCACCGGCAGCGTGGTCTGCCCGGCGCCGTACGCAGCGGCGGAACCGCGGCTGAACAGGAACGTCAGGAACTTCCCCGCCTCCGCGGCGGGGCCGCCGTCCTTGAACGCCATCATCCAGTCGTTGAGCCCGACCGGCGGCGCCGCCTCCCCGTCCTTCCGGGGGAAGGGCGCGTCGCCGTACGACAGACGCGCCTTGGTGGCCGCGGCGAGCAGCACCGGGTGGGCGATGAGCATGCCGACCCGGCCCGCGAGGAAGTCGGCGTAGGCCCGGGTCCGGGTGAGCTGCGCGGGGTCGGGGCCCGCGAGGCCGGGGGCGACGAGTTCGTCGCGCAGCCAGGTCAGCGTCGCCTCGTTCTCGGCGGAGGCGAAGTCGTAGCCGCCGATGTCCGAGTAGCCGCCGCCGCCCGCGAGCAGCCAGGCGAGCAGCTCGTCCTCCGCCGACTCGGGGCCGAACTGCAGCGCGTAGGGGGTGGGGACCCCGCTCTCCTTCAACGCCCTTGCCGCGGTGAGGAGTTCGGCCCAGTCGCCGGGCGGTCCCGTGAGCCCGGCCCGCTGGAAGAGCGCCTTGTTGTGGAACAGGCGCGGGGTGCTGGCCAGGATCGGGATGCCGTACTGGACGTAGTCGACCTTGCCCGCGTCGGAGAACGACGTGATGAAGTCCGCCTGGGTCGGTATCGCGAAGAGGTCGTCGACCGGGTGGAGCCTGCCGTCCTCGGCGTACGGGGCGAAGACGTTGCCCTGGGCGATGGCGGGCGGGCGGCCGTCCTTGACGCGGCGGGCGAGCGTCGCGTCGATCTTGAGGAACGGGACGCGTTCCACCGCGATCCGGATGTCCGGGTGCTTCTTCTCGAAGGCCTTGGCGACGTCGTCCCACTGGTCGCCGATCGAGGCGCCGACGCTCTTGTCGTAGCTCGCGACCAGGAGGTCGAGGGTGACCTTGCCGTCGCCGCCGGTGCCGCAGCCGTTCAGGGCCAGGGCTCCCGCCCCGGTAAGGCCTGCTGTCCGAAGGAGGAATCGTCGTCGCCGCACTGCTTACGCCCCGCTCGCCGCATGTGGTCAGGCATGATCATTTCTGGTGGTGGCATATTTTGCCACATGGGCATACCGTGACGGCGCGATACCCCGATGAAGTGGAGCCCCCATGAACAACCTCACCGGCAAGACCGTGCTCGTCACCGGTGGCGCCCGCGGGATCGGCGCCGAGATCGTCCGGCTGGCGGTGGCCGCCGGTGGCAACGTGGTGATCAGCGACGTACTGGACGAGGAGAGCGCGGCGCTCGCCGCCGAGCTGGGGGAGCGGGCCCGCTACGTGCACCTCGACGTCACCTCGCAGGAGGAGTGGCAGGCCGCCGCCGCGCACGCCGTCGCGGAGTTCGGCCGCCTCGACGGACTGGTGAACAATGCCGGCATCTCCACCGGCATGCCCTTCGAGACGGAGAGCGTCGAGCGCTTCCGCCAGGTCGTCGACATCAACCTCGTCGGCGTCTTCGCCGGCATGAAGACCGTCGTGCCCGCGATGAAGGAGGCCGGCGGCGGCTCCGTCGTCAACATCTCCTCCGCGGCAGGTCTGATGGGCCTCGCGCTCACCTCGTCGTACGGCGCCTCCAAGTGGGGCGTGCGCGGGCTCACCAAGATCGCGGCGGTGGAGCAGGGCACGTCGGGGATCCGCGTGAACTCCGTGCACCCCGGCATGACGTACACCCCGATGACCGCCCAGGTCGGCATCCAGCAGGGCGAGGGCAACTACCCGAACACCCCGATGGGCCGGGTCGGCGAGGCCGACGAGATCGCGAGGGCCGTGGTGTTCCTGCTCTCCGACGACTCCTCGTACGTGACCGGCGCGGAGCTGGCCGTGGATGGCGGCTGGACCACGGGTCCGACGGTGAAGTACGTGATGGGTCAGTAGCGGTTCCGGCCCTCGCCGCGGCGCCGGTCCCGGCCGTTCGTGGCGCAAGGTCTGTGCAGGGCCCGGTCCTCCTTCCCGGAGGGCCGGGCCCTTCGGCGTGCGTGCGGCGGGTCCAATGCCCGTTTGTGTCCGCAGGATGCCCGATCTCGTTTACTTCTCGGAAATCCGGCCGTACTCTCTGGGTGAAGTCGCAGATTCGGGCACACTCAAAAACGAGGGCACAGGTAAACGGGCATGTACGCACCGGAGCGCCAGCAGGAGATCCTCCGCCTCGCCCGCGACGGCGGGCGGGTCGACGTGCTGTCCCTGGCCGCCGAGCTCCAGGTCACCGCCGAGACCATCCGGCGCGACCTGAAGGCACTGGACCGGGCCGGGCTCGTCCGCCGCGTGCACGGCGGCGCCATCCCGGCCGGGCGGCTCGACTTCGAGCCCGACCTCGCCGAGCGCGAGTCCACCGCCGCCGACCAGAAGGACCGCATCGCCCGCGCCGCGCTCGCCGAACTGCCGGCCGAGGGCAGTGTCGTCCTCGACGCCGGATCCACGGTCGCCCGGCTCGCCGACGCGTTCCCGCTGGATTCCGAACTCACCGTCGTCACCCACTCGTTGCCCACCGCCGCCCGGCTCGCCGACCACCCCGGCGTCCAGCTGCACCTCGTCGGCGGCCGGGTCCGGCACCGCACCCGCGCCGCCGTCGACGCCTGGGCGCTGCGCGCGTACGGCGAGATCCGCGCGGACGTCGTCCTCCTCGCGGCCAACGGATTCTCCACCGCGGCCGGCCTGACCACCCCGGACCTCGCCGAGGCCGCCGTGAAGCGCGCGGCCGTCGCCGCGGCCCGCCGGGTCGTGCTGCTCGCCGACTCCGGCAAGCACGGCCAGGAGCACTTCGCCCGGTTCGGCGACCTCGCCGACGTCGACCTCCTCATCACGGACACCGGTCTCGCCCCCGAGGACGCGGCCGCGATCGAGGCGGGCGGCACGGAGGTGATCCGCGCGTGAACACGCCCTCACCCAGCACCAGTTGCACCACCCGAGCACGGAAGCGGCGATACGCGGCATGATCCTCACCGTCACCCCCAACCCCTCCCTCGACCGCACCTACGAGCTCCCCGGACTCGACCGCGGTGAGGTCGTCCGCGCGAGCGGCGAGCGCATGGACCCGGGCGGCAAGGGCGTCAACGTCTCGCGGGCGGTCGCGGCGGCCGGCGCCCCCACCCTGGCCGTGCTCCCGCTGGGCGGCGCCCCGGGCGCCCTGGTCGCCGAACTCCTGGCCGACCAGGGCATCGAGGTCGCCCCGGTCCCGGTCGCGGGCCACACCCGCTCCAACATCTCCCTCGCCGAACCGGACGGGACGCTGACGAAGATCAACGCACCCGGGCCCGAACTGACCGCCCAGGAAGCCGAGTCGCTGCTGTCGACGGTCGGGGAGCGGTCGGCCGGCGCCGACTGGATCGCCTGCTGCGGCAGCCTCCCGCGCGGCCTCGCGCCGTCCTGGTACGCCGAGTTGGTGGCCCGCGCGCACGCCGCGGGCGCCCGGATCGCACTCGACACCTCCGGCCCCGCACTCCTCGCGGCCCTGCGGATGCGCCCCGACGTCGTCAAGCCCAACGCCGAGGAACTCGCCGAGGCCGTCGGCCGTCCGCTCGCCACGGTCGGCGACGCGGTGAAGGCGGCGGAGGAACTGAGGGCGGCGGGCGCCGTGTCCGTCCTCGCCTCGCTCGGCGCGGACGGCCAGATCCTGGTCGACGCCGCGGGCGCCTGGTTCGCGAGCGCCCCGGTCGCCGCGGTCCGCAGCAACGTCGGCGCGGGGGACTCCTCCCTGGCCGGGTTCCTGATCGCCGGCGGCGAGGGCCCCGCGGCGCTGGCCTC
>NZ_JAAGMG010000432.1 GCF_010548525.1 Streptomyces sp. SID14478
CCCCGCAGGCGCCGGCCGTGCCGCCGCCCCTGCGGGCCCACGTCGTCCCGACCCACCACACGCCGGCCGACCCGGCACACGCCGCCGCCGTCACGGATCTGTGCACCTGCGTCGCCGAACTGGCCTCGGACCTCGCGAAACGGTACGGGGGAGAGCTCTGACCCGAGGGCGCACCCCTCGTCGGACCTCGTCGTCCAGCACCTTTCCTGCGAGAGCCGCACGAGAGCCACCCGAGAGCCACCGGGCCGCGGGCCGGGCCACCCGTCGGGCGCATACTGGGACAGACGTCCCACCGGCCCCGCACGCCCCTCAGGAAGCGGCATGAAACAGCACGAGCCCGATCCGCCGCCGCCCCCGCCCGGCGGGGTCCTCTGGGACACCGCGGGCGATGTCCGCTCGCTGCTCGCCCTGCCCGCCGCCTTCGTCCTCCAGGTCGCGCACCCCGCGGTCGGCGCCGGCGTCGACGACCACTCCGTGTTCCGGACCGACCCGTGGGGCCGCGGCGCCCGCTCCCTCACCTCGGTGCTGCTCTGGGTCTACGGAGGCGAGGCCGCGGCCGAGGAAGGGCGCCGCCTGCGGCGCCTGCACCGCACGATCCAGGGCACCGATCCGCACGGCCGCCGCTACCACGCGCTGACGCCCGCGTACTACGCCTGGGTCCACGCCACCGGCTACCCCGTCGCCCGCTACGCCCGCCGCTACTTCGCCCGCCCGTTCACGCCCGCCGAGGACGAGCGGTTCTACGCGGAGTGGCTGCGGGTCGGGCGGATCCTCGGCATCCACGACCGGGACATGCCGCGGACGGTCGAGGAGTTCTGGCCGTACTACCGCACGATGCTGTCCCAGGAGATCGGGCGGAACACGGTCGTCGACGAGCTGACCGCACCGGACCGCGACGTCCCGGCCCCGGACCACGCAGTCCTGCGCCTGCTGTGGCCGGTCCTGCGCCCGGCGCTCACCCGGGCGATGGCCTTCCTGTCGGTCGGCCTGCTGCCGCCGGAGGCACGCGAGGCGATCGGCCTGACGTGGACGCCGCGCCAGGAACGCCGACTGCGCCGGATCGCGGTGCCGGTGCGGTGGATCGTCCCGCGGCTGCCGGAGCGGCTGCGGTACCTGCCGCTCGCCCGGCGGGCGCGGGACGCCCACCGGCGCGGGCGGTTCCTCAGTGCTCCGCGTGCACCTGGTGCGTAGCGGCGATCTTCTTCCATGACTTCGGCTGCGCCGGTGCGGCGGCGGCCCGCGCGGCGGGCTGCGCCGGCTTCGACGGCTGGTACAGCCACGTGTCGAAGAGCGCGGCGAGCGGCTTGCCGGAGACCTTCTCCGCGTACGACACGAAGTCGGAGACCTTCGCGTTGCCGTAGGCGTGCTGCGCCGGCCAGCCCTTGAGGATCTTGAAGAACTTCTTCTCGCCGACAGCGTTGCGCAACGCCTGGATGGCGACGGCGCCCCGGTCGTAGACGGCCCCGTCGAACTGGTTCGCCGCCCCGGGGTCACCCGGCTTCACCTTCCAGAACGGGTCGTCCGCGGGGTGCTGCGCGTACACGTAGTCCGCGAGCTCCTGTGCCGTGCCCTCGCCCTCCTTCTCCGACCACAGCCACTGGCTGTAGGCGGCGAAGCCCTCGTTGATCCAGATGTCCTTCCAGCCGTCGACGGAGACGCTGTCGCCGTACCACTGGTGGGCCAGCTCGTGGACGACGACCGACACGTTGGAGCCGTTCGCGAACTGCTTCGGCGAGTAGAAGGGGCGGGTCTGCGTCTCCAGCGCGAACCCGGACGGCACGTTGGGGACGTAACCGCCGAGCGCCTCGAAGGGATACTTGCCGAAGACCGACTCCAGCCACTCGGCGACCTCGGTCGTGCGCTCCACGCTCGCCTTCGCCGCGCCCTCGTTCGCGCCGAGGTCCTTGCTGTAGGCGTTGATGACGGGGATGCCGTCGGAGGTCGTGTCCTTGGTGATGTCGAACTTGCCGACCGCGAGCGTGGTCAGGTAGGTCGCCTGCGGGTGGCTGGAGCGCCAGTTGAAGCGCGTCCAGCCCAGCTTCGAGGTCTGCGACTGCAGCGTGCCGTTGGAGATCGCCTGGGTGCCGTCCGGCACGGTGACGGAGACGTCGTACGTCGCCTTGTCGAGCGGGTGGTCGTTCGACGGGAACCACCAGGCCGCCGACTCCGGCTCGTTGGCGAAGACGGCGCCGTCCGGCGTGCGCTGCGGGGACGTGAAGCCCCACAGCTTCACGTCGGTCGGCTTGCCCGCGTACTTCACCACGATCGTGAAGGGCGTGCCCTTCGGCAGTCCGGCCGCGGGCGTCACCTCCAGCTCCTGCTCGCCGGACCTGGCGAACGCCGCCTTCTTGCCGTTCACCCGGACCTCGCTCGCGGTGAGCCCGAAGTCGAGGTCGAAGCGGGACAGGTCCTGCGTGGCGGTGGCGGTGATCGTCGCCGTGCCCACCAACAGGTCCGTCTTCGGCTGGTACTTCAGCCGCAGGTCGTAGTGGGCGACGTCGTAGCCGCCGTTCCCGTACGTCGGGTAGTAGGAATCGCCGATGCCCGAGGCTCCCGGCGTGAAGTCGGCGGCCGATGCCGGGATCGCCAGCAGGAGGGAGGCCGCCAGCGCGCCGGGGGCGATGAGTCTGCGGTACACGGAAGCTCCAAGTCATAGGAACAGGACGAGGGGTGATCTCGTCCGCGAGCCTATTCAGCACCCCGTGTCCCGGTCATGTCCATGGCCGCACGTGTCACACGATCGCCATTCGGCCGACATGCGCCATTCCGCCCCATGCGCCTGTCCGCGGGCGCTACTGCCCTCTGTTGCGCGGGAGTTGACCCGTGTAGCTTCCGCGCCATGCCGATACCTGCCAGACGCACCCACCGCCTCTGGAGAACGTTCGCAGCGGCGGCCGTCGCCGCCCTGCTCGCCGTTCTCGTCGTCCCCGGCGCCGCCCACGCGGCCCCCGCCTCCCGTGAGTCGCAGCCCGTCTACTCGTACGAGCACGCGATCCGCGAGTCCGTCTGGGTGGACACCCGTGTCGACGGGGACGACGACGGAAAGACCGACCGGGTCGCCGTCGACATCGTCCGCCCGCGCGAACCCGCCGCACAGGGCCGCAAGATACCCGTGATCATGGACGCCAGCCCGTACTACTCCTGCTGCGGGCGCGGCAACGAGAGCCAGCTCAAGACGTACGACGCCGACGGCAACGTCGTCCAGATGCCGCTCTACTACGACAACTACTTCGTGCCCCGCGGCTACGCCTTCGTCGCCGTCGACCTCGCCGGCACCAACCGCTCCGACGGTTGTGTCGACGTCGGCGGCCGCTCCGACATCCAGTCCGCCAAGGCCGTCGTCGACTGGCTGAACGGCCGGGCCAGGGGCTACACCACCCGCACCGGCGGCGACCGTGCCGCGGCCGGCTGGACCAACGGCCGCACCGGCATGATCGGCAAGAGCTACGACGGCACCATCGCCAACGGCGTGGCCGCGACCGGCGTCGAGGGACTGAAGACCATCGTCCCGATCAGCGGCATCTCCTCCTGGTACGACTACTACTTCCAGCAGGGCGCACCGCTCTACGACTCGGGCCCCGAGTGGCTGTCCGACGACGTCGAGAGCCCCGAGGCCCGCGCCCGCTGCGCCGCCGTCCAGAAGCGACTTGTCGACGAAGCGCCGCGCACCGGTGACTGGACGAAGCTGTGGGAGGAGCGCGACTACGTCAAGGACGCCGACAAGGTGAGGGCCAGCGTCTTCGTGGCGCACGGCATGCAGGACCTCAACGTCCGCGGCAAGCACTTCGGCCAGTGGTGGGACGCGCTCGCCAAGAACGGCGTCGAGCGCAAGATCTGGCTCTCCCAGACCGGTCACGTCGACCCGTTCGACTACCGCCGGGACGCCTGGGTCGACACCCTGCACCGCTGGTTCGACCACGAACTCCTCGGCTACGACAACGGCATCGACCGCGAGCCGATGGCCGACATCGAGCGCACCCCGGACCACTGGAGCACCGACAAGGTCTGGCCCTCGCGCGCGGCGGCCACGACCGCGCTGCGCCCCGGCAAGGGCAGCGTCGCGGGCGTGGGCACGCTGGGCCTGAAGTCCGGCCGCGGCACCGAGACGTTCACCGACGACCCGGCCCTGAGCGAGACGGACTGGGCCGCGCAGATCGACACGTCGACACCCGGCAAGGCAGGCTTCACCAGCCGCCCGCTCGGCAAGGACCTGCGCCTGTCCGGTTCCTCGAAGGTGACCGTCACCGCGACGCCGAGCACGGCCAGCGCGCACCTCAGCGCCGTCCTCGTCGACCTCGGCCCGGCCACCATCCGCGACTACGCGGGCGCCGGCGAAGGCATCACGACGCTCACCGACCGCAGCTGCTACGGCCCCAGCACCGCCGGTGACAGCTCCTGCTACAAGAACACCCGGGCCGCCACCGCCGACGTCAACGCGACCGTCTTCAGCCGCGGTTGGGCCGACCTCGGCACGTACGCGAACCCGGACAAGGGCCGCCCGCTCACCCCCGGCAAGCCCTACACCGTCACCCTCTCCCTCGCCCCGAGCGACCACGTCGTGCCCAAGGGCCACCGGCTCGCCCTGATCGTCGCGGGCACCGACAAGGACCTGATCGACCCGCCGTCGACCAGGCCGACCCTCGCCCTCGACCTGTCCCGCACCGTCGCCCGGGTCCCCGTCGTCGGCGGCGCCGGCGCGTTCGCCGCGGCCACCGCCGGGTCCCACCACGCCATCCCCCGCTCGACCGCGGCCGACGGCGTGAGCACGCTCCGGCCGGGCCGCCACGTCCCGGGGGGCACCTCCTGATGAACCGCGGCAAGCACCTGCTCGTCCTGGCCACCGCCGTCGCCGGGCTCGTCGTGACGGCGCCCGCCCAGGCGACCGCCACGACACCGCCCCGCACCGGCTTCGAGGAGAGCGGCGGCGCGCGCTGGACCAGCCAGCCCGAGGAACAGCGACTCCTCGCCGCCGTCGACAAAGCGTCCGACCGGGTCTCCGTCACCCGCATCGGCACGACGAAACAGGGCCGCCCGCTGCAGCTGGTCCGCGTCGGTCAGCACCGCACGGCCAACACGGTGCTGCTGATCTGCTCCCAGCACGGCGACGAACCGTCCGGCCGCGAGGCGTGTCTCACCAAGATCCGCGACCTCGCGTACGCCAAGGACAAGGCGACCCAGCGCCTCCTCGCCCGCACGACCCTCCTCGTCGTCCCCACCGCCAACCCCGACGGCCGCGCCGCCGACACCCGCGGCAACTCCGACGGGATCGACGTCAACCGCGACCACCTCGCCCTGGAGACGGCCGAGGCGCGGGCCATGGCGGCCGTCATCCGCGACCGCAGGCCCGACATCATCTACGACCTGCACGAGTACGGGGCCACCCCCCAGTACTACGACAAGGCCCTCTTCGACCTGTGGCCGCGCAACCTCAACACCGCTGCCGCGGTGCACGACGCGTCGCGGTCCCTGTCCCTGGACTACGTCCGGCCCGCCGCGAACGCCGCCGGGCACTCCACGGGCACGTACGGCATCTGGACCGACCCGGTCACCGGCGATCCGATCAAACAGACCGCGGGCGACGGGCAGGAGCGCATCCTGCGCAACATGTCCGGCGTCAAGCACGCCCTCGGCCTGCTCATCGAGAGCCGCGTCGACCCCGGCACCCCCGCCGAGGAGGCCGACCCGGCACTGAACAACCGGCGCCGGCGCGACTCCCAACTGGCCGCGCTCGGCGGCCTGTTCCGGTTCACCGGGGAACGGATCGGCCGGATCGAGGCGGCGACGGGCGCCGCCCGCGTCGCCGGGTTCCGCGACACCGGGCCGATCTACGTGGGGGGCGGCGACAACGATCCGGCCGAACCCACCGAGATCATCCAGGACCCGCCCTGCGGTTATCGCCTCACCGCGGACCAATACGGCGAGTTCAAGGACGAGTTGGCGCTGCACGGCATCACGGTGCGGACATCGGGCAGTGGAGCGTACGTGCCGCTGCGGCAGTCCGAAAGAGCCCTGGTCGCACTGCTGCTCGATGCGCGTGCGCCGTACCACGTGACGGAAGGGGCGCCCGACACCAGCTGCTGAAGTGCCGCACTAGAGGTGTGAGACGCGTCACGTGTGGTAGGCCCTGCAGGGTGACAAGTCCTCAGAAACCCCCCACCGACGCGTCCGTCCCCGAGGAGGGCGCAACCGGCGGCCGGAGCCCCGCCACCGACCGGATCGTGTTCGGCGTCACCGCCGTGCTCACCCTGGCCTTCGTGGTCTGGGGCTCCGTCGCGACCGACAGCCTGGAGAGTGTCTCGACCAAGGCCCTCAACGGGCTGATCCACAACGGCGGTTGGGCCTTCATGCTCGCCGCCACCGGCTTCGTCGTCTTCGCGCTGTGGCTGGCCGTCAGCCGCTACGGGAAGATCACCCTCGGCAAGGAGGGCGAGGAACCGGAGTTCCGCACGGTCTCCTGGGTCGCCATGATGTTCAGCGCGGGCATGGGCATCGGCCTCATGTTCTACGGCGTCAGCGAACCCCTCGCCCACTTCACCGAACCCCCGCCCGGCACCGACCCGGCCGACTCCGCCGAGGCCATGGAAACCGCCATGGCCACGACGCTGTTCCACTGGACCCTGCACCCCTGGGCGATCTACGCGGTCGTCGGGCTCGCCATCGCCTACAGCACGTTCCGGCGGCGCAGGCGGCAGACCATCTCCTCGGTCTTCGTGCCGCTCATCGGCGAGGAGCGCGCGCACGGGGCGTGGGGCCGGGTCATCGACATCATCGCGATCTTCGCCACGCTCTTCGGCTCCGCGGCCTCGCTCGGCCTCGGCGCGCTGCAGATCGGCTCCGGCTTCGAGGTCCTGAACTGGATGGACCACGCGAGCACGGGCCTGCTCGTGGCGATCATCGCCGTGCTGACGGTGGCGTTCGTCGCCTCCGCGGTCTCCGGGGTGGAGAAGGGCATCCAGTGGCTGTCGAACACCAACATGGTGCTCGCGCTGCTCCTGGTCGTCTTCGTCTTCATCGCGGGGCCCACGATCATCGTCCTGGACCTGCTGCCCACCTCCCTGGGCGCCTACCTCGGCGACCTGCCGCAGCTCATCGGCCGCACGGAGGCGTCCAGCGGTAAGGGCGTGGCCGACTGGCTGAGCAGCTGGACGGTCTTCTACTGGGCGTGGTGGATCTCCTGGACGCCTTTCGTCGGCATGTTCATCGCGCGCATCAGCCGCGGCCGCACCATCCGCCAGTTCGTCGGCGGCGTCATCCTCGTCCCCTCCACCGTCAGCCTGATCTGGTTCGCGATCTTCGGCGGTACGGCGATGAAGATGCAGGAGCACGGGCAGCTCAAGGGCGCCACCACGCAGGAAGCGCAACTCTTCGGCGTCCTGCACGAGTTCCCGATCGCCACCGCGACGAGCCTGCTGGTGATGATCCTGGTCGGCATCTTCTTCGTCTCCGGCGCGGACGCCGCCTCGATCGTCATGGGCACGCTCTCCCAGAAGGGCGCGCTCGAACCCGGCAAGTTCGTCGTCATCTTCTGGGGTGTCGTCACGGGTGCGGTGGCCGCCGTCATGCTCCTCATCGGCGACGGCTCCGACAACGCGCTCACCGGCCTGCAGAACCTCACGATCCTGGTGGCGGCGCCCTTCACCCTCGTGATGATCGGCATGTGCGTGGCCCTCATGCGCGACCTGCGCCAGGACCCGCTGATCGTCCGCGGCGACATGGGCATCGAGGTCGTGGAAGCGGCCGTGGTCGCCGGGCACGAGAAGTACGGCGGCGAGTTCGAGATCCGCATCGGTCCCGGCGACAGCCTGGAGACGGAGGGCGATCCCATCGGCGTGCACTTCAAGGAGAGCGACCCCGCGGGCGAGGGAGGCGAACCGGAGGGCGAGAAGTAGCGGTACCCGGCCTCGGCAGGGGCGTGCTCCACTGTGCTCCATGCCCCTGCTGATGCTGGACCTGGACAACACCCTGATCGACCGCGACGCCGCGTTCCGCTCCGCGGCGACGCAATTCCTGGCCGAACAGGGACTGCCCCCAAGGGAGTTGCCCTGGATCATGTCCATGGACGGCGACGGTTTCACGCCGCGGCCGGACGTCGCCCGGGCCATGACCCACCGGTACGGCGACCGGGTCGCGCCCGCCGCGATCCACGAGCTCCTCGACCGGGGAGCTGCGGACCGGGTCACGCTGGACGACGCGGTGCGCGCGGCGCTCCTCGGGGCGACCGCGGCCGGCTGGACCCCCGTCGTCGTCACCAACGGCCGTACCGTGCAGCAGACCCGGAAGATCGAACGTACCGGCCTCGACACGCTCGTGGACGGCTGGGTGATCTCCGAGTCGGCCGGCCACAAGAAGCCCGACCCCGCGATCTTCCACGCCGCCGCCGCGGGCCGCTCCCTGGACGCGGCATGGATGGTGGGGGACTCGGCGACCGCCGACGTCGGGGGAGCACACCGCCTCGGCCTGCGCACGGCGTGGGTCTCCCGCGGCCGCCGCTGGCCGGAGCCGGACTTCGGCCCGACGCACACGGCTGTCGACGCGGCGTCGGCGCTCGCGTACGTGGTCGGCGGTCACGGCGCCGGGTGACCCCGGATGCCCACGTGGTCACCGGTCGGGGCGTCGGGCGACCCCTGATGCCTACATGGTCACCTGCCGGGGCGCCGGGTGACCCCGGCGGCCCGCGTGATCATCGGTCAGGGCGCGGAAGGGGCGCCGTCGACCAGCTCCGCCGCCTCCTGCGCGCACCCCCACGCCACCGTCACCCCGGCGCCCCCGTGCCCGTAGTTGTGCACCAACACCCCACCGGACGCGGTGACTTCGCGAGCGATCCGCACCGCGGGCCGGGACGGACGCAGCCCCACCCGGTGTCCGAGCACCCGAGCGCCCGCGATCTCGGGCCGCACCGCGGCGCACCGCTTCACGATCGCGTCCGCAACCGCCGGATCCGGTTCCAGGGACCACGCGTCCTCCTCGGCCGTACCGCCCAGCAGCAGCCCGCCGGGCTGCGGGAAGAAGTACGTCGTGGCGTCCGACGCCGGGTCGGCGGCCGTGAACCAGGTGCGGACACCCGGGTTCTCCACGATCACCAACTGCCCGCGCACCGGCCGCACCGAGGGGTCGGGCACCAGGTCCCGCGCGGCCAGGCCCGTGCAGTTCACCACGACCGGCGCCTCCTCCAGGGCCTCGGTCAGAAAGGCCGCGGTCCGGGTCTCGATACCCACCCCGGCGGCCGCCAACTCGCCCCGCAGCCACGCCAGATGCGTCGGCATGTCGAGCAGCGGCAGCCGCGCCGCGAGACCGTCGGCCGTGTCCCGCAGCCCCGCCACCTCACCCGCCCAGGCGCCGAGCCCGTCCAGCCGGACGCCGTCGTGCACGCCCTCGACCATGCGTACGCCGGTCAGCTCGGGCCGCCGCGCCCACTCCTCGTAGCGGCGCAGCGAGTGCAGGGACCACGGGCCCACCCGCTCCACGGGGTCGATCCGGTACGGCCACCACAGCGCACCCGCAACGGCCGAGGTGGTCCGCTCCGCCGGGTCCCGCGACCACACCCGCACCCGGCGCCCGCGCTCCGCCAGAACCAGTGCGGTGGTGATGCCTATGACTCCGCCGCCGACCACGATGACTTCACTGTTCGGATCACTGTCCACGCCGGGACGTTAGCGGAATGTGTCATGCCGTGCTCACCACACGTGCCAGGTGGGGATACTCAGGGCATGTCTGCCGCGTACGCGACCTTCGGCCTGGCACCGGCGATGCGTGCCGGTGGAGTCCTGACCAACGGTGACTACCAAGTGCACCGGGATTTCGTGGACTTCATCGTCAACGGGCGCCCGCTGCTGTTCCAGCTCTGTGACCTCGACGCCGTCTCCCCGCTCGCCTCCGACATCCCGCCCGCCATCTTCACCGACCACGTGAAGAGCCTGCTCCTGGAGGCCGAGGCGCCGCTCCCGCAAGGCCGTTACGTCATCTACGGCTGCCCCGAGTGCGAGGGCCTGGAGTGCGGCGCCGTGACCGCCGTCATCGAGCACGGCGACGACGGCGACGACTACGTGTGGCGCGACTTCGCCTGGCAGACCGAGGAGCAGGCCGACCTGGAGCTCAACGGCTACCACGGCATCGGCCCGTTCCGCTTCCACGGCGCCGAATACCGGGCCGCCCTCGGCCAGTTGCTCACCGCACCGGCCGCTCCCGTCCCGTCCGGACGCCGGGTGCTGCTCATCGGGGCCCGCGTCGCCGTCCTCGCCAAGCTGGCGGCCGCACTGCGCACGATCGGTGTCGGCGCCGAGATCACCCAGGACGCGTCCGGCGTCCCGGCCGAGGAACTGCGCACCTACGGGGCCGTCGCCTTCGGCCGCGCCGTCGAGGAGCCGCAACGGGCCCTGGTGCGGCGCCAGTTCGCGCAGGCGGGCGCCGATCCCGCGTACGTGGACGGGCTCGCGCCGATCATCCCCCTGCTCGTCGCCCAGATCGAGGCAGCGCTCGATCGCAGTCCCCAGGAGCAGCGCCGCCTGACCCGCCTCGTCGCCGCCGACGGCGAAGCGGGCCTGGAAGTCACCTCCACCTGCCGCGTACAACTCACCGCCTACCGTCTCGACCGCCTTTACCGCACCCACACCCACGACCTCTTCGACGAGGTCCTCGGGCCGGGGCGGCACCGTATTCCGCTCGACAGCAAGGCCACCAAGGGGGAATCCTTCGTCGTGGCACGCACCACGGGGAGCGTGCTGGTGGCGCCGATGGCGCGCTGACCCCGCCGTTCCCGCACCGGCCCCGGTGAGCCGCTGATCGCCGTACGACGATGCGTCCTGCAGAGCTGCGAAGGTGCGCCTCCATGGCGGGGTGAGCCCCTGCTGGTGCGGGGACCACCAGCGCCCACCGATGACAGCGGCAGCGCCTGCCCCGAGCGACGCGCGCCCCCGCGGTCCCGCGCCGGACCGCGGGGACACGCCGCGCCGCCCCTGTGTACGCACCGGACGGGTACGGGCCGCGTCCAGCGGCCCCGCCCTCCCCGATTAGGATCGACGCCCTGATGACTGCCACGCTCGTAGCCAAGAACCTCGCCGCCGGACACGGGGACCGTGCCCTGTTCGCCGGGCTCGACCTCGTCGTCGCCCCCGGTGACGTGATCGGACTCGTCGGCGCCAACGGAGCGGGGAAGTCCACCCTGCTCCGGCTCCTCGCCGGCCTCGCCGCTCCGGAGGAGGGCGAGCTGCGGCTGTCCCCGCCGACCGCGACGGTCGGCCACCTCCCGCAGGAGCCGGAGCGCCGCCCCGGCGAGAGCGTCCGCGAGTTCCTCGCCCGCCGCACCGGCGTCGACGAGGCCCAGCGCACCATGGACGAGGCCACGCAGGCCCTCGTCGACGGGGCCCCGGGCGCCGACGACGCGTACGCGACGAGCCTGGACCGCTGGCTGAACCTGGGCGGCGCCGACCTCGACGAACGCGCCGAGGAGGTCGCCGGACAGCTCGGTCTGGGCGTCGGCCTGGACCAGACGATGACCTCGCTCTCCGGCGGCCAGGCGGCGCGCGCCGGCCTCGCCTCGCTCCTGCTGTCCCGCTACGACGTGTTCCTCCTGGACGAGCCGACCAACGACCTGGACCTGGACGGTCTGGAGCGCCTGGAGGGGTTCGTACGGGGGCTGCGCGCGGGCACCGTCGTCGTCAGCCACGACCGCGAGTTCCTGACCCGCACCGTCACCAAGGTCCTGGAGCTCGACCTCGCCCAGCAGCAGATCAACCTCTACGGCGGCGGCTACGACGCCTACCTGGAGGAGCGCGACGTCGCGCGGCGGCACGCGCGCGAGGAGTTCGAGGAGTACGCCGACAAGAAGTCCGCCCTGGAGGGCCGCGCCCAGATGCAGCGGGGCTGGATGGACAAGGGCGTAAAGAACGCCCGGCGCAAGGCGACGGACAACGACAAGCTCGGCCGCAAGTTCCGCAGCGAGGCCAGCGAGAAGCAGGCCGCCAAGGCCCGTCAGACGCAGCGCATGATCGAACGCCTCGACGTCGTCGACGAGCCCCGCAAGGAGTGGGAGCTGCGCATGGAGATCGCGGCGGCGCCCCGCTCGGGCGCGGTCGTCGCCTCGCTGAGGGACGCCGAGCTGCGCCGCGGCGACTTCTCGTTCGGCCCGGTGACGCTGCAGATCGACTGGGCGGACCGGGTCGCGATCACCGGGGCGAACGGCTCGGGGAAGTCGACCCTGCTCGGCGCCCTGCTCGGCCGCATCCCGCTCGACTCCGGACACGCGACGCTCGGCTCCGGCGTCGTGGTCGGCGAGGTCGACCAGGCCCGCGCGCTGTTCCACGGACCGGAGACGCTGCTCGACGCGTTCTGCGCGGCCGTGCCCGACACCGAGCCGGCCGAAGTCCGCACCCTGCTGGCCAAGTTCGGCCTGAAGGCGGACCACGTCCTGCGTCCGGCGGCCACGCTCTCGCCCGGCGAACGCACCCGCGCCGCCCTCGCCCTCCTCCAGGGCAGGGGCGTGAACCTCCTGGTCCTGGACGAGCCGACGAACCACCTCGACCTGCCGGCCATCGAGCAACTGGAATCGGCCCTGGCGTCGTACGAGGGCACGCTCCTGCTGGTCACGCACGACCGCCGGATGCTGGACGCGGTGCAGACCGACCGGCGCCTGGAAGTGGTCGCCGGAAAGGTGCGCGAGGCCTGAACCGGTGACCGGCCCTTCTCGATAGCGACGCCGTCCGCGGAGCGCCCCCTGGCGCCACCTACCCACGGCCGTGCACCGACGAGCGGGGGAAGGGCGCGTCGGGGCCAACGCATTGATCATGCCCGGTGATTGCGGGATGCCTGGTCGTGCGGACCGGGAGCGCCCACGAGCGCGTGCGCATCGGCGTGGGCACCCCGACTGCCGGTAGCGGCACGGGGAACCGGGCGACCGGGTGTGCACCTGGTCGCGCGGTTCCCCACCGCCACAGGTCCTAGGCGAGGCCCGCCTTGCGCAGCGCGTCCATCATCGCGGAGTTGGCGGGCGCCGGAGCGGACCGCCCCTTGCCGCCGGAGCCGCCGCGTCCGCCGCTCTGCTGACTCTGCCGCGACTTCTGCTGGGGCGGCCTCCGGTCGCCACCGCGCGCCGCGCGCTCCGGGCCGCCGGAGGCCTTCGGCTTCTCGTCGTCCAGGCGCAGGGTCAGGGAGATCCGCTTGCGCGGCACGTCGACCTCGAGCACCTTGACCTTGACGATGTCCCCGGGCTTCACGACATCGCGCGGGTCCTTCACGAACGTCCGGGACAGGGCCGAGACGTGCGCCAGGCCGTCCTGGTGGACGCCGACGTCGATGAAGGCGCCGAAGGCGGCGACGTTCGTCACGACACCCTCCAGCACCATCCCCGGCTCCAGGTCCGAGAGCTTCTCCACGCCCTCCTTGAAGGTGGCCGTCTTGAAGGCGGGCCGCGGGTCGCGCCCCGGCTTCTCCAGCTCCTTGAGGATGTCGGTCACGGTCGGCAGGCCGAACGTGTCGTCCACGTAGTCACCCGGGCGCAGCGAGCGCAGCGTCCCGGTGTCGCCGATGAGGGAACCGACGCCGCCTCCCGTCGCTGTCGCCATCCGCCGCACCACGGGGTACGCCTCCGGGTGCACCGCCGACGCGTCCAGCGGGTCCTCGCCGCCGAGGATGCGCAGGAAGCCCGCGCACTGCTCGTACGCCTTGGGGCCGAGCCGCGCCACGTCCTTGAGGCCCTTGCGGTTGCCGAACGGGCCGTTGGCGTCGCGGTGCGCCACGATGTTCTCCGCGAGGCCGGCGCCGATGCCGGAGACGCGGGCGAGCAGCGGGGCGGACGCCGTGTTCACGTCCACGCCCACGCCGTTCACACAGTCCTCGACGACGGCGTCCAGCGACCGGGACAGCTTCACCTCGCTCAGGTCGTGCTGGTACTGCCCGACACCGATCGACTTCGGGTCGATCTTCACCAGTTCGGCGAGCGGGTCCTGGAGGCGGCGGGCGATCGAGACGGCGCCGCGCAGCGACACGTCCATGTCCGGCAGCTCCTGCGAGGCGAACGCGGACGCCGAGTACACGGAGGCGCCCGCCTCGGACACCATCACCTTGGTGAGGTTCAACTCCGGGTGCTTCGCGATGAGTTCACCGGCGAGCTTGTCGGTCTCGCGGGACGCCGTGCCGTTGCCGATCGCGATCAGGTCGACCGTGTGCTCCTTGGCGAGGCGGGCCAGCTTGGCGAGCGCCTCGTCCCACTTGTTGGCCGGGACGTGCGGGTAGATCACGTCCGTCGCCACGACCTTGCCCGTCGCGTCGACGACCGCGACCTTCACGCCCGTACGGAAACCGGGGTCGAGGCCCAGCGTGGCGCGCGTGCCCGCGGGGGCGGCGAGCAGCAGGTCCCGAAGGTTCGCCGCGAAGACCTTGACCGCCTCGTCCTCGGCGGCCGTGCGCAGCCGCAGCCGCAGGTCGATGCCGAGGTGGACGAGGATGCGGGTGCGCCACGCCCAACGGACCGTGTCCGCGAGCCACTTGTCGCCAGGGCGCCCCTGGTTGCGGATCCCGAACCGGTCGGCCACGAGCGGCTCGTAGGACGAAGGGCCCTCCTCGACCGGTTCCTCGGGCTCCAGGACGAGCTCCAGCACGTCCTCCTTCTCGCCGCGCAGCATCGCCAGGATGCGGTGCGAGGGCAGCTCCTTGAACGGCTCCGCGAAGTCGAAGTAGTCGGCGAACTTGGCGCCCGCCTCCTCCTTGCCGGACTTCACCTTCGCCGCGAGCCGCCCGCGCACCCACATGCGCTCGCGCAGTTCACCGATCAGGTCGGCGTCCTCGGAGAACCGCTCGGTGAGGATCGCGCGGGCCCCGTCGAGCGCGGCCTGCGGGTCGGCGACGCCCTTGTCGGCGTCCACGAACGCGGCGGCTGCCGCGTTCGGATCGACCGACGGGTCGCCGAGCAGGCCCGTCGCCAGCGGCTCCAGTCCGGCCTCGCGCGCGATCTGCGCCTTCGTCCGCCGCTTCGGCTTGAACGGTAGGTAGATGTCCTCCAGGCGGGCCTTGGTGTCGGCCGCGAGGATCTGCGCACGCAGCTCGTCGGTCAGCTTGCCCTGCTCGTTCACCGAGTCCAGGACCGCCGCGCGCCGCTCCTCCAGCTCCCGCAGATACCGCAGCCGCTCCTCGAGGGTGCGCAGCTGGGCGTCGTCGAGGGACTCCGTCGCCTCCTTGCGGTAGCGGGCGATGAAGGGCACCGTCGAGCCGCCGTCCAGCAGCTCGACGGCGGCCTTCACCTGCCGCTCCCGTACGCCGAGTTCCTCGGCAATCCTGCCTTCGATGGACCCAACAGTGGGTGTCGCCACGATCCCGTACCGCCTATGTCGACTGAGGTTGCGCGGCAATTGTGGCAGGTGGCACCGACAGCGGGGGATCAGGGCGCCGACCGGCCCCGCCGTGCCGGGGCCTCAGACGGCCTTGCCGATGAGGTCCGCGGGGAACGCCCCGTTGCCGAGCGCCGTGCCCATGAACCCCGTGGCGAGCTCGGTGAGCCGGGCCACGCCCGCCTCGCCGAGGTGCTCGTAGGGTGCCCGGTCGAGTGCGTCCGTGCGCTCCTCGATCGCCGCCCGCAGCAGTGCGCCCTCCTCGGTGAGCGTCAACTCCGCGCCCGCGGCGAGCAGTCCCCGCGCGCGAAGCCGTTCGGCGGCCTCGTCGAACTCGGCGCGGGTCCAGCCGCGCGTGGCGAGCAGCCACTTGGGGGCCATGCCCTTGCCGGTCGCGACATGGCTGACGAGGGCCTCCACCGGGTCGAGGTCCGCGGCGAGCAGCGCGGCGAGGTGTCCGTCGCCGCGGTGCTCGCGCAGCAGCGTCGCCGCGTGCCAGTACGCCATGTGGGGCGCCTCCGGGACGGGCAGATCCGCGTGGGCCGCGTACAGGGGACGCGCGTGCCGGGTGCACGCCTCCGTTGCGCGCAGGGCGAGTTCGGCTGCCTCGGCCATCTCCTTGGAGGCGAGCGTCTCCTCGCCGACCAGCCGGCGCAGCGTCGCGTCGACGGCACGCGCGCGTGCCGCCAGAACGGTCGCGGGCGAGGCGATGTCCCACACCGCGGGCAGGTGCCGGGCCACGAGCTCGTGCTTGAAGTTGTAGAAGGCGGCGGTCACCGTGCCGGCACCGACCGCCCCCATGGGCGCGGACCGCACCGCGAAGTAGGCGGCGCCGCGGTCGCTCACGCCGATGGCCGCCAGTTCCTCTCCCAGGTCGGGCGAGAAGTAGTGCGTGGAGTGGAACGGGTTGACGACGTTGTGACAGCGGCGGGCGGCGCGCAGGCGCGGGTCAGGGGTCATGCCCGTACGTTACCGACCGGTTGGTACGGCCGGGGACGTGGGGGAGCCCACCATGGCAGGAAAGGTGGGGTACTCGGCATTGCGGCCGCATGAGGGCGGCCGAAGAATGGCGGACATGCCGTCCCGTACCGTGCTGGTCCTCCTCTTCGACGAGGTGCAGAGCCTCGACGTCACCGGCCCCGTGGAGGTCTTCCACGGCGCCGGGCCCGCTTCGGGTGCGCCCGACGGCGGGTACCGCGTGCGCACCGCCTCCCTCGACGGCGGCCCGGTGCGGACGTCGAGCGGGCTCACCCTCGTCCCCGACCACGCCCTCGCGGACGCGCCGGCCCCGCACACGGTGCTGGTCCCGGGCGG
>NZ_JAAGMG010000478.1 GCF_010548525.1 Streptomyces sp. SID14478
CCCCGGAACGCCTCGCGCTGCTGGCCCGGTTGCGCACCATGGGCCTCACCCGCGGCCAGGCCCGCCGCCTGATGATCCTGGAGGCGCTGCCCCAAGCCGTGCTCGCCACGGCGGGCGGCGCCCTGACCGGCTGGGCCGCGGTCCGCCTCCTGTCCCCCGGCCTCGACCTCACGAGCCTGGCCCTCGCGGACGCGGCGGGCGGCGCCGCGGCCCACCTGAGCACGGATCCCCTGTCCCTGGCGCTGCCCGCGGTGTGCGTGGTGGTCCTCGCGGTGGGGACGGCGACGCTGCAGGCGTGGTGGGCGGGACGGCGGGGCTCCGTGAAGGAGTTGAGGGCGGGTGAGGCCGCGTGAACCGGACCGGGCCCACCCGGCAGGCAGCCGACGACGCACCCACGACCCGGGAGACGGGGACCTCATGACGACCGACCACACCACTGCCTCCCCCAGCCTCGCGGAGCTGGAGGCCAGGGCCTACGCCCACCGCGACCGCCCGGCCTACGGCCACGACGCGCTCATCACCTGCGACCGGCTGGTCCGCATCTTCACCACGGACGGCGTCGAGGTGCAGGCCCTCCAGGGCCTCGATCTCCTGGTCAGGGAGGGCGAGTTGATGGCCCTGGTCGGCGCGTCCGGCAGCGGCAAGTCCACCCTGATGAACATCCTCGCGGGCCTGGACGAGCCCACCGCGGGCGCCGCCAAGGTCGCGGGCTACGACCTGCTCGCGATGGGCGCCAAGGACCGCCTGCGCTACCGGCGCGAGGCGGTGGCGTTCGTCTGGCAGCAGACGGCGCGCAACCTCCTGCCCTACCTGACGGCCACTCAGAACGTGGCGCTGCCGATGCAGTTGCGCGGCCGGACCCGCCGCGCCAAGAAGTCGGAACGCGCCACGCAGCTCCTGGACCTGCTCGGCGTCGCCGACTGCCGCGACCGCCGCCCGCAGCAGATGTCCGGCGGTCAGCAGCAGCGCGTAGCGATCGCCGTGGCCCTCGCCAACGAACCCAAGGTGCTGCTCGCCGACGAGCCCACCGGCGAACTCGACTCGCACACGGGCGAGCAGATCTTCGCCGCGTTCCGCACGGCGAACGAGGAGCTCGGCACGACGGTCGTCATCGTCACGCACGACCAGACGGTGGCGAGCGAGGTCCGCCGCACGGTCGCCATCCGTGACGGCCGTACGTCGACGGAGGTGCTGCGCCGTACGCACATCGACGCCGCCACGGGCCAGGAGTCCCTGGTCTCGCGCGAGTACGCGATGCTGGACCGCGCGGGGCGCCTCCAACTCCCCACGGAATACACGGAGTCACTGGGGATGCGGGACCGCGTCATGCTGGAACTGGAGGAGGACCACATCCAGATCTGGCCGGACGACCAGGAACGGTGACCGGCGGGCGCCGGCGGGTGACCGGTGGGCGACATCGGGCGACCGGCGTCCGACATCGGGCGACCGGTGGGCGATGCCGGGTGAGCGGCGAGTGACCGGCGGCGGGGTGCGGTGACTACGGGGTTCTGGCCGGGGGGGGGACCGGCTCCGGGCCGGGGGCGGCTCCCGGAGGGGCGTGCTCCCGGAGGGGTGCGCCTGCCAGAGGGGGCAGGCTCCCGGAGGGGTGCGCCTGCCAGAGGGGGCGGCTCCCGCAGGGGTGCGCCTGCCAGAGGGGGCAGGCTCCCGGAGGGGGCGGCTCCCGGAGGGGTGCGCCTGCCGGAGGTACAGCTTCCGGAGACACGGCTCCCGGAGGTACGCCTGCCGGAGGTACGACCTCCAGAAGTACGACTTCCGGGGGGGCACGGCCTACTGAGGTGCGCCTGCCGGAGGTACGACCTCCAGAGGTATGACTCCCGGGGGTACCACTTGCGGCGGGGACCGTCTCAGGCGGGCGTGACCGCCAGGCCGCCGAGGCCCGGCGCCGAGCCGAGGCGCAGGGCCACTGACCCGTACAACGTGCGCAGCCGCACCCAGCTCCCGGCCGCCAGCAGGTCCACCGCGTCGCCGCGCAGGAACCCGAGCGAGGCCGCCGCGTGCGCGATCCGCACCGGCACCCCGCTGCCCGCGATCTCCCGCGACCAGATGTCACGGCCGATGCCGTCGAGCGCGGCCCGGGTGCGCGCGTCGGGCGCCAACTCCTCGACCCGCGACCGGAATTCACCGACGGCGACCTTCACGAGCCCGCGCAGCGCCGTCGCGTCGGGGAAGCCGTCGACCCGCTCCCAGCCACCCCGGGGCGGCAGCACCCCGGCCCACGGCGGACCGGTGACGGCAGCCGGGACAGCGGCACTTGAGGTGCCGTCGTCCACGGAGTCGAGCAACTCCCCCGCGGACACGGTGATGTCGAGCGCGTCGTCGATGCCGTTCTCGTACGGCTTGAGCAGCCGCGCCGTCCGGACGGCGAGCACCTCGAACGACGGCGGCCGCCCGAAGACGGCGAGGGCCTGCCCGCCGGCCTGGGCCTGGAGGCGTACGGCGGCTGCCTTGTCGTAGTGCAGCAGCCGGCCCAGGAAGGCGGCGAGATCCGCCGCCTCCCCGGCGTCCGCGAAGTACAGCACGGGCGCGCTCATGCCGCGAGCGCCCCCGCGCCGTCGCCGTCGTCCCGGTACTCCTCCAGGAAGGACTTCTCCTCCGCGGTGATGCGTCGCGGCCGCTGCGCCTCGAAGTCGAACGGCACGATGACCGTCCGCGCGGACACGTACACCTCGTCCGCGTCCTTGACCTCGTAGGCGAGCGTGAACGAGGCGGCCCGTATCTGGGTCACCCACAGTTCGATGCTCACCGGCGCATGCCGGTGGACCAACTGCCGCTTGTAGTCGATCTCATGGCGCGCCACGACGGACCCCTGCTGGAAGTCCTTGTCCGGCCGGAACAGGAAGTCGATACGCGCTTCTTCGAGGTACCGAAGAAACACCACGTTGTTGACGTGGCCGTACGCATCCATGTCCGCCCAGCGCAGGGGGCAGGCGTATACGTGGCGGGCCATCAGCCGCGGGTCAGCTTCTTGTACGTGGCGCGGTGCGGCCGGGCCGCGTCCGCACCGAGGCGCTCGACCTTGTTCTTCTCGTACGAGTCGAAGTTGCCCTCGAACCAGAACCACTTGGAGTCACCCTCGTAGGCGAGGATGTGCGTGGCCACCCGGTCCAGGAACCAGCGGTCGTGGGAGACGACCACGGCGCAGCCCGGGAACTCGAGCAGCGCGTTCTCCAGGCTGCTCAGCGTCTCGACGTCGAGGTCGTTCGTCGGTTCGTCGAGGAGCAGCAGGTTGCCGCCCTGCTTGAGGGTCAGCGCCAGGTTGAGGCGGTTGCGCTCACCACCGGAGAGCACACCGGCCGGCTTCTGCTGGTCGGGGCCCTTGAAGCCGAACGCGGAGACGTACGCCCGCGACGGCATCTCGACCTGACCGACGTTGATGTAGTCGAGCTCGTCGGAGACGACCGCCCACAGCGTCTTCTTCGGGTCGATGTTGGAGCGGTTCTGGTCGACGTAGCTGATCTTGACCGTGTCGCCGACCTTGATCTGACCGGAGTCCGGCGTCTCCAGGCCCTGGATCATCTTGAACAGGGTGGTCTTACCCGCGCCGTTCGGACCGATGACACCGACGATGCCGTTGCGCGGCAGCGTGAACGACAGGTCGTCGATGAGGACCTTCTCGCCGAAGGCCTTGCTGAGGTTGTTGACCTCGACGACGATGCTGCCCAGGCGCGGGCCCGGCGGGATCTGGATCTCCTCGAAGTCCAGCTTCCGCATCTTCTCCGCCTCGGCCGCCATCTCCTCGTAGCGTGCGAGACGCGACTTGGACTTGGTCTGGCGGCCCTTGGCGTTGGAGCGGACCCACTCGAGTTCTTCCTTGAGCCGCTTCTGCCGCTTCTCGTCCTTCTTGCCCTCGACCTTGAGGCGCTCGGACTTCTTCTCCAGGTACGTGGAGTAGTTGCCCTCGTAGGGGATGGCGCGGCCGCGGTCGAGCTCGAGGATCCACTCGGCGACGTTGTCCAGGAAGTACCGGTCGTGGGTGATGGCCACGACGGTGCCCTTGTACTGGGCGAGGTGCTGCTCCAGCCAGTTCACCGACTCGGCGTCGAGGTGGTTGGTGGGCTCGTCGAGGAGCAGCAGGTCGGGCGCCTCGATGAGGAGCTTGCACAGCGCGACGCGGCGCTTCTCACCACCGGAGAGGTTGGTGACGGGCCAGTCGCCGGGCGGGCAGCCCAGGGCGTCCATGGCCTGCTCCAGCTGACCGTCGAGGTCCCACGCGTCGGCGTGGTCGAGGTCCTCCTGGAGCTTGCCCATCTCTTCCATGAGCGCGTCGGAGTAGTCGGTCGCCATGAGCTCGGCGACCTCGTTGAAGCGCTGGAGCTTGCCCATGATCTCGGCGGCGCCGTCCTGCACGTTCTGCAGCACGGTCTTCGACTCGTCGAGCTTGGGCTCCTGCATGAGGATGCCGACGCTGTAGCCGGGCGAGATGAACGCGTCACCGTTCGACGGCTGTTCAATGCCCGCCATGATCTTCAGCACGGTCGACTTACCGGCACCGTTCGGACCGACGACGCCGATCTTCGCCCCGGGGTACATGCTCAGGGTGACGTCGTCGAGGATCACCTTGTCGCCGTGCGCCTTGCGCGCCTTGCGCATGGTGTAGATGAACTCAGCCAAGAGAAACCGTCCGGCAGTCGATGTGTGGCAGCGCGGGGCCCGCGTGATGCGGCTCCACCGCGTGAGGGCAGATACACCCCATCTTGCCGCATGGCCAGTGCCAGGCGGAAACCCGTATCGCTCCGTGGGCCTGAGCCGGGGGTTCGGGGCGGGCGGTCGTAGCGGAACCGTCACTGTCGGTCGAGGTCGTCGGCCCCGGGCGACGTCTCACGGCCCCGAGACGACCCAGGCCGCCCGACACGGCCCCTCATCGGCGCTAAAACCGCTGGTTCGGCGCTGTTTCATGCCGTCGTCCGGCAATAGCACCCCTTCTCTGCCGTACGGCCACCTCCAGGCGGAAACGGGTATTCGGTTGCCGGGCGTTGGGATTCGTCGGGGCTTCGCCGCCGCTCGGCGCCCTTCATCTCCGTCGGACGGCACCGGGCGGCCGGGATTGTCCCGCGTCCACGGGCCGCCCGCCCCGCATCTCGGGGGACGGGCACGAATATTCGTCGAACCGGGTGCGGAAGCGGGCCCTACGGGCGAGGATCCGTGGGGTGACGCTCTCCCCTGCTGGTCGGCTCGGGTGCACGTACCCCTTGGGGTGCGACGGCGCCGTGGTTCCCACCCGGCGTCGGTGTCTGGCCCACCCCGCCACCTCAGCCGAACGCTTCTCCGTGCGCACGGCGATCGTGCTGGGCCTCGTGCACGATTTCCGGGGGGTGCCCTTCACCGCCGAGGCGTTCGCGGATCTGCGGGACGCGTCGTCCGCGGCGCTGAGGTCCGCGGAGTTCGACGATGCGACCTTCGGCGAGGGGGCAGACTTCGACGGCTTCGAGTTCACGGGGAAGACATCGTTCAAAGGCGCCCGCTTCCACGGCCGGGCGAGCTTCGAGAACGTCCGGTTCTTCGGAGAGGTCTCCTTCGTCGACGCCTCTTTCGCAGGGTCGTGCAGTTTCGACGGATCGACGTTCCACTACGACGGCACCGTCTTCGCCAGTCAGCCCCGAACCGTGGACCGGCCGTCGGCCGACTTCGCGCGCGTCGCCTGCGCCGGCCACCTTTCGTTCCGCGGGGTGTGGGTGGCGGCGGACTGGAACCTGTCGGGGGCCCGGATCGACGGCAGTGTGACGGTGACCGCCCGCTGTGAGGGCTCGGTAATCCTGCGCGACGTCAGGGTCTCCATGAGCACATGGATCACTCTCAACGCGCCGCACGTCGACTGTCGGGACTCCGCCTTCGACAGGTCCAGCACCCTCCGGCTGTCCAACGCGACGCTCACCTTCGACAACGCGATGTTCGGCGCCCGATCGTCGGTGGCCCACCATCCCGGCACGCTGACACTCCCGCGGGCTCCCGACCCTGGAGCGGCCACCAGGGCAAACGTCCGTCCGCGTGTGGTCAGCATGCGGCACGTCGACGTCTCACCCCTGTTGTTCGTCGAACTGGACCTGCGCACCTGTCTCTTCGCAGACGTTCACAACCTCGATCAACTGCGCTTCCGGTCGTGCCGTTTCGAGGAACCCTCCCCCGGCCGCTTCCTCGGCATGCGGACGCGTCCCGTACGGCGCCGCGTCATAGCGGACGAGGTGGCGTCACCGCGCGTCGAACCCAGTTCCGTCGCCGCGCTCTACCGCCAGTTGCGCAAGGCTCTGGAGGAAGGGAAGAACGAGCCAGGGGCGTCCGACTTCTATTACGGAGAGATGGAGATGCGCCGTCTTCCTGAGGCGACGGAGACGACACCGGCCGAGCGGTTCCTGCTCCACGTCTATTGGGGGCTGTCCGGGTACGGAATGCGCGCGATGCGTGCGCTGGGCTGGCTGCTCGTGGCCGTGACGGCGACGGTCGCGCTGATGATGGGCCTGGGGCTGCCGGACTCCGATCCCCAGCAGATCGTGACCGGCACTCTTCCCTCGGCCAGGGGGCGCGTGGTCCTCCGGGTGGACAGCTCCGAACCCGAACTGACCCTGGCGGTGCACGACAGGTTCTCCGCGCAGCGGGCCAACTCTGCGCTCAGGATCGTCCTCAACTCCGTCGTGTTCCGCTCCAGCGGGCAGAATCTGACGCCCGCGGGCGCCTACATCGAGATGGTGAGCCGCTTCGCCGAACCCCTGCTCATCACGCTTGCCGCGCTTGCGGTCCTGGGGCGCATCAAGCGGGGCTGAGTGCACCCTCTTCCGGACATCCGAGTCCAGATACATGAACGGGTCCGGACACACGGGCCCGTCCCGACGCCGCTCCGCGTGTACACGCACCTGATGCCCAACGGCGAGACCGGACGCGGAACGCCATCACTGCGATGCACCGGGCCGTCGGTCACGCCCACGACGACCCTAAGACGGCCCAAGCCGCCTGACATGGCCCCTCATCGGCGCTAGAACCGCTGGTGGGGGCTGTTTTACGCCCTCGCTCGGCAAGTAACACCCCAGCTTGCCGTACGGCTTCCCGCGGGAGGGAAACCCGTATCACCGGGCGTCCATGACCTACCTGGACGTTCCTTGGCCACCGCTGTAGTTGATCCGGTCACCGGACGTGTCCGGCGAACGCAGGAGAGCCGTCTCGGGCGGCCCTGAGACGGCTTCGGCCTGGATTAGAGCTTGGTCATTTTGGTGTACGGGCTCAGGATCCGCAGTTGCGTCGAACCGAAATCCACGAGCGCCGCGACGCCGTCCTCGATCCCGATCACCCGGCCGAGGCCGTGCATGTCGTGCGTGACCCGGTCGCCCACGTCGAAGTGCTTGAGCGGCGACGCGGCCGGGGCTTTGAAGGGACTGGTGGACAGATAGCGCTTCGGTGCAGCTGGCTTTGTCATCGCTTCCCAGTATGCGGCCGCGCGCTTCCGTTTACTACGGCCTTAGGTCTCAGCTGCCCGGCCGATCTCAGATCGTGACTCCCCCGCGAGGCGGGCGGGGAGCGCGGTGACCCCCGCCCGCCTGCGGCGATGGACGCCGCGCCGGTGCGCTCCGGGCCCTCGGCAGGGACGACGGCAGGCCCGGCGCATGTGCGCCGGGCCTGCCGTTGACGAACCGTGGATTCCGGACGAATCAGTCCGTGCCGAACTCCATCGCCGCACGGTCGAGCGCCGCGTCCTCGTCGGAGGCCTCACCGCGGGAGGCGATCGCCTGGGCGCCGCCCTCGGGCAGCGTGCCGATCAGGCCGGTGGCGGCGGCCTGCGCGGCGCCGACCGCGGAGTCCCCGGAGCCGAGCAGGCCGAGGCCCGCGTACTGCTCCAGCTTGGCGCGCGAGTCGGCGATGTCGAGGTTGCGCATGGTGAGCTGGCCGATCCGGTCCACCGGGCCGAACGCCGAGTCCTCGGTGCGCTCCATGGAGAGCTTGTCCGGGTGGTAGCTGAACGCGGGGCCCGTGGTGTCGAGGATCGAGTAGTCCTCACCGCGCCGCAGGCGCAGGGTGACCTCGCCGGTGACGGCGGCACCGACCCAGCGCTGCAGCGACTCCCGGATCATCAGGGCCTGCGGGTCGAGCCAGCGGCCTTCGTACATGAGGCGACCGAGGCGGCGGCCCTCGGCGTGGTACTGGGCGAGGGTGTCCTCGTTGTGGATCGCGTTCACCAGGCGCTCGTACGCGGCGTGGAGGAGGGCCATGCCCGGGGCCTCGTAGATGCCGCGGCTCTTCGCCTCGATGATCCGGTTCTCGATCTGGTCGGACATGCCCAGGCCGTGGCGGCCGCCGATCGCGTTGGCCTCCATCACCAGATCGACGGCGGAGGCGAACTCCTTGCCGTTGACCGTGACGGGCCGGCCCTTCTCGAAGCCGATCGTCACGTCCTCGGTCTCGATCTCGACCGACGGGTCCCAGAACTTGACGCCCATGATGGGCTCGACCGTCTCCACGCCCGTGTCGAGGTGTTCGAGGATCTTGGCCTCGTGGGTGGCACCCCAGATGTTGGCGTCGGTGGAGTACGCCTTCTCCGTGCTGTCCCGGTAGGGCAGGTCGTGGGCGACCAGCCACTCCGACATCTCCTTGCGGCCGCCCAACTCGGCCACGAAGCCCGCGTCGAGCCACGGCTTGTAGATCCGCAGGTTCGGGTTGGCGAGCAGGCCGTAGCGGTAGAACCGCTCGATGTCGTTGCCCTTGTACGTCGAGCCGTCGCCCCAGATCTGGACGTTGTCCTCGAGCATCGCGCGGACCAGGAGCGTGCCGGTGACGGCGCGGCCCAGCGGCGTGGTGTTGAAGTAGGCGCGGCCGCCCGAGCGGATGTGGAACGCGCCGCAGGTGAGCGCGGCGAGCCCCTCCTCGACGAGCGCCTCGCGGCAGTCGACCAGGCGGGCGATCTCGGCACCGTACGACTTCGCTCGACCGGGGACCGAGTCGATGTCGGGCTCGTCGTATTGGCCGATGTTCGCCGTGTACGTGCAGGGCACCGCGCCCTTGTCACGCATCCACGCGACCGCGACCGAGGTGTCGAGGCCACCCGAGAAGGCGATGCCGACGCGCTCGCCGACGGGGAGAGAGGTGAGGACCTTGGACATAGGAAGAGTATGCATCATCTCGCATGATCATGCAAAGGGCCTGCATGCCCATACGGACGTGACGTACGTCCCTCACCCTCCCCTCGTACTCACTCGCCCTCGGTCGGGGCCTTCTTCTTCCGGACCAGCACCAGGGCGGCGCCGCCGACCACGACCAGCAGGACGGCGATCCCCACGATCACCGGCGTCGCGTTCGAGGCACCCGTCTCGGCGAGGTCCGCGCCGTCCACGCCCGTCCCGCCGACGGACGCCGGGCTCGGCTGGATTGTGGCCTGCGTGGTCAGGCCGTCGTCCTCGGCCCCGACCACGGCCGCCGCCACCGTCCGGCAGTCGAGCACCCCGCGCAGCCGCTTCTCGAAGCCGTGCGGCCCCTTGATCGTGAAGTCGTACGCCTGGTCCTCCTGCAGCGGAATCGTCACCGTCCGCGTGGCCCCGGCCTCGATCGTGTGCTCGACGCCCATCAGGGAGAAGGTGAACGGCTTCTCCCCTCCGTTGACCGCGGTGATGTCCACGCCGCCCTTCGCGCAGTTCTTCCGCGCGGACAGTGCGGGCACCGCGCCGGCGCTCGCCCAGTTCGCCGTCGCGGTCGCGGAGACCGTGGACTCGCTGGAGCCCGCGAGGATCTGCGTCTGGCTGCGGGTCTCGGCGGTGAAGGCGCGCCCGACCGGAACCGTCGTCGATGCCTGCACGGTCAGCGCCGCCGAGCCCGGCGCGGCGTCCTCGGGCACGTCGAAGAAGACCTGGCTGCCGTCGGCGGCGGAGTCGACCGGCTTGCCGCTCTTGTCGACGACCCGCACCCCACCGGCCGCGGCGGGCGGCGTCACGGTGACGGCGTCGGCGTTCGTGTGCACGGTGACCGGGCCGAGCCGCTCCCCCGGGCGCCCGGAGAGGGCCCCCGGCGTCAGCGTCAACGAAGCCTGGGGCTCGGCCAGTTGGCGTGCGCTCTTCTGCAGATAGTCCGCGAGCTTCTCGGCGGCGGGGCTCACGGCGTCGACGTCGGCCTGGTCCGAGTAGCGCCAGATGGCGACCTGGGTGCCGGCCGCGGCGTCCTGCTCGGTCAGCGCGCCCGCCCCGGCCTTGCGGGCGAGCGCGGCCAGGTCGTTGACCTGAGGGTAGGAGTTCTGCAGGATCCAGCGGATCCTGCCCGCCTCCGCGTTGCCGTTGAGCGAGGTGCCGCTCCAGGACGTCTCCTGGTACTTGGCGTCCGTCTGGGTCGGGTTGTGGAGGTCGATGCAGTACGTCTGCAGCATCCCGCCGCCGTCGACGCTCATCCGGAACAGGCCCGCGGAGACCTTCTCGTCGCGTCCGCCGTCGTGGATCACGGCCGTCCCGTACGTCTCCAGGCCGCCCAGCGTGGCGCTCGCGCCGCCCTGCTCCTTGTTCACGTCGTCCGCGAAGGCCGTCCCGGTGCCGGATATCGCCCCGGTCACCACGAGGCCCGACACCAGGGCCGCCGCGGCGAGGCGAGCGGAGCCCCGCCCTCGGCGTCCGAGCCGTGAGAGCACTGAAAACACGTAATTCCCTTCAGGCAGGACGCTGTGACACATGGGGAGGCGTCCCGCCGACAGAATCAAGCCCCTTGGAGCGCCGGGGATCCTGGAGTTCCTGGCACTCCGGAACTCCTCGCACTCCGGAACTCCCGGAACTCCCGGATCTCGTCAACCTCTTGAAGCTCACTAAGCCCTTTGAGGTACGCCCGGCATCCTAAATAGGCGGCCTGTCGCGATCCCCTGAGGTGTCGCCCGGTACACGATCCGCATCGCAATCGTTATCGCCCGGACCGTCGCCGAACCGGGCTTATCGACAAATCCCCCGGACGCAGCGCCCGATAAGCCGCACTTCGGTCACCCCACCGGCTCCGGAGCCGGCACCGGTTCCGGATCGATCTCGAACGACGGCTCGCTCCTTGCCTGTTGCCGCGCCCGCTGCGTCTCCTCCGCCTCCGCGCCCGGCCTCCTGGCGGCCCGGCGGAACGCAGCGGTGCCGCGCGACAGATCGTGTCCGACCGTCGTCGCCTGGATGTCCGCCGACGTCCAGTGCTGCCCCCCGCGCTCCTCGTCGCGTACCTTCAACCTGCCCTGGACGATGACCGGTTCACCGATCGACACCGAGCCCTGCACATTGGCACCGAGCGGGCCCCTGGCCCACACCGTGAAGAAGTTCGTGTGCCCGTCCACCCACGTGTTCTGCACCGGGTCGAAACGGCGCGGCGTCACCGCGAGCCGGAACCGCGCCACCGGCCCGGTCGGCAGCTCCCGGTACACCGGTGTCGTCGCGACGTTCCCCACCACGGTCAACAGCGTCTCGTTCATGTCCTGCGTCCCCCGTCCGGATCGCGGCCCGAGCCCGCCCCGAGCCGCGTTCCCAGACTGCCCCGGCGCCGCGATCCCTGCCGACGCCTGTGTCCTACCGGCCGGTTGTGGAAATCCCGGCCACCCGTACGTACTGCTCCCGCACCTCGCGGTAGCGCAGCAGCTCCGCCGCGACGGGGTCGAGGACGCGCGCCCTGCCGCAGGCCGCGGCGGAGTCCCGCAGCCGCCGTTCCGCTTCCAGGCCGTACCGCCGGGCGGGCCCCTTCGCCGCCATCCGGCAGGCCCATTCGACGCACGGGCCGCCGACGATCCCGGTCAGCATCATCAGCACGGGGACGCCCAGGTTCGGCTCAGCGACGCCGACGATCTGGCCCAGCAGCCAGAGCCCGCCCAGGACTTGGAGGACCGTCATCGACGCCTGGGCGAGCACGGCCAGCGGCCACCACCCCGGCCGCGGCGGCCGTGTCGACCCGCTTCCGTACGCGGCCCCGGCACCGCCCCGGACGCCGCCCGTCTGCGCCGAG
>NZ_JAAGMG010000520.1 GCF_010548525.1 Streptomyces sp. SID14478
GATGCCGACGTCCCGCGGGTCGAAGACCTCCTCGCGCACCGCTCCCTCCCGCACGACCCACACCCGGGAGGTCCCGGTGACGGTCAGCTCGTCGAGCCCGTCGTCACCGCGGAAGACGAGCGAGGAGTTGCCGCGCTCGGCGAAGACCCCGGCGACCACCGGTGCCATCCGCGCGTCGGCGACCCCGACCGCCTGCGCCCGTACCCGGGCCGGGTTGGTCAGCGGGCCGAGCAGGTTGAACACGGTGCGGATGCCGATCTGTCCGCGCGCGGCGCCCGCGTAGCGCAGTGCCGGGTGGAACTTCACCGCGAAGCAGAAGGTGATGCCCGCTTCCTCGGCGACCTCGGGGACGCGGGCCGGCGGCAGATCCAGGTTGACGCCCAGCTTCTCCAGCACGTCCGAGGAACCCGACGCCGACGACGCGGCGCGGTTGCCGTGCTTGACGACCTTGGCCCCGGCGCCGGCGATGACGATCGCGGACATGGTGGAGATGTTGACGGTCTTGGCACCGTCACCGCCCGTCCCCACGATGTCGACGGTCTCCCCCGGCACCTCGATCACGTTGGCGTGCGCGTACATGGCCCGTACGAGACCGGAGATCTCCGCCACGGTCTCGCCCTTGGCGCGCAGCGCGACCACGAACGCGGCGATCTGCGCGTCGGTCGCCTCGCCCCGCATGATCCGGTCCATCGCCCACGCGGTGTCGTCGGCGCTCTGGTCACGGCCGTCCAGCAGGCCGTTCAGCACGGAGGGCCAGGAACGGCCGCCCGCGGTGTCGCCTCCAGCGGGGTGCAAAGCGCTCATGGCCGCTCCTGTGTGTCAGTAAGAAGTTACGCGTTCCCACCTTATCCAGCGCCGGGGACGGCAAAGAGCCCCCGTCCAGTGCCTGGACGAGGGCTCTTGCCGTGGCGGACAGCTGATAACTCAGCGATCAGAGATCAGTGGTGGCCGTGGCCACTGGTGATCTCCTTGTACTCCTCGGCGGTGGGCTTGGGGATCTGGTTGTTCTCCCCGTAGTAGCCCTTCGACAGCTTGGCGCGCGCCTTCTGCAGTCGCGACACCTTGCGCTCGACGCCGTTCTCGTCGACCGTCGGGCCGATCTCGGCCGGCTGGTACTGCTCGTGCGCGGTGAGCGCGTGCAGTGCCTCCTGGTCGAGCGGCTCGTGCACCTCGACGAACTCACCGTGCGGCAGACGCTTGATGATGCCGGACTCGCGCCCGTGCAGCACCTTGTCCCTGTCGCGGCGCTGGAGGCCGAGGCAGATCCGCTTGGTGGCGATGAAGGCGAGGACCGGGATGACGAAGAAGCCGATCCGGACGAACCAGGTGATCGAGTTGATCGAGAGGTGGAAGTGGGTCGCCCAGAGGTCGTTTCCACCACCGACCAGCATCACGAAGTACGCGGCCAGCCAGGCCACACCGAATCCGGTACGGGTCGGCGTGTTGCGCGGCCGGTCGAGGATGTGGTGCTCGCGCTTGTCGCCGGTGACCCAGGACTCGATGAACGGGTAGACGGCGATGGCCACCAGCACCAGCGGGAAGATCACGATGGGGATGAACACGCCCAGGACGAGCGTGTGGCCCCACAGGTTGATCTCCCAGCCGGGCATCACACGCACCAGGCCTTCGGCGAAGCCCATGTACCAGTCGGGCTGGGCGCCGGTGGACACCTGGTCCGGCCGGTACGGGCCGATGGCCCAGATCGGGTTGATCGAGGCGATCGCCGCGATGATCGCGATGACACCGAAGACCAGGAAGAAGAAGCCACCCGCCTTGGCCATGTAGACCGGCAGGAGCGGCATACCCACGACGTTCTTGTTGGTCTTCCCGGCGCCCGCGAACTGCGTGTGCTTGTGGTAGAAGACCAGGATCAGGTGCGCCACCATCAGCCCGAGCATGATGCCCGGCAGCAGGAGGATGTGGACCGAGTAGAACCGCGCGATGAAGTCGCCGCCCGGGAACTCGCCACCGAAGACGAAGAACGAGATGTAGGTACCGACGATCGGCACCGACAGCAGCACGCCCTCGATGAAGCGCACACCCGTACCCGACAGCAGGTCGTCGGGGAGCGAGTAACCGGTGAAGCCGGTGAACAGCGACAGCACCAGCAGGAGCCAGCCGAACAGCCAGTTGACCTCACGCGGCTTGCGGAACGCACCCGTGAAGAACACGCGCATCATGTGGATCATCATCGCGGCGACGAAGATCAGCGCGGCCCAGTGGTGGATCTGCCGGATCAGCAGACCACCGCGCACATCGAAGGAGATGTGCATGGTCGAGTTGAACGCCTCCGACATCAGCTGCCCCTGGAGCGGGACATAGCTGCCGTCGTACGTCACCTCGTTCATCGACGGGTGGAAGAACAGCGTCAGGTACACACCCGTGAGGATGATGATGATGAAGCTGTACATGCAGATCTCGCCGAGCATGAAGGACCAGTGGTCCGGAAAGATCTTGCGCATGTTGGACTTGGCCAGGGAGTAGATCCCCAGGCGTCCGTCCGCCCAGTCGGCGACGCGCTCGCCGGCCGGTGCCTTCTCGCGAGAAGGCGCGTCGTTGGTGGTCGTAGTACTCATCCGCGCTCCCAGAAGGCAGGGCCGACGGGCTCGGCGAAGTCGCCCTGCGCCACGAGGTAACCCTCGTCATCGACGTCGATGTGCAACTGCGGCAGTGCGTGACCCGCGGGACCGAAGATCACCCGCGCACCGTCGGAGAGGTCGAAGGTGGACTGGTGGCAGGGGCAGAGCACGTGGTGCGTCTGCTGCTCGTACAGGGAGATCGGGCAACCGACGTGGGTGCAGATCTTCGAGTACGCGACCACACCCTCGTGCGCCCACGCGAGCTCCTGCTTGTCCTTGATGTTGCCCGGCTGGATACGGACGAGCATCAGGGCCGCCTTGGCCATGACCGTCTGGAAGTCCTCGTCGTGCTCCTCCAGGCCCTCGGGCTTGGCGAAGGTGAGCGAGCCGACCGCGATGTCCGAGGGACGCAGCGGCTCGTTCGTGTTCATGTTGACGAGCTTGAGGCCCTTCTTCCACGCCGTGGTGCGCAGCTTCTTCTCGGGCAGCGGCCCGAGGTCACGAAGCAGCACGACACCGGAGAGCGGCACCAGGGCCAGCGCGCCGAAGAGCGTGTTGCGGATCAGCTTGCGACGGCCGAACTGCGACTCGCGGGCGCCGTCGGCGAAGTCCGACAGGACCTGCGCCTTGACCTCGGGCTCGGCCTCGATCGGGTGACGCTCCGAGGCGACCTCGACGTCCGACATCAGGGTGCGGGCCCAGTGGACCGCGCCCGCGCCGATGCAGAACAGCGCCACACCGAGGGTCATGCCCAGCGCGAAGTTGAGCGCGCTGATGTGACCGAGCGGGAAGACGTAGATGCTCTTGTCGACGTCGAGGGTGACGTACGAGGCGATGAAGCCGACGGTGGCCAGCATCGAGATCGTGAACAGCATCGCCACGACACGCTCGGACCGCCGGGCGGCCCGCTCGTCGATGTCCTGGACGCGGTGCTCGTGCTCGGGCAGACCGGGGTCGGCGAAGGGATCGTCCTTCACCGCGACCGAACCGTGCGCGGCCTCCTGCTCAGCGGGCAGGTTCTCTTCTGGAATGTCTTGGCTACTCATGACTTCTTGGCCTTTGCGGTCCGAGCGGCGACCCAGATGGCGACGGCGATCAGGGCGCCGAGACCGAAGATCCAGGCGAACAGACCCTCACTGACCGGGCCGAGCCCGCCCAGCTTGAGACCGCCCGGGCTCTGCGTCTCATCACCGTTGACCGCGTTGAGGTACGCGATGATGTCCTTCTTGTTCTTGCCGGTCATCGTCGTGTCCGGGAAGGACGGCATGTTCTGCGGGCCGGTCTGCATGGCCTCGTAGATGTGCTTGGGCGAGACGCCCTCGAGGCTCGGCGCGAACTTGCCGTGCGTCAGTGCGCCGCCTTCACCGGTGAAGTTGTGGCACTGGGCGCAGTTGGTGCGGAACAGTTCGCCACCCTTGGCGATGTCCGCGCCTTGCGGGCTGTAGTCCTCGGAGGTCGGCGCGACCGGACCGGCACCCAGCGACGCGATGTACGCGGCGAGCTGGTCGATCTCGGCCTGGGAGTAGATCGCCTTCTTGCTCGGGATCTGGGCGCCCGGCTGCTGGGCCGGCATACGACCGGTGCCGACCTGGAAGTCGACGGCGGCAGAGCCGACGCCCACGAGGCTCGGACCGTCGGAGGTGCCCTGACCGCCGGTTCCGTGGCAGCTGGCGCAGCCTACGGAGTAGAGCTTCTTGCCCTCGTCGATGGCGAGGGACTGGGCGGTTTCATCGGCCTGCGCCTTGCTCGCGGGCGCGAACGCGGCGTACAGCCCCCCGGTGGCCGCCAGCGCGAGGAGTAGGACGACGACCGCCGCCAGCGGATGGCGTCGTCGTGCGGAGAGCTTTTTCACGGATTACCCCGGTGTCAGGATCTTCTGCGTCGGTGCTACTGGAATGGGTGTCGGGTACTACGCCCGATGCTGTGATCGTCGAACTACTTGATCAGGTAGATCGTGGCGAAGAGGCCGATCCAGACGACGTCGACGAAGTGCCAGTAATAGGACACGACGATGGCGGCGGTCGCCTGTTGGTGCGTGAACCTCCGGGCCGCGTACGTCCTGCCGAGGACGAACAGGAAGGCGATGAGGCCACCTGTCACGTGCATGCCGTGGAAGCCGGTGGTCAGGTAGAACACCGAGCCGTACGGGTCGGAGGAGAGCGAGAGCCCATCCTTCTTGACCAGCTCTGTGTACTCGAAGATCTGACCGCCGATGAAGATCGCACCCATGATGAAGGTGACGATGAACCACATCCTGAGCTTCTTCACGTCACCACGCTCAGCGGCGAACACGCCGAGCTGGCAGGTGAGTGAGGAGAGCACCAGGATCGTGGTGTTCGTCGCTGAGAACGGAACGTTCAGCGACTCGGCCATTTCCTTCCAGTGATCCGGTCCGGTCACCGATCGCAGGGTGAAGTACATCGCGAAGAGGGCCGCGAAGAACATCAGCTCGGAACTCAGCCAGATGATGGTTCCGACGCTGGTGAGGTTCGGTCGATTGACCGACGGGTGCGCGTGCCCGGTTTCTACTGTCGTTGCTGTCGCCACGACCGACATTATGTCGGTCGCTTATCTCGCCCTCACTCCGGGGGGTGCCGTTCGGAGTGTCTGGGGGGTGTGTCCAGCCCATATGGCCCATCGGAGGCCTGTGCGAACCGGTGTTGACGGGGTGTCGGGAGGAGTAGGCTCCGCCGCGAGGACGCCCTAGGACACCGATGTCTCGGAGGAACGATGCAGTCGACCGCGACGGTTCTGGTCTACAGCGACGACGCCAACACGCGGGAGCAGGTCCGCCTGGCGACCGGGCGCAGGCCCGCATCGGATGCTCCCGAGGTCCAGTTCATCGAGTGCGCGACGCTCCCCGCGGTCCTCAAGGAGCTGGACCGGGGCGGCATCGACGTCTGCGTCCTGGACGGCGAGGCGGTCCCCGCGGGCGGCATGGGGGTGTGCCGGCAGATCAAGGACGAGGTCTTCCGCTGCCCGCCGGTGCTGCTCCTGATCGGCCGCCCGCAGGACGCGTGGCTGGCCACCTGGAGCCGCGCCGAGGCCGCGGTGACGCTGCCGGTGGAGCCGGTCGAGTTCGCCGGGGCACTGGCCGCCCTGCTGCGTTCGCGGCAGGCCGTCGGCGCCTGACGTACGGCACACGGGACGACGACTCCCGTACGTCAGGGACGTACGGGAGTCGGAAGTCTCACACCCGAGTGGCTCAGACCTCGGGGCTGAGCCGCGCCTGCTGCACCGGATCGGGCTTGTCGGTGCCGGAGAGGGCGCTGCCCTCGGTCCACTTCTTCTCGCTGAGGTTCCAGTCGCCGAACCCGTTGCCGAACGGGTCCATGTCCTCGCCGTAGCTGTTGATGACCTTGACGATGTCGCCCTTGCGGAACGTGTCGTAGAACCAGGCGGCGTCGCTGGTGCTCATCCCGGTGCAGCCGTGGCTGGTGTTCTCGTTGCCCTGGGAGCCCTCGGACCAGGGCGCGGCGTGCACGTACTCGCCGCTCCAGGTCACGCGGGTCGCGTAGTAGACCTCTTTGTCGTAGAAGTCCGCGGCGCCGATGCTCGCGCTGGTCATGCGGACGGAGTACTCCTGGCCGAGCACGACCTTGACGCCGTTTCGGGTCTCGAAGCCGGGCTTGCCGGTGGTGACCGGGATGGAGTTGATCTCCTCGCCGTTGCGGTAGACCGTCAGGTAGTGGTTGCCCGCGTCGGTGACGGCCTCCATGCGGTCGCCCGTGGTGATGGTCAGCGGCTTGGACTTGCCGCCCCACAGCCGGTCGGTGACCTTGATGCCGGCCAGGTTGCTGTGCGCCGTGATGGTGGCGTGGGCGGGCCAGTACTCCTTGGGGCGGTAGTGCAGCTCCTTGCTGTCCACCCAGTACCAGGAGCCGCCGTCCGCGGCGGGCTTGGAGTCCACCTTCAGGGCGCGCTCGACGATGGCGCGGGCCTTCGGGTCCTTGACGGGCTTGTTGAGTTCGGCCGTGATGGGCTGGCCGACCCCGTACTTGCCGCCCTCGGGGCCGAAGGTGACCTTGAGGGCCTTCTCCTTGCTGGGGTTGCCCGTCTCGAAGGTGAGGACCTTGCGCCCGGGCGCCCCGTCCTCGTCCTCGGTGCTGACGTGGAGCGTGTACTGGGCGTCAGCGGCCAACGGGGAGGTGGTGTGCCATCTCCTGCCGTCGGCGGAGAGTTCGCCCGCGACGTAGCGCCCCAGGGCGTCCGTGGCGGTGACGTCGGTGATGCGGCCCTCGTCGCCCTGTGAGGTGACTTCCAGGGCCTTGTCCGGATCGGCCTTCTTGGAGCCCACGGGGCCGCTGAAAGAGATCTGGCTCGCCGCGTCGTACGGCTTGGCGGAGAGCGGGTGGCCGGAGCTGCCGCAGGCTGTGACGCCCGCACCGAGTGCGGCCACCAACAGGGTGCAGCCAAGAACCGTACGAATGCGCGGTGAGTGGTTCATGAACACACCGTAAGAAGGAACGCCTCGTCCAGCGCGGTGAGTGAGCCGCACGGGGCATGGGCGGGTACGCCGAAGGGCCCGGACGCTCCGTCAGGAGTGTCCGGGCCCTTCGGCCACGGGAGTTCACAGACCCAGGTGGTGCTACTGGTTCTGGTTCTCGCCGCGGTAGTACTCGAAGACCCAGCCCCACAGGCCGAACATGATCACGGGGGCGCCGAAGTACAGCAGCCACCAGCCGAAGACGACGCCCAGGAAGGCGATCGCGCCACCGACGGCGAGGGCGAGCGGCTGCCAGGAGTGCGGGCTGAAGAAGCCCACCTCGCCGGCGTCGTCCGCGACGTCGGCCTCCTTGTTGTCCTGCGCACCGGTGTCCAGCCGCCGGGCCGTGAAGGCCAGGTAGTAGCCGATCATGATGCAGAGGCCGAACGTCAGGAAGAGCGCCGTCGTACCGGCCGGCTCCTTCGACCACACGCCGTAGACACCGGCCATGATCAGGACGAAGAGGCTCAGCCAGATGAACATCTTGCCTTGGACCTTCACTTGCCGGCCTCCTTGCCGCCAGCGAGCGCCTTGGAGCCGTGGCCGGAGTTCTCCAGCTGGTCCAGGGCCGCGATCTCAGGGTGATGCAGATCGAACGCCGGCGATTCGGAGCGAATGCGCGGCAGGGTGAGGAAGTTGTGCCGGGGCGGCGGGCACGACGTCGCCCATTCGAGCGAACGGCCGTAGCCCCACGGGTCGTCGACCTCGATCTTCTTGCCGTACTTGGCGGTCTTCCAGACGTTGTAGAAGAACGGCAGGATCGACAGACCGAGCAGGAACGAGGAGATCGTCGAGATCGTGTTCAGCGCGGTGAAGCCGTCGGCCGCGAGGTAGTCCGCGTAACGCCGCGGCATGCCCTCGACACCCAGCCAGTGCTGCACCAGGAACGTGCCGTGGAAGCCCACGAACAGCGTCCAGAACGTGATCTTGCCGAGGCGCTCGTCGAGCATCTTGCCGGTGAACTTCGGCCACCAGAAGTGGAATCCGGAGAACATCGCGAAGACGACCGTACCGAAGATCACGTAGTGGAAGTGCGCCACCACGAAGTACGAGTCCGACACGTGGAAGTCCAGCGGCGGGGCCGCCAGGATGACGCCGGTCAGACCACCGAAGGTGAAGGTGATCAGGAAGCCGATCGCCCAGAGCATCGGTGTCTCGAAGGACAACGAGCCCTTCCACATCGTTCCGATCCAGTTGAAGAACTTCACGCCTGTCGGTACGGCGATCAAGAACGTCATGAAGGAGAAGAACGGGAGCAGCACGCCACCGGTCACGTACATGTGGTGCGCCCACACGGTCACGGAGAGACCGGCGATGGCGATCGTCGCGCCGATGAGGCCCGAGTAGCCGAACATCGGCTTTCTCGAGAACACCGGGATCACTTCGGAAATGATTCCGAAGAATGGTAGGGCGATGATGTACACCTCTGGATGGCCGAAGAACCAGAAGAGGTGTTGCCATAGCAGCGCGCCGCCGTTCGCGGCGTCGAACACATGGGCACCGAACTTGCGGTCCGCCTCCAGGGCGAACAGCGCGGCCGCGAGGACCGGGAAGGCCAGCAGGACCAGGACACCGGTCAGCAGGACGTTCCACACGAAGATCGGCATACGGAACATCGTCATGCCCGGAGCGCGCATGCAGATGATCGTGGTGATGAAGTTGACCGAGCCGAGGATCGTGCCGAAGCCGGAGAAGGCCAGACCCATGATCCACATGTCGGCGCCGATGCCCGGCGAGCGGACGGCGTCCGAGAGCGGCGAGTACGCGAACCAGCCGAAGTCGGCCGCGCCCTGCGGGGTGAGGAAGCCACCCACCGCGATAAGCGAGCCGAACAGGTACAGCCAGTAGGCGAACATGTTCAGTCGCGGGAACGCGACGTCGGGGGCGCCGATCTGCAGCGGCATGATCCAGTTCGCGAAGCCCGCGAACAGCGGCGTCGCGAACATCAGCAGCATGATCGTGCCGTGCATCGTGAACGCCTGGTTGAACTGCTCGTTCGACATGATCTGCGTGCCGGGACGGGCCAGTTCGGCGCGCATGAAGAGCGCCATGATCCCGCCGATGCAGAAGAACGCGAACGACGTGACCAGGTAGAGCGTGCCGATCGTCTTGTGGTCGGTGGTGGTGAGCCACTTGATCACGGTCGCGCCGGGACTCTTGGGGCGAGCCGGCAGCTCGTTCTCGTACGAGTCGTCTGCTGCGGCGGCACCCTGGGGTTCGTTGAGGATGCTCACAGGTTCTTCGTCTCCCGGTCCTTCTCGTGGTCCGTCTGGGCGATGCCAGCCGGGACGTAACCGGTCTGCCCCTTCTTGGCGAGGTCCTTGAGGTGCTGCTCGTACTTCTCCGGAGAGACGACCTTCACGTTGAACAGCATCCTGGAGTGGTCGACTCCGCAGAGTTCGGCGCACTTGCCCAGGAAGGTCCCCTCCTTGTTGGGGGTCACCTCGAAGGCGTTGGTGTGGCCCGGGATGACGTCCTGCTTCATGAGGAACGGCACCACCCAGAAGGAGTGGATGACGTCACGCGAAGTCAGTACGAAGCGGACCTTCTCGCCCTTGGGGAGCCAGAGGGTCGGGCCGGGGTTCTTGGTCTGCGGATTCCGCTCGCCAGGAGTGCCGACCTCGTAGACGCCGCCGGCGTTCGCCGGGAAGTCCTCCTTGAAGCGGCTCGGGATCGCGGAGAGCTCCTTGGAGGTCTTCGCGTCACCGGAGACGCCGGGCACGTTCTCGACGTAGTTGAAGCCCCAGCTCCACTGGTAGCCGACCACGTTGATGGTGTGCGCGGGCTTGTCGTCGAGCTTCAGGAGCTTCGACTCGTCGCGCGCTGTGAAGTAGAAGAGGACCGACACGATGATGAGCGGAACCACCGTGTACAGCGCCTCGAGCGGCATGTTGTACCGCGTCTGAGTGGGAACCTCGATCTTGGTCCGGCTACGCCGGTGGAAGATGATGCTCCACAGGATCAGCCCCCACACCAGCACGCCCGTGGCGAGCGCTGCCGCCCACGAGCCCTGCCAGAGGGAGAGGATCCGGGGACCTTCTTCCGTCACCGGAGTGGGCATACCAAGACGGGGGAAGTCCTTGTATGTGCAACCGGTAGCGGTTACCAGGATCAGGCCCGCAGTCAGCACCTGCGGCAGCTTCCGCCGCATCGGGCGCCGCGACGAGCGGTCGGAGCCGTTGGGACTCACGTAGCGCCTTCCCGAGAGTCTCGCCCGCGCTCTTTGGTTGGCTACGGCCGTCGTCTCGCTGGTCGCTCGCCGCCCTGGCACACGGGCAGGGGTTTGGATGTTTATGCGGACCAAACCCTACTGGACGCTATTTGGGGTCGCGCGGGGAGGGTGCCTAACGCGCCGCGGGTCACTCCGAAGGGTGGGATGTGCCTGCTCCGGGGTGTTTCTGACGGGGGGTCGGGGGCGCCCTGCGGCCCGGGGGTGCGCGCCGGTGGGCGGCTTCCGGTTCGTCGTGGTTGCCGGGCGGTTCCCCGCGCCCCCGAGGAGCGCCCGCACGTTCTATCGTGCGGGCGTGTCGTACTTCGATGTTGCCTCGTCCGCTCCCCTTCATCCCGTTGCCCGGCAGGCATTGCAGGCCTCCCTCGACGAAGGGTGGGCCGATCCCGCCCGGCTCTACCGCGAGGGCAGGAGGGCACGGCTGCTGCTCGACGCGGCCCGGGAGGCCGCCGCGGAGGCCGTGGGCTGCCGGGTGGACGAGCTGGTGTTCACCTCGTCCGGCACGGCGTCGGTGCACTCGGCGGTCGCCGGCGCGCTCGCGGGACGTCGGCGTGTCGGGCGGCACTTGGTGGTATCGGCGGTGGAGCACTCGGCGGTGCTCCACGCGGCGTCGTCCTACGAGGCCGCCGGTGGTGCGGTGACCGAGGTGGGCGTGGGACGGGAGGGCGCCGTGTCCGTTTCGTCGTACCTCGACGCGTTGCGGCCCGATACCGCCCTCGCCTGTCTGCAGTCCGCCAACCACGAGGTGGGGACCGTGCAGCCGGTCGAGGAGGTGGCCGAGGGGTGCCGGGCCACCGGGGTGCCGCTGTTCGTGGACGCCGCGCAGTCGCTCGCGTGGGGGCCGGTGGAGGGGGCGTGGTCGCTGCTGGCCGGGAGCGCCCACAAGTGGGGCGGGCCCGCGGGGGTCGGGATCCTCGCCGTCCGGAAGGGGGTGCGGTTCGCTCCTCAAGGTCCGGCCGACGAGCGGGAGTCGGGGCGGGCCCCCGGGTTCGAGAACATTCCGGGCATCGTGGCCGCCGCCGCCTCGCTGCGGGCCGTGCGGGCCGAGG
>NZ_JAAGMG010000551.1 GCF_010548525.1 Streptomyces sp. SID14478
GGGAGTGATCCGGGCCGGGGCGGCGGGCCGGACGCGGGGTGCGCGGCGCGGGATCGGCGGGATCGGCGGGGCCTGCGCCGGTCCCTCGGTCTGGCGGCGGTACGCCGACAGGGCGGGGTAGTGGGGGAGTTCGGATTCGACGGCCTCGATGCTCACGCCAGCACGTTAGGCTCCGTCGCACCGGAATACGTCCTGGTCAGCACCGCCGGGCTGATCCTTAAGCCGCCCTTGAGGTCGGCCTGAACGGGGTTTAAGCCCCGTACGCCGCCAGGCCCTCGCGTGCCCCGGCGGGGCGCCGGGAACTGCGCGCCCCGCCACGACGGGCCCCGCCCCCGCGAGCGGAAGCGCACCCCCAACCGCTCGATGGCGCGCACCTCAGCGACGCGAGGACGCACCCTCACACCCCCGCCCCCACTCCGCTGAGCCCAGCGTTGCCCGAGGGAAATCGCCGGGACGCCCCCGGGAAACACCCACCCCGCACGCTGCGGAGCATGAACCGCGTCGTCGTCATCGGCACCGGCCTCGCCGGCACCCGCCTCGCCCGCCGCCTGGGCGAGCAGGCGGTGCTGATCGGCGAGGAGGCGCACGCCCCGTACAACCGGGTGCTGCTCGCCGAGGTCCTGGCGGGCAGTTACGGCCCCGAGGTGATCGAGCTGCCCGCCGCCCCGGGGCCCCGGCTCCGCACGCGCGCCGTCCGCGTCGACCGCGACCGGCGTCTGGTGCAGTGCGAGGACGGCGCCGAGGTCGCGTACGACACCCTCGTGCTGGCGACCGGTGCGAACCCGGTACTGCCTCCGCTGCGCGGCTTGTTCGCGCCCAACGCCCGCGAACTGCCGGGCGGAGTGCACGCGTTCCGCACGATGGACGACTGTCTGGCCCTCTCGGCGGCGGTCCGCGAAGGCACTCGCGCCGTCGTCGTCGGCGGTGGTCTGCTCGGCGTCTCGGCGGCGGGTGCGCTCGCCCGGCGCGGTGCCCAAGTGGTGCTGGTACAACAGGCCGAAAGGCTCATGGAACGTCAACTCGACCCGCGCGCATCTCAGTTGGTGCACCGGTATCTCACCTCGCTCGGCGTCGAGATCCACGCCGAGTGCCGGGTGCGCGGCGTCGGCGTCGTCGACGGGCGCGTACGCCGTGTGGAACTCCACGACGGGTACGTGCTCGGCACCGACGTCACCGTGCTCGCCTGCGGGGTGCGGCCCAGGACCGGCCTCGCGCAGGCCGCCGGTCTGGAGGTGCGCCAAGGGATCGTCGTGGACGACGAGTTGCGCACGTCGGACCCGCACATCCGTGCCGTCGGCGACTGCGTCCAGCACGCCGGCACGGTCTACGGACTCGCCACGCCCGCCCTCGAGCAGGCCGACGCCCTCGCCGGCCTGCTCACGGACACCGGTGCCACGACGGCGTACACCGGGACCCGCGCCCTGACCCGCCTCACCCTCCCGCACACGGCGGACCCGCTGGACCTCGCCGCGTTCGGCGAGAGCGAACCGCTGCCCGGCGACGACGTCGTACAGCTCGCCGACGCCACCCGCGGCACGTACCGGAAGGTCGTCGTGCGCGGCGACCGGCTCGTCGGGGGCGTCCTCGTCGGCGCGCTCGGCGCGGTCGGCACGCTCGCGCACGCCTGGGAGTCGGACGCGCCGCTGCCCGGCGACGGCGACACCGGCGCCGCACCGCTGCTCCACCTGCTCACCCACGACGGAGGCCTCTGACATGGCGACCGACCCGGCCGGCAAGGCACTGCCCACTCTCGTACTCGTCGGCCACGGCATGGTCGGCCAGCGCTTCCTCGAAGCGGCGGCCGAGCACGGTCTGACCGCGACGCACCGCGTGGTCGTCCTGTGCGAGGAACCGCGGCCCGCCTACGACCGCGTCCACCTCACCTCGTACTTCTCGGGCACCACACCCGAGGAACTGTCCCTGACGGACCCGGAGTTCCTCGACAAGCACGGCATCGAGCTGCACGTCGGCGAACCGGCCGTGGCCGTGGACCGCGCGACCCGCACCGTGCACGCCCGCTCCGGCCGCCGCGTCCCGTACGACGCGCTGGTGCTGGCGACCGGCTCGTACCCGTTCGTGCCGCCGGTGCCCGGCAAGGACGCCCCGGGCTGCTTCGTGTACCGGACGATCGAGGACCTGTACGCGATCGAGGAGTACGCGCGCCGGCACGCGACCGTCGGCGCCGTGGTCGGCGGCGGACTGCTGGGCCTGGAGGCGGCGGGCGCGCTGCAAGGGCTCGGACTGGCCACGCACATCGTCGAGTTCGCGCCCCGGCTGATGCCCGTGCAGGTCGACGAGGGCGGTGGCGCCGCCCTCCTGAAGACCATCGGCGACATGGGGCTCTCCGTCCACACGGGCGTCGGCACGCAGGAGATCGTGGCCGACGGGGCGAACGGGGCGGTGCGCGGCATGAAGCTCTCGGACGGTTCGCAGCTCGCCACCGACCTCGTCGTCTTCTCGGCGGGGGTGCGGCCGCGCGACCAACTGGCGCGCGACATGGGTCTGTCGGTGGGCGAGCGCGGCGGCATCGCCGTCGACGCGCAGTGCCGCACGAGCGACCCGTCCGTCTTCGCGATCGGCGAGTGCGCGCTGGCCTCGGACGGCCGGGTGTACGGGCTCGTGGCCCCCGGTTACGAGATGGCGCTCACGGCAGCCGCCGCCCTCGCCGACGACGCCTGCGGGGCGTCCTTCACCGGCGCCGACCTCTCCACGAAACTGAAGCTGCTCGGCGTGGACGTGGCGTCGTTCGGCGACGCGCACGGCACGGCCGACGGCTGCCTCGACGTCGTCTACGCGGACTCGCGCGCGGGCACGTACAAGAAGCTCGTCATGGGCAGGGAGGGCGAGCTGCTGGGCGGGATCCTCGTCGGGGACGCGGAGGCGTACGCCACGCTGCGCGCGCTGACCGGCACCGTGCCGCCCGTCGCGCCGGAGTCCCTCGTGCTGCCCGCCGGTGCGGGTGCGCCCGCCCAGCTCGGCCCGGACGCCCTGCCCGCCGACGCCGTGATCTGCTCCTGCCACAACGTCACCAAGGGCGAGATCTGTGCTCACGCCTCGCTGCCGGAGGTGAAGAAGTGCACCAAGGCCGGTACGGGGTGCGGCAGTTGCGTCAAGCTCATCGGGCAGCTGCTGCCGAGGTCCGGGGACGACGGGCTGTGCGGCTGCTTCCGGCACACGCGGCAGGAGCTGTACGAGATCGTGCGCGTCAAGCGCGTCACGAGCTTCGCGCGGCTCCTCGACGAACACGGCCGGGCCGAGGCGCGCGGCGGCGAGGGCTGCGAGGTCTGCAAGCCGACGGTCGGCTCGATCATCGCGTCGCTCGCCCCGTCGATCGGCGCGGACGGCTACGTCCTGGAGGGCGAGCAGGCGGCTCTGCAGGACACCAACGACCACTTCCTCGCCAACTTGCAGAAGAACGGTTCGTATTCGGTCGTGCCCCGGATTCCGGGCGGGGAGATCACCCCCGAGAAGCTCATCGTGATCGGCGAGGTGGCCAGGGACTTCGGGCTCTACACGAAGATCACGGGCGGGCAGCGCATCGACCTCTTCGGCGCCCGGGTGGAACAACTCCCATTGATCTGGGCGCGCTTGGTGGACGCGGGCTTCGAGTCGGGACACGCGTACGGCAAGGCGCTGCGGACCGTGAAGTCGTGCGTCGGGCAGACCTGGTGCCGTTACGGGGTGCAGGACTCGGTCCGCATGGCGATCGACCTGGAGCTGCGCTACCGGGGCCTGCGCGCTCCCCACAAGCTGAAGTCGGCGGTCTCCGGGTGTGCCCGCGAGTGCGCCGAGGCCCAGTCGAAGGACTTCGGCGTCATCGCCACGGCGAACGGCTGGAACCTGTACGTGGGCGGCAACGGCGGCATGACGCCCCGTCACGCCGATCTGCTGGCACAGGACTTGAGCGACGCCGAACTGATCCGTCTGATCGACCGGTTCCTGATGTTCTACGCCCGCACCGCGGACCGCCTGGAGCGCACCGCGGCCTGGCTGGACCGGATCGAGGGCGGCCTCGACCACGTGCGCGACGTCGTCGTGCACGACGCGCTCGGCATCTGCGACGAGCTGGAGGCGCTGATGCGCGCGCACGTCGCGCACTACCGCGACGAGTGGTCCGCGACCCTCGACGACCCCGAGCGCCTGTCGCGCTTCGTCTCCTTCGTGAACGCCCCCGGCACCCCGGACCCGACGGTCCGCTTCGTCCCCGAGCGCGACCAGCTCAGGCCCGAGCTGCCGCTGATCCCCCTGGAAGGACTCGCCGTACGATGACGATCGCTCCCGAGAAGACGACCGTACTGGTCCAACTGGCCGTCGCTGATGGGTGGTTGACCGTCTGCGAGCTGTCCCGGCTGACCCCGGGGCGCGGCGTCGCCGCCCTCCTGCCCGACGGCCGGCAGGCGGCGGTCTTCCTCGACCGCGCGGGCCGGGTCTTCGCCCTCGACAACACCGACCCGTTCACGGGCGCGGCCGTGCTGTCGCGCGGCCTGATCGGTTCGGCGCAGGGCCGGCCGTTCGTGGCGTCCCCGCTGCTCAAGCAGCGCTTCGATCTGGGGACGGGGCGCTGCCTGGAGGACGACGGGGTCGCGGTGCGGGCGTACGAGGTGCGCACGGTGGCCTGACTCGTACGCGACCGATCGCTCTCGACCGACCGCCCTCGACCGATCTTTCTTGACCGCTCGTTCTGGATAGGTCTAGATTCCTCGTCGTGGCCAGGACCAAGGAATTCGATCCCGACGCGGCGCTACAGGCAGCCCTGGAGCTGTTCCACCGGCGCGGCTACGAGGCGACGTCGATGACGGACCTCGTCGAGCACCTCGGCGTCGGACGCGCCAGCATCTACGCGACGTTCGGCAACAAGCACGAGCTGTACCTGAAGGCGCTGGACCGCTACACCGACTCCGCCGACCTGCACGCGCTCGACGAGCTGTCCGGCAGCGGACCCGCACTGCCCGCCGTGCGCGCCCTGGTGCGCCGGTTCGCCGCCGAGGCGAGCGGCGAGGAGCTGCGGCGCCTCGGCTGCCTCGTCACGAACACCGCGACGGAGCTCGGCCCGCACGACAGCCAGGCCGCCCGCCGCGTGGAGCGCAGCTGGGAGCGCATGGAGACGATGCTGCACAGCACGCTCGTGCGCGCCCGCGCCCAGGGCGAGCTGCCGGCCGACCGCGATCCGCGCGCGCTCGCCCGTCTCCTGCTGGTCCTCATGCAGGGCATCCGCGTCGTCGGCAAGGCCTCGCAGGACTCGGGGCGCGTCCGGGACGCGACGGAGCAGGCGCTGGCCCTGCTGGACTGACCGCCCGTCCACGTCGCCCCGGCGACTTCCCCTACCCTCCCGGCCATTCCCGCGGCCGTTCCGTCAGCCGCTCCTCGCACATCCTCATACTGAACCGATTAGTCAAGAATCGAAGCAATAGGAGCCTTCATGTCCCGCACCCGCTTCTCCGGCAGGACCGCCCTCGTCACCGGCGGTGGCTCCGGTCTCGGCCGGGCCATCGCCCGCGCCCTCGCCGAGGAAGGCGCACAGGTGGTCGTCACGGGCCGCTCCGCCGCACCGCTGGACGAGACCGTCGCGCTCATCGAGGCGGCGGGCGGCACGGCCGTCGCCCAGGTCGCGGACGTGTCCCGCGCCGAGGAGGCAACGGCCGCTGTCCGCACGGCAGTCGACCGGTTCGGCTCGCTCGACGTCGCCGTCAACGCGGCCGGGATCATACGGGGTGCGGGCACCGCGGTCGGCGATCTGCCCCGGGACGACTGGCACGCCCTGCTCGACACGAACGTCACCGGCGTCCTGCACTCCCTCCAGGCCGAGATAGCCCAGATGCGCGGCCAGGCCGACGGCGGCGCCATCGTCAACGTCTCCTCGAACCTGGGCCCGCACGCGTCCCGCCGGGGCCTGACCGGGTACGCCGTGTCGAAGGCCGCCGTCTCCGCGCTGACCCGCGGCGCCGCCCTGGACCACATCGCCGAAGGTGTGCGCATCAACGCGGTCAGCCCGGGCCCGATCGGCACCGCCATGTCGCGGCACCCCGGTGAGAGCGCGGCCGAGCAGGCCGTCCGCATGAAGGAGGAGTCCCCGCTGGGCCGCGTCTCGACGACCGACGAGGTCGCCGCCGCCGTGCTGTACCTGGCGTCCGCCGACGCCGCCTCGGCGGTCGGCACGGACCTGGTGATCGACGGCGGGGCGTCGGCCTAGGGCGGACGCCCGGTGTCAGGGGTGCGTCAATGTGCGGGGTGGCCGGATCAGTACGGCGTCAAGGGGGCTGACGTGCACCGGCGCCGCACCTACGGTGCCGTGCATGGCATGCGACGTGAGGACACCGGGGACGGCGGCGACGGTGGTGGACCGGAACTGGGCTCGTGAACTGCGCTCGGCCCTGCTGTGCGCCGCGCTGCTGCTCGTCCTCGTGTTGACCATCGACGCGGCGAACTCGACCCTGACGCCCGCCCGCACGGCCCTGTGGACGGGCCTGTCCCTTCTCCTGCACGCCGTGCTGCACCCGGCGCGGGTGACGGCGGGGCCCGGCTGGCTCGCGGTACGCGGTCTCGGCCGGCGGCGGCACGTCTGCACGGACCTGCTGGTGTCCGCGCGGCGCGGCGAGGGCATCACGCCGCGGCTCGTCCTGCGGGACGCGCTGGGCTCCCGGGTGGAGCTGGACCCCGCGGTCCTCACGGCCAACCCGCTGTTGTGGCACGGCCTGGAGACGGGCGCGGCCCGGGCCCGGGCCAGCGGTCTGCTGGTCAGCGGCGAGGACGTGCTGCGCGGGCTGGGGGAACGGATGGACCGGGACGCCGCGCAGCGGATCTTCGAGGCGTCGGGCCTGTGAAGGCGCTCAGGACTTCAGCTCCGCGTAGGCGACGCCCGTCAACTGCTCGGAGGCCGCCCAGAGCCGCTCCCCCGCCGCGTCGTTGCGGGTCCAGGACGCCCGCCAGGACGCGGCCGGCGCACCGCGCCACATGAGGACCCGCGGCCCGTAGAAGCCGTCGGGCCGCACCCCGGGCGCGGTCGCCGCGTACAGCGACGGCAGGGCGCCGTGCTCGGCGGACTGCCCGACCACGCGGTTGCCCAGCTCGAAGAAGCGCTGCACTCCGATGCGGCCCTCCATCTTCGCGCCCCGCGTGTGCAACTCCGTCGACGTGTAACCAGGGTGCGCGGCGCAGGCGACGAGGTCGGCGCCGGCGTCGGCGACACGGCGCGCCAGTTCGTGGACGAACAGCAGGTTGGCGGTCTTGGAGCGCGAGTAGGTCACCCAACGCCGGTAGCTCTTCTCGCTGTTGAGGTCGCCGATGTCGATGTTGGCGAGTGCGTGCATGACGCTGGAGACGGACACGACGCGGGCGCCGGGCGCGTCGAGCAGGCTGGGCAGCAGCAGCCCGGTCAGCGCGAAGTGGCCGAGGTGGTTGACGCCGAACTGCGTCTCGAACCCGTCGGCGGTGCGCCCGTACGGGAGCGCCATGACCCCGGCGTTGTCGATGAGCAGGTCGATCGGGCGCCCCTGCCGGCCGGCCGCGAACTCCCGTACGGAGGCCAGGTCCCCCAGGTCGAGAGGCCCGAACTCGGCGTCGGCGTGCGGCACTTCCCGGCGCAGCCGGTCCAGCGCCGCGGTGCCCCGCTGCTGACTGCGGCAGGCGAGTACGACCCGGGCGCCGGCCCGCGCCAGTTCGCGCGCGGTGACGTAGCCGATGCCGGTGTTGGCCCCGGTGACCACGGCCGTGCGGCCGCTCTGATCGGGGATGTCGCTGGCGTTCCAGCCGCTCATGGCTGTGCTCCCTGGGCGCGCGTCGGTCGGTACCGGGTGGGTCCGCCCGACAGTAGGCGGCTGCCCCGATGCCGCTCAACCCGTACGCACGCCGAGAGGGCGGCACCCCCCGCACGGGGTGCCGCCCTCTCCTTGCGGTGGTCCTACCTGTGGTCGCTGCCCGTCGACGTGGACGCGGCGCGGCCCGCCTCCAGGCGCGCGACCGGGATGCGGAACGGCGAGCAGGAGACGTAGTCGAGGCCGACCTCGTGGAAGAAGTGGACCGACTCCGGGTCGCCACCGTGCTCACCGCAGACGCCGAGCTTGAGGTCGGGGCGCGTGGCACGGCCGGCCTCCACGGCGGACTTCACCAGCGAGCCGACACCGTCCTTGTCGATCGTCTCGAAGGGGCTGACGCCGAAGATGCCCTTCTCCAGGTACGCCGTGAAGAAGCTCGCCTCCACGTCGTCGCGGCTGAAGCCCCACACCGTCTGGGTGAGGTCGTTCGTGCCGAAGGAGAAGAACTGGGCGGCCTCCGCGATCTGCCCGGCCGTGAGGGCGGCGCGGGGCAGCTCGATCATGGTGCCGATGGCCAGCTTCAGCTTGACGCCGCTGGTGGCCTCGACCTCCGCGACGACCCGGTCGGCCTCCTCGCGGACGATCTCCAGCTCCTGGACGGTGCCGACGAGCGGGATCATGACCTCGGCCCGCGGGTCGCCCTTGGCGTTCTTGCGCTCGGCGGCGGCCTCGGCGATGGCCCGGACCTGCATGGCGAACAGGCCGGGGATGACCAGGCCGAGGCGGACGCCGCGCAGGCCCAGCATCGGGTTCGACTCGTGCAGCCGGTGCACGGCCTGGAGCAGGCGCAGGTCGTTCTCGTTGGCGTCCTGGCGGGACTCGGCGAGCGCGACGCGCACCGACAGCTCGGTGATGTCGGGCAGGAACTCGTGCAGCGGCGGGTCGAGGAGGCGGATCGTGACGGGCAGGCCGTCCATCGCCTCGAACAGCTCGACGAAGTCGCGCTTCTGGAGCGGCAGCAGCTGCTTCAGCGACTCCTCGCGCTCGTTGTCGGTGTCGGCGAGGATCAGCTTCTCGACCATCTCGCGGCGCTCGCCGAGGAACATGTGCTCGGTGCGGCACAGGCCGATGCCCTGGGCGCCGAACCGCCGGGCGCGCAGCGCGTCCTCGGCGTTGTCGGCGTTGGCCCGTACGCGCAGGCGGCGTACCCGGTCCGCGTACGCCATGATCCGGTGCACGGCGCCGACCAGTTCGTCGGCGTCGTCGGCGCCCGCGTGCATGCGGCCCTCGAAGTACTCGACGACCGGGGAGGGCACGACCGGCACCTCGCCGCGGTAGACCTTGCCCGTCGAGCCGTCGATGGAGACGACGTCGCCCTCCTCGACGACGACGTCGCCGATGGTCAGCCGGCGCCGCTTGGTGTCGACCTCGAGCTCCTCGGCGCCGCACACACAGGTCTTGCCCATGCCGCGCGCGACGACGGCGGCGTGCGAGGTCTTGCCGCCGCGGCTGGTCAGGATGCCCTCGGCGGCGATCATGCCGTCGAGGTCGTCGGGGTTGGTCTCGCGGCGGATCAGGATGACCTTCTCGCCGGAGCGCGACCACTTGATCGCGGTGTACGAGTCGAAGACGGCCTTGCCGACCGCGGCGCCCGGCGACGCGGCGATGCCGCGCCCGAGCAGCTCGACCTTCGCCTCGTCGTCGAAGCGCGGGAACATCAGCTGCGCGAGCTGCGCCCCGGAGACGCGCTGCAGTGCCTCGGCCTCGTCGATGAGCCCCTGGTCCACGAGCTGGGTGGCGATCCGGAAGGCGGCCCCGGCGGTCCGCTTGCCGACGCGGGTCTGCAGCATCCACAACTGGCCGCGCTCGATGGTGAATTCGATGTCGCAGAGATCCTTGTAGTGGTTCTCCAGGGTCTCCATGATCTGCATGAGCTGGTCGTACGACTTCTTGTCGATCTGCTCCAGATCGGCGAGCGCGACGGTGTTGCGGATGCCCGCGACGACGTCCTCGCCCTGCGCGTTCTGCAGGTAGTCGCCGTACACGCCCTGGTGCCCGGAGGCGGGGTCGCGGGTGAAGGCGACGCCCGTACCGGAGTCGGCGCCGAGGTTGCCGAAGACCATCGAGCAGATGTTGACCGCGGTGCCGAGGTCGCCGGGGATGCGCTCCTGACGGCGGTACAGTTTGGCGCGGTCGGTGTTCCACGAGTCGAAGACCGCGTGGATCGCGAGGTCCATCTGTTCGCGCGGGTCCTGCGGGAAGTCGCGCCCGGCCTCGGTCTTGACGATCTTCTTGAAGCGCGTGACGAGCTTCTTCAGGTCGGCCGCGTCCAGGTCGGTGTCGACCGCGACCTTCTTGGCCCGCTTGGCCTTCTCCAGCTCCTCCTCGAAGAGGTCGCCGTCGACGTCCAGGACGGTCTTGCCGAACATCTGGATGAGGCGGCGGTAGGAGTCCCAGGCGAACCGGTCGTCGCCGGCCTGCTTGGCCAGTCCCTGCACCGACTTGTCGGAGAGCCCGATGTTGAGGACGGTGTCCATCATGCCGGGCATGGAGAACTTGGCGCCCGAACGGACCGACACCAGAAGGGGGTTGTCGGCCTGGCCGAGCTTCTTGCCCATCGTCTTCTCGAGGGCGTCGAGGTGCGCACCGACCTCGTCACGCAGTGCCACCGGCTCCTCGCCGCTGTCGAGGTACACCTTGCAGGCCTCGGTGGTGATGGTGAAGCCCGGAGGAACGGGAAGCCCCAGGTTGGTCATCTCGGCGAGGTTGGCACCCTTGCCGCCGAGAAGGTCCTTGAGGTCCTTGTTCCCCTCGGTGAAGTCGTAGACGAACTTCGCACCCTGCTCGCCTTGATCGACTACCTGAGGATCTTTGTTTTCCGACACGGGTCTCGACTCCTCGAGGCTCGGTGGCTGCCCTGACGGCGAGGAACATACCCAGATCCAAGGCTCATGGGTACGTCCACTCAGCGGTCATACGGACGTAACCACCCGTCCGCCAGGAGATCGAAAGTGACTGATGGGTACGCACTATCGAGATCCTGCGTTCACTTCCCGAAGACACAACCCCGCAGAGCCGAGCTATCGCTCATATGAGCAGAGCTTGCTCTCATGTGCGTTCAAGTCATAAATGATCGAGCGGTGGCACTGAGTGCCACGGCTTGGAGAAGTGCAGTCACTGAATTTCCGCTCATCTGAGCGTAGGCGCTATCAGAGGTGGCGAGAATCACGCCGTTTGAAGCGGCCCGCGGACGGCTCGATGTCAGCATGCGGACACGGAGCGGGGCCGAAACGGGCCCGTCACACGCCCAGTGCCGCCAGCCGCTCCTCCGCCGGGCCCGGCGCGTACAGCTCCTCCACCACCAGCGCTCCCGCTCCGATGAGCGCGGAGCGCTCGCCGAGCCGGGAGGTGACCACGTCGAGATGGGCGGTGGAGCGGGGCAGCGCGCGCTGGTAGAGGAGTTCGCGGACCCCCGTCAGGAAGGGAGTTCCGGCCAGATCTCCGGCGATCATGAGAACCCCGGGGTTGAGGAGCGTGACGACCGTCGCGAGGACCTCGCCGACGCTGCGGCCCGCCTCCCGCGCGAGCCGCACCGCCTGCGGGTGGCCCGCCGCGAGCAGCTCGCGCACGTCCGGGCCGGACGCC
>NZ_JAAGMG010000599.1 GCF_010548525.1 Streptomyces sp. SID14478
TGTTCTGTCCGGGGAGGTTGTGGACAGTGACAGGGTTCACGGCTGATCGATCTTGAAATGGGTGAGGGCCTTCTGGCCTGGTGTGGATTGCGACATCTGCACCAGCAACAGAAAGGCCCTCGTGCCCCACCGTAATGCACCTCTGACCGAGACCGGACGGCTGCGGCTGGCCCGCTGCGTGGTCCATGACGGCTGGCCGCTGCGCCGGGCCGCGGAACGCTTTCAGGTCTCGCCCACCACCGCCCAGCGCTGGGCCGGCCGCTACCGTGCCCTGGGCGAGGCCGGCATGAGCGACCGCTCCAGCCGCCCCCGTCACAGCCCGGACCGGACACCGACCCGCACCGAACGCCGGATCATCAAAGTCCGTGTCCTGCGCCGCTGGGGACCGGCACGCATTGCTCACCTGCTCGGCCTGGTGCCCTCGACCGTCCACCGCGTCCTGACCCGCTACCAGCTCGCCCGGCTCACGCACCTGGACCGGGCAACCGGCCGGGTCATACGCCGCTACGAACGCGACCGGCCCGGCGAACTCGTCCACGTGGACATCAAGAAACTCGGCAACATCCCCGACGGCGGCGGCCACAAGGCCCTGGGCCGCCAAGCAGGCCGCGCAACCCGGTCCGGCGCCGGCTACAGCTACATCCACACCGCCGTCGACGACCACTCCCGGCTCGCCTACAGCGAGATCCACACGGATGAGCGCAAGGAAACCGCGACCGGCTTCTGGCAGCGGGCCCACGCCTACTTCACCAGCGCGGGCATCACCGTTGAACGCGTCCTGACGGACAACGGCAGCTGCTACCGCTCCCGCACCTGGCGCGATGCCCTGGCAGCGACCGGGATCGCACACAAGCGAACCCGGCCCTACCGCCCGCAGACCAACGGCAAGGTCGAACGGCTGAACCGCACCCTGCTCGACGAATGGGCCTACGCCCGCCCCTACCGCTCAGAAGCCGAACGCCGCGAAGCGTTCCCGCAGTGGCTGCACTCCTACAATCACCACCGCGGACACACCGCGCTCGCAGGCCAACCACCCGCCAGCCGCGTCCCCAACCTCACAGGTCAGTACAACTAGCGAACGAAGGGCCGGTCGTAGGGCGCGCGATCGCGCGCGGCGATGACCTCCTCGGCCAACGGTCCGACCGGCACTCGCAGCGGCACGCTCGGCAGTTCCACGAGGTCCGCCAGAGCTGTGGCGACGTACTCCGGGGTCACCATGACCTCCGGGGGAATGCCCCCGGAGAGCAGCTCGGCGTAGGGGTCGTCGGGAAGCCGGTAGGTGAGCATGTCGTCGAGCGCGCCGGAGCTGATCGGGCCGGGCTGGGCCAGGGTGACGTCGATGCCGAAGTCCGCGACCTCGACGGCAAGGGTCTCGGCGAAGCCTTCCAGGGCCCACTTCGTGGCCGCGTACGCGGCGTTGCCGGGGATCACGGTTCGCCCGCCGACGCTGGAGACGAACAGCAGCCGTCCCTGCCGGCGCCTGCGCATCTGGGGCAGCAGGGCTTGGGTGACGCGGATCGCCCCGACGGTGTTCTGCGCGTAGAGGCGTTCGAGCTCGTCGGTCGGGCTGGCTTCGACGGCGGCTCGGAAGATGACGGCGGCGTTCGAGAGGAGGGTGTCGATCTCTCCGGCCTGTTCGACGGCAGCCTCCACGCTGGCCTGATCGCTGACATCCAGCCGCAGCCGCTGGTCGACGTCGAGGTCCTCCAGGGTGCGGGGGTCGCGGGCAGTGGCGACGACGCGGTGGCCGCGCTTGGCCAGCTCGCGGGCGGTGGCTCGGCCGACACCCTTGGAGGCGCCGGTGATCAGGATCGAGGCCATGGCTCGGATGCTCCTTGGTCGTTGCGAGGCGGGCGAAGGGGGTCGCCCACGCGTGTGGGTTCGGTTTTCGAACTGACTACACGAGCTACAGTAGCACCGTGAGTCAGAAAATCGAATCGACCAATCTTGGTGCCCCCCGGGTCTGCCCCATCGCCGACGCTCTGGAGATCGTCGGCGAACGCTGGAGCCTGCTCGTCCTGCGTGAAATCGGCTTCGACGTCCACCGCTTCAAGGACATCCAGGTCAACACCGGTGCCCCCAGGGAGACCCTCGCCCTGCGACTGCGCAAACTGGAAGAAGCCGGAGTCATCGAGCGGCGCCGCTATTCCGAGCGCCCGCCCCGCGACGAGTACCTGCTCACCGCGGCCGGGCGGGACCTTCTCCCCGTGCTCGGCGCATTGCGTGCGTGGGGAGAGCAGCATGCCGCTCCGACGTCCCGCTCCTCCGCCGCGGCAGGCGAACGCTGAGTTCGCACTCCGGCCGTCATAGCTGTTGGCAAACGAGACGGTCGTGGCACAGCGGCGTCATGAGGTGCTCGGCATCTGTGGTTGCCACCGGCTGCCACTGTGCCGAGTAGTAGCGTGCCGGGCAGTGATCCGGGCCGGGGTGGGGGAGTAGCGATGCGGTTTCCACTGTTCGATGAGCGGGGCCCGCTGGCGGCGCACGAGTTCGAGGCGCTGCGGTCCCTGAACGCCGCGTTCCTGGCGGCGCGCGACGAGTGGCAGACGGCGTGCACCATGGGCGACCGGCTGTACAGGGGCAGTGAGGCGGCCGATCTGCGCACCGCGCCGACGGCGTTCTCGTTCTACGAGGAAGCCATCGGTCAGATCGCGGACGGGGTGACCGCGTACCAGCGGCGGGCGGCCCTGGTCGCCTGGCGGTACACGGCGGCCGCGCTCGTCCTGGGCGTGGCCGTGCTGCGGCGCGTTGGGGAGGCCAAGCCGGCTCTGACCGTCACGGGGGTGGAGGAGCTGTGCCAGGAGCCGACCCTGGGGCAGTTGAAGGAGGCGCTAACGATCCCGGGGGCCGGCCTGACGCCCGAGCGCCCGCCCCAAGCCGCCCTGCCTGGTGAGCGTGAGGACCCTGCGCGCCGGTGGGCCATGGTGCGTGACGGCGTGGACGGCGTGATGGATCTGGTGCTGGCGCTCGCCGCCGAAGAGGAAGCGGCCCACCCGCGGACCAAGGAAGAAGCCGCCACCTGCCTGCTCACCCAGCACTGCCCGCCCCACGCCGCCCCGACCTACAACGGCGTCCTGGAGCCACTGTTCCGACTGGCGGAGGAAGTGCCCTACGACATCAGCCGGGTCATCAACCGGGGCTGAGGGACTCGGCCCCTGAACTCATCGCGCCTGATTACTGGCATCGGTCATGGACAGTCCCGACTGGCCTGTTCCCCGTATGGCTGTGCGGGGATGGGGATCCGCGCTTCCGTCGGCTGCTGCTCGACCCCGCCACTCCAGGCGCCCCGTCCTGCGTCAGTCCTGCGAGGTGCCCATGGAGTCGAAGGTCTCGCGCATCAACTGGTCGATGGTGCCCGGCTTTTCGACCAGGGAGTCGAAGAGGTCCGCGAGCAGCCACAGCACGAAGCCGTGGACCATGGCCTCCTTCGGCGGGATCGTCCCGTACTGGTCGCGCCAGGCCACGGTGTCCATGCCCATGGCGGCGGCCATGAGGACTCCGGTGGCCATCGGCACCTGCTCCGGTTCGGCCTTCTCGAAGGAGGGCAGCTTACGGATCACCGTGGGGACGAGGTCGCTGAGCGGATCGATTTGCTTCCCGCCGCCGGGCGGTTCAGCGATCAGATATCCGGTCAACACCCCCACCAGGAACACCGTGCCCCGGGAGACCTCCTCACGCCCGACGGAGTCCATGGCGGCCTGCACCCGCTGGTGCGCTTGTTGGCGCTCCTGCTCGGGCGTCTGCCTGTCCAGGATCCGGTAGGTGTCCCACGCCGCACGGATCGCCTCATCCACCACTACGCCGTTACTGCTCATGACCTGCCCTCACTCGTCATACCTCGACCGTAACGAGTCGAAGCCCGCTACGGAGACCCGAGAGCCGGAGCCGATGCCCGGCCGTGGAGGCCGGGCATCGGCTTCGCGTGAGCTGGTGCGCCGGCACCAGCCTCCTCCCCTGCCGCGGTCTGCTGCCGCGAGACGTCGACACGGATCGGGCGGCGCTGCTGTCGCAGCGGCCCACTGTGCGCCGGACCCGCAGCGACCCCGGACGCTGTGAGCGCGCCGGGGCCGGACGGTGTCTGCCCGGTACGGGCGCGGTCAGGAGCTTGTTGCGGGCTGCTGCGCGGAGAGCATCTTGAGGCGCTGCGTGGCGCGACGGCCCGCCCACAGAACGCTGAGGAAGGCGAGGGCGAGGAGCGGGTAGCCCATCAGGATGCGCGCGATGGCCAGCCAGCCGGTGCGGTCCTCCGCGTACAGCCACTGCCAGACGGCGCAGCGAGCGGCGAAGACGCCTACGAGAGTGAGGGTGGCGATGTCGTAGGCGCGACGGGCAGGCTTGTCGCGGAGCCACGCGGTACCGCTGCCGTTGAGCGCTCCCCAGACTATTCCGGCCAGCGGGCGGCGCACGAGCAGGGAGATGAGGAACAGGGCGGCGAGCGCGGCGTTGCTCCAGATCCCGGTCAGGAAGAAGCCCTTGGCCGAGCCGGTCTTCCACGCGACGAACGAGGCGACCGCGACGCCGAACAGCCCGGAGAGGGCGGGCTGCAGGGGTTCCTTGCGGACCAGGCGGAGCACGGAGATGGCCACGGCGACGCCGACCGCGATGCAGATGGCGTAGGTCAGTCCGAAGGACGAGTTGGCCACGACGAAGGCGACGATGGGCAGGGCCATGTACACCAGCCCTGTCGTGCCGCCCATCTGCTCCAGCGGAGTCTGCTTGGGGCGGGTGGCGCGCGCCTGGTCGGTGCCGTCGGGAGCGGGCGTGTGGGGGGAGGGGTGTCCGTTCTCGGTCATGCGGAATCAACTCATCAGGTAGGTATGTGGTGTGACCGAATGCCAGGAACTGGTGATGTGAGGCGGCGGGCGTGCCGGCGTGTGGTCCTGCCGCTGGTGCGAGGCCCGTCGGTTACTGCGGGTCTGTCTCTGCGTGCAGGTGGCGGGCGAGGAACGTGTCGGCCGCGCGGTAGGCGTCGATGATGTTCTGCGGGTTCACGAAGCCGTGCCCCTCGTCGTCCTTGACCATGTACTCGACCTCGACGCCGCGGTTTCGCAGGGCGTCCACGATCTGGTCCGACTCGGCCTTGACGACGCGGACGTCGTTGCTTCCCTGGATCACCAGCAGCGGGGCCCGTACGTCGTGCACCCGGCTGATGGGCGAGCGGGCGAGGAGGTCCGCCTCCTGCTCGGGGTCGGCGGGGTCGCCGGCGAAGAGGTACCAGTTGCTGATCAGATGGGGGCGGGTGAACGGGGGGAGGGTCCGCAGGAACGTGACGAGGTTGGAGATGCCGCAGATGTCGATCGCGGCTGCGAAGACGTCCGGGGTGAAGGAGGCGCCGACCAAGGCGGCGTAGCCCCCGTAGGAGCCTCCGAAGATCGCGACGCGGTCCCTGTCCGTGAAGCCGTTCTCGACGGCCCAGTCGACGGCGTCGAGAAGGTCGTCGTGCATCTTCCCGGCGAGTTCCCCGATGCCGGCCTTCAGGAACGTTTTGCCGTAGCCGGTGGAGCCCCGGAAGTTGACCTGTAGGACCGCGTAGCCGCGATGGGCCAGCAGTTGGACGAGGGGGTTGTAACCCCAGCTGTCGCGGGTCCAGGGGCCGCCGTGTACGAGGAGAACCGTCGGCAGTGCGGTCGGTGCCTGTCCCAGCGGGAGTGTCAGGTAGGAGGGCAGCTGCAGCCCGTCTCGTGCGGGGATCGTGACGGGGGCCATGGGGGCGAGGACCTCGGGGCCCAAGTGCGGGTAGGGACGGAACAACAGCCGGCTGGTTCCGGTGGTGTGGTCGTAGTAGTAAGTGAGGCCGGGATCGCGGTCGTTGGTGAAGCTGACCACCCAGCGCTCGCCGCTCGTGTCCGACGAGAGGGCCGAGACGTCACCGTCGGACAGCTTCTCCAGATTCTTCAGCACGGCGGCGAATCCGGGATCGAGGGGCCTGATCACCTGCCGCTCGCCGAGGTAGCGCACGCCGAGCAGTTCGCCGCTGCCGCGGTGGCAGATGAGCGCGGACGGCAGAGCGGGGAAGACGGTGGACCTCGTGTCCAGGTCGAAGGCGGGATGGGCGTCCACCTCGGTCTCCTCGCCGGTGGCGAGGTCGAGGCGGATCAGCCGCGTGCGGTCGCCGTCGCGATGGGAGCCGAGCCACACTCCGGTGCCGTCAGGGGTCAGCCGGGCCGGTTGGATGCCCATCGGGTAGTCGGCGCCCGGGAACGTGGTGACCCGACGCGTCGCGCCCTTCTCGGGGTGCCATTCGGCCAGTTCGACATCGCCGTCGGCCGTGCGGATCTGGGCGTAGAGCTCGCCTGCGGGGGTGTGCAGCCAGCCCATGACCTGGCCCGGATTCTGCGCCAGCGTCGTCAACCGGCCCTCGGCGATGTCCAGTTCGCACAGGTCGAACTGAGCGGGATCGCGGTGGTTGATCCACAGGGTAGCTTTGCCGGGACGCGTGGGCGCCATCTCGAAGCCGAAGGCCGTTGCCGAGGGGAACGGGGTGAGATCGACCGCTTCCGCGTCCGGGTTCTCCAGGTCGACCCGGAACAGGTGCCACTTTTCGTCGCCGTCGCCGTCCTGCTCGTAGAGCAGCCAACGCGGGTCGTTCGTCCAGTGGTACGTGTGTACGCTCCGGTGGGCGTCCGCGGCGACGCAGCGGGGGCGCGGCGGGCCGTCGACGTTCTCCAGCCAGACGTTCAGGTGGCCGTCCCGCGGCGCCAGGTAGGCGAGGGTCGAGCCGTCGGGGGAGATCGACGCGCCGGCCCTGACCGGGGAGCCAAGGAAGTCGTCGACGCTCAGGGACGGGGTCGTGCGCGGACCTGTGCTCATGCGGACTCTCCTCGTGAGTGGGGCACGGGTGGGGGGTCGGCAGGGTGGTGGTGCGCGGTCTGTTCAGGAGATGGGCGGGCCGATCACGCTGCCGGTGGCCGCACTGATCGCCTGCGCGTAGCGCCGCGCGAGCGCCGGTACATCGGCGAAGTCCGCCGGGTCGCTGCCGGCGAGAATCGCCGCGCCGATGTCTTCGTCCATGACCCGGACGACCGACACGGCGGCTGCCGCGTGCATGCGTACGTCCAGGTCGTCGGCGTGGCGCTCCAGCCGGGCGGCGATGACCTGCCCCATCTCCCGCTCCATCTGGTCGCAGGCCATCAGCCAAGCGGTACGGAGTGCCGGTTCGGTGTCGGCGAGGCGGATCATCTTCATGGCGAGCATCTCGTCGGCGAGGTCGACGGGCGGCCTCTCGCGACCGAGCCTCGTCAGCTCCGCGGCGAGATGTCCCTCCAAGGAACTCTCGCGGGGCCATGCGCGCAGCACGCTCATCAACGTGACGACGCCTTGCATGACGATCGGCTCGGCGCAGCTCTCCTTGCTGCGGAAGTGCCGCCAGATCGTCCGCGTGGAGAGGCCGACGGCCTGGGCGATCTGGTCGCCGCTCGTCGCGGCCACCCCCTGCTCCCAGAACAGCCGGGCAGCTTCCCGCGAGATCTCCAGCCGCAGCCGCGCGCGGCGTACCTCGCTCATGCCGCCACTGTTCTTCTCTTTCACGGGGGCCATCGCTTCGCCACCTTTCCCTTCGTCCTTGAACGACAGTCTGTCACTTAGTGACATCGAGTGCAAGGGGGACCCAGAAATGGCTCGTCAGATTCCTGCGGCGGCTGTGTGCGTGATGCCTCCGACCTCGAGTTCGCCGCCCACGACCCTGGTCAACACCGCTGCCCGTGTGCTGGTGAGGATCAACGACCGGCGTGCCGGTGCTGGCCGCCCTCGCGCAGGGAGGCGCGATGTCCCAGAAGGAACTGGCCCGGCTGGCCCGGATCGAACAACCTTCCATGGCGCAGCTGTTGGCCCGTATGGAGCGGGACGGGCTCGTCGAACGCGCCCCCGCCCCGGACGACCGACGCGGCAGCCTGATCTCACTCACCGCCGTCGCAGGCGGTACGACGCCGCAGCCCAGAGCCATTGCATGCCTCCCGATCGGACTCTGGCCGACTCGGCCGGTCACGTGACCGGCCGAGTCGGAGACAGCGATTTGCTTCCGCGCGCGAATATTCAGGAGACCAGCCGGAGGGGGTGGCATAGCATCACCGCAGATCAGACAGGTCACATGCACATACTGCGGGGCACGCATGGGTGGGGACGACGGAACCGGAGTGGCGGCTGCCGTACGGCTGGGTGAAGGGGTGCCGTTGGGCGAGGTACTCGATGTCCGTGACCCTGACTCGTGGCTCAGCCTCGATCTCGGTGTGCGGGAACTCGCCTGGTCGCAGCGACAGTTGATGCCGACGCGGGCCGAAGTCATCAACGGGCAGGCGAGTGGGGGCCTCGAGGGATCCGCCGTTCGACGGCAGGGCCGGGAGCTCGACGACGCCCGGCTCGCCTTGGCGCTGTGCCACGCTGACGGGCGGGTTCGAAAGGCGGCCGTGGGCAAGGCCGCGGGACGGCCCGCGCTGTTGCCGCTCGTGGTCGTCCGATGTGCCGACTGGGCGGCTCCGGTGCGCGAGCGAGCCCGCACTGTGCTGCGGGTCGGGCTCGACGGCGCGGATGTCGCAGGGCTCGCGGCGCTGGTGCTGAAGTCTGGGCGCCGGGACCGCGGGGAGTTCGCGGTCGGGCTGTTGCGCGAGCTGCTGCGCCAGGCACCGCACGGGCGGCTCATACCGCTGCTCGCCGATCGGGACCTTGACGTGCGCAGGTTCGCTCATCGCATCGCCGTGGCCGAACGTCGGCTGACTCCCGCCGAATTGGCCCGCACCGCCGCACGCGACAAGGACATGGTCGTCCAGAATCTGTGCGCCGACGCCGCGCTCGCAGGAGCGTCGGAAACCGACTACGACGAAGTGCTCGTGCCACTGCTCGGCTCCCGTAACCCTTGGGTGCGGTCGGCCGGTGTGACCGGGCTGCGGCGGGCTGGGCAGGCGGGCCGAGCACAGGAGTTCCTGGCCGACCGTTCGTCGCTGGTGCGGGCCTGCGCGCGCTACGTCGTACGACAAGAGGGAGTCGATCCGCTTCCGCTGTACCGGGACTGGTGCACGCGTGGTGGCGAGATGCCGCCGGGGGCGCCGGCTGGACTCGGCGAATGCGGGGTACGCGCCGATGCCGAACTGCTGTGGCCGCTGGTCAGACACCCTGTGGGTGCGGTCCGGGTGGGCGCGGTGGTGGGGCTGCGCGCCCTAGACGCGGTGGAGGCAGAACGTCTGCGCACGCTCGTCGACGACCCGGCACCGGCCGTCGCACGCGAGGTAGTGACTGCGCTCGCCCCGTCAGCAGGCAGTCTGGATGCCGACTGGCTGCTCGCTCGGCTCGCACCGGACCGGCCCCGGCACACCCGGCTCGCCGCGTTCCGGTTGCTCGACGTACAGGGCGGACTGATCCAACTGCGTTGCGCCGTCGCCTTGTTGAACGATTCGGACGACAAGCTGCGCCGCTGGTCCGAGCAGTCTGTCCAGCGCTGGCGGCCATCGACGGACCGGCCGTTCGGGGATGCACAGGTGGCTGAGCTCCTCGGGCAGTGCGAGCACCTTTTCAGCACGTACGTACTGGACCGTCTCAAGCGAGAGGCAGGAATCAGGAGCTGACCGTACGACATACGACATGCCCTCGCCCACCAGACCTTCGACGGGACGGGGGTCATCACCTGCCCGAACAAGGCCGCGACCAGCGGGGTGCACCCGGTGTGCACCCAGGCCCCATCGAAGGCCGGTCTATGCAGGCCAGAGCACATCCCTAGCTCTACACGACGCAGCGGGTCAACTCCGCTCGCTGGAATCGGAGTTCGGCTTCGAGCCAAACCTGCCGGCGCCGCGCCCACCGGTTGCAGAAGGCCGGATTCTTCGACCGGCTTCAACCGCCCTGCTCCCGGAGCAGAACGAGGCTGCCGATCTCCACGGACGCACGCGATGACTCGGTAGTTGATTGGATGGGCCAGGGCGGTGCGCGAAGGAGTTCGACCGACGCCTGGGGGCCTGGCGCGCCGGGGGAGAGGCCGCACTGCATGAACGTCGCTGGTGCCGACCCCGTCGGGCGCCAACGGATCAGCTGTTGGCACCTCCTGACGGCCCATCACTGGTGAACTGCTGATTCCGTTTAGTTGCGTACGAGGTCTTGTCAGGTGGCACGCCCGATGGATAGGACTCTCCGTGGGAGTGATCATCGGAGGTCTGGGGAGGCCGCGTGCCGAAGGCGGAAGTGTTCGTGAGTCAGGCCGGACAGCCGGAGGTGAGCCGACGGCGCGTACTTGGCTCGGCGGCGGGGCTGGCGGCGGCCGTGGCGATGGTGCCCTCCGGGACCGCGTTCGCGGCGCAGTCGCAGGGCTTGTCCGACGACGACCGACGGCGCGGACACGCCGGCCGGGTGACGATCACCCGCGACGACTGGGGCATCCCGCACATCGTCGGGGACACCGACGCCGACGCCGTGTTCGGGATGATGTACGCGCAGGCCGAGGACGACTTCAACCGGATCGAGCAGAACTACCTCGTCGCGCTGGGCCGTCTCGCCGAGGCCGAGGGCGAGAGCGCGATCTGGCAGGACCTGCGCCAGCGGCTCTACCTGGACCCGGAGAAGCTCAAGCGGGACTACGCCAAGTGCCCCGCCTGGCTGCGTACGTTGATGCAGGCCTGGGCCGACGGTCTCAACCACTACCTCGCGACGCATCCCGAGGTGCGACCGCGCGTGCTGGACCGCTTCGAGCCGTGGATGCCGCTGAGCTTCTCCGAGGGCAGCATCGGTGGCGACATCGAGTCGGTGCTCCTCACCCAGCTCGAGGCCTTCTACGAGCAGCGTGAAGTGCCGATGACCGACGAGGAGCGCGGCCTCGTCCTGCGCGAACCCACCGGGTCCAACGGTTTCGCGATAGCGCCCAGCCACACGCGCGACGGCCACGCACTGCTGCTGATCAACCCGCACACCAGCTTCTTCTTCCGCTCGGAACAGCACGTGACGAGCCGTGAAGGGCTCAACGTCTACGGCGCGGCAACCTGGGGACAGTTCTTCATCTACCAGGGCTTCAACGCGCGCACCGGCTGGATGCACACCACGAGCGGCGTCGACAACATCGACGAGTTCGCCGAGACGATCGTGACGAAGGCCGATGGGTCCCGCTGCTACCAGTACGGCGACGCCCTGCGACCCGTGACGACGAAGACGATCACCCTGTCCTTCCGCACGGACGAGGGAAAGCAGAAGCGGCGCAGCTTCACCACATACGCCACGCACCATGGACCCATCGTGCGCGAGTCCGACGGCAAGTGGATCGCCTGCGCGCTGATGAACAAGCCGGTGGAGGCACTCAAACAGAGCTTCCTGCGGACCACGACCGGGAACTACGCGGACTACCTCAAGGTGGCAGGGCTGAAGGCCAACAGCTCGAACAACACGCTCTTCGCCGACGCGAAGGGCGAGATCGCCTTCCTGATGCCGCAGTTCATGCCCAAGAGGCAGGACCGCTTCGACTACCTCAAGCCCGTGGACGGCAGCGACCCGGCCACCGACTGGCACGGGCTGCACAGCCTGGACAGCATGCCGCAGGTCGTGAACCCGAAGAACGGCTGGGCGTTCAACACGAACAACTGGCCGTGGACCGCTGCCGGCGCCGACAGCCCGAAGAAGAACGCCTACCCGCGATACTTCGACAAAGTGGGCGAGAATCCGCGCGGCCCCCACGCGATACGCGTGCTGAGCGCACGGGACGACTTCACCCCGCAGACGCTGATCGAGGCGGCGTTCGATCCCTACCTGACCGCGTTCGCACGGCTGGTGCCCGGGCTCGTCGCAGCCTGGGACCAGCTGGCCGAGGACGACGGCCAGAAGGCGGAACTGGCTGGACCCGTCGGGCTGTTGCGCGACTGGGACTTCCGGTGGGACGCGGAGTCGACCGCGACGTCCGTGGCCGTGTTCTGGGGCGAGGACCTGTGGGCCCTCACCTCCGCGGCGGCGACGGACGCCGGCCTGTCGGTCTGGGACTACATGGCTGAGCGTGCCACGGACGCTCAGCGGCTGAAGGCGTTGGCGACGGCGACCGGGAGGCTGGTCCGGGACTTCGGCGACTGGCGGGTGCCCTGGGGCGACATCAACCGCTACCAGCGCAACGACGGGGCGATCGTCCAGCAGTTCAGCGACGACGAACCGAGCATCCCCGTCCCCTTCGCCTCGTCGCGCTGGGGCTCCCTCGCCTCCTTCGGAGCACAGGCGTACCCGGGAACCAAGCGCTACTACGGAACCAGCGGCAACAGCTTCGTGGCGGTGGTCGAGTTCGGGCCGCGGCTGCGCGCCTGGGCGGTGACGGCGGGCGGAGCGAGCGGACACCCCGACTCGCCCCACTTCGCCGACCAGGCCGAGCGGTACGCGGCGGGCAACCTGCGCCCGGTCTACTTCTACCCCGACGACCTCAAGGGCCACGTCGAACGCCGGTACCGTCCGTGATCCGAGGTCCGTTCCGCTCCGGGCGACACAGTAGAAGGCTCCAACGCGTCCTTTGCGCGTGGGCGTTGATCGGCAACCGTTACTGCGACGAACGTCGATTCTTCTACGGCCGTAAGCGCGCCGAGGGCAAAGGCCGTACCCAGGCCCTGCTCACTCTCGCTCGGTGAGGTCAACGTTCTGCGGGCCCTGTTCCGTGACGGGTGGTGCTGCGAACCGCTGCCGCCCGTCACAGCAGCGGTTTGACGGCGATCAGTAATCGAATTTCTCGAATTGCACGTACTCTCCCGACGTCCATTCCAGGAGCGACTTCCTCAAGCCAGGGCCCGCGCACACATAGAAGCGACGCTTGCTTTCGGCGCTCTGGGCCAGAACGTCATCCTTGCCGATCCGGCGGTCGTGGACGACGGCACCGAGTTGACGAACAATCGCCCTCTCCGTGTCGTGGCTGCCGTCGAGAGACTGGGTGACGAACAGTTCCGTCACCGCTGCCAGTCCGTCGATCCGGCCCAGGACGTCGACTGCCAGCGGCAGGTCATCCGCTTGCAGACTCCAGAGAACCCGCATCCTCCGGTCGGACTCCAGCACCGGCCGCGCCTGGGCCATGAGGGGTGTGATCCCCACTCCGCCGGCCACCACGACGATGTCGCCGTCGGTATAAGGGTCCATGGCTTCCTCTGCGTACCTCACCTCGTCTTCGCCGCCGAAGCCCAGTACGGCGGCGGAAAGCTGTGTGCCGGGGTGCCAGCCGGCCAGGAGCGAGGTGACGGGCCCGTTCCTCCTGACGGTGATGTCGAATTCGACTCCGTGCAGGGGCCCCTGCTGCCCCGTTCCCGTGGCTGGTTCTTCAGCGACGGGAGCCGGTGGACTCGAGATCGTGAAGGTTCTGACGTAGTCGTCGTTGAGGGACCGGGGGTCGTGATCGCGCATGTGCGACCATCCACGATCGAGCGTGCCGGAGAAATCAAGGGTGATGTGCTGTCCCGCGCGCCACGGCTGGAGATGCTGGAACGCTGCACGGGGCTGCGCAGCGGGGAGGGCATCGAGGCGGAAGGCGTACCGCGAGATCGTCGGCGTCAGATGCTGCGCACGGATCAGTGTCGCCTGCGCCTTTCCGACCGGCCGCCCCTCCGCGTCGACATCATCGGCGGAGTGGAGGTCCGCTCCGCCGATCTCGTGCGCCAGCTTGCGCACCGGCGGGTTGTAGGGCGACTGGTCCAGGAGCCGCCCACGGAACGGCAGTCCGTCCTTCACGAAGCGAGCTGCCTCCACCGTCACCCGGACGGCGAGCTTGCTGCGCGCGATCAGTGAGGTGGCGTCCGCGCCGACCATGACCTCTGCTCGTCCCGTCAGGTAGAGGACGTCACCGGTTTCGAAGTCGGGGAAGGTGATTCCTACGGCGGGGTCGGTCTTGATGTTTCCCAGCGTCTGGTAGAGGCGGTTTCCCGAGTATTCGGGGTACACCAGGACGACACCGTCGGTGTCGGAGTTGCTGTGCACCCGCACGAACCCGGGCGCGCCGCCCCGGTTGTTGGTGTCCATGCTCTCGGCGCCATGCCTGCTGGAGATGAAGAAGATGTCGGACTTGGCAATGAGCTGTTCCGCTTCGGGTGGCAGCGGAAGCCGGTCGCCGACCAGCGTCGGAGACGGGGCATGAGGTCGGACGGCTTTCCTGTTCAGGTACTTCGGGCAGTTCCCCAGCGTCTCTTCCACGGCGAGGGCCACCTGCACCTCTGCCGTCCCCTCAGGTCCGTCGGCAGTCGCGTTCTTGTCCGACGCCCCGGCCAGAACGGCTCCTCCGAGGACTCTCCCGGCAATTTTGACCCGTGACCTGGTCGCCAGGTCGATCACCAGGCCTGCGGCTTGCCTTCCCCTGCCCTCGTGTCTGACGAGGATGTCGTCGCGGCTGCGTCCTTCCTCAACGCTCTCTTGTCCTTCGCCGCTCGTACGGTGGATGTGGCCGGCGTCGTCGGAGAACAGGGCTTCCAGCGCCGGGTCGAACCCGAGGGTGCCCGCGCTCTCCTCTGCGGGCTGGGGCGTGAGGTGAGTCAGAGATGTCACCTTCAGCATGTCTCTGGCCACGGTAGTCGTAGTGCCCGGCTGCCCACCGAGCACCGTGGTCCATACCCGGCCGTTCCGGTCGACCGTCCCCAGAGCGATGAGAGGGCTCTGTGCCATCCAGGGCGTGTAGTCCATGGGCAGCCCGGGAGCTGTGGGATTGCCTTCGTAGGGCACTTGGAGAAGCTGATGCATGGCCTCTTCACCCTCGTGCCACTGCGGTCGCGAGCGCGGAAGATTCGTCATGAGGTCTTCTCCTCCCGTGGTGCCTTGGTGAGAGCGGCATGCCGGTTCGTCGCCGTGCTCTCGTCAGTCACGGCTCCCAGTGGGGCACGGGAACGGGATTCATGCTTGCCCGGATCGCCGAGAGTGCGGCCGCACCACGGCGAGGGCCAGACACACTCCCGAGATAGAACCGGTCAGTACCATCTCAGGTTACCTCACGATCGAACCGATTGTTACCATCACCTCATGCCTGTTGCGAAAGGTTCCACCATCGACCCCGAGCGGACGCGCGCGACGATCGTGCATGCCGCCACCCAGGTGCTGTACGAGCGGGGGCTGGACGGCATCGGGGTGGCGGAGCTCTGCAGGCGTCTCGGGGTGTCCAAGGAAACGCTCTACCGGCACTTCGGCACCAAGGACGGCCTCGTGCACGCGGTGCTCGAAACGCGAAGTGACAGTGTCATCGAGTGGCTGACCGATACGGTCTCATCGAGCGGGGACAGCCCGGCCGACCAGCTCGCGGCACTGTTCCGAGCCCTCCAGGGCTGGTACGACGGCCCGGACTTCCGTGGCTGCGCCTTGATCAACGCCGCCACGCAGCACCACACCGACGCCGTCCGCGCCATCGTGGGCCGCCACGTCGACCGCTACCTCGAACTGTTCGTCGGCATTGCGGAGCGAGCCGGCGCTTCCGATCCGCGGGAACTGGCGCTGCAGCTGCTCGTCCTCGCGGAGGGCGCCACGGTCGTCGCCGACCATCACAGCGACGCGCGGGCCGGCGAACTCGCCGGCCGGGCCGCTCTCACCCTCCTCGCCGCGGCCGGGCGATCCTGATCGCTCACCGGCCGGTCTGGCCCCGGGAAAGAACTTCGCCGTCATACGAGGCCTGTCCTCCAGGTCGCCGAACGGATATCACCGGCGTCTGCCCCGGCTGCGCTCAGCCGTTGTGCGGCGGGTAGTTGCTCACGCGCTCCCGCCTCTCCTCACCCCTCGATCGCGTCGCGCCGCAGACTGCGTAGCAGCACGAACCGTGAGAGCTGCGGAGGTTCCTCGTCGTCACGTGGACCCCGGACCCCGCGGACTCGGATAGTTCCCGTCCCGTAGCCCCCCGTCGACTTCCCCGGGTCGCTCCACGTCCGATGAAGCGTCCGCAGGCCGGCCGTCGGGAACGGTCGGCCTGCGGACGCGGGCATCACGGGAAGGAAGTGATCTTCGACGGTACGGTGTCGGTCCCCGAGGTCGGGGCGCCCGTGTCGTTCACGACGTGGGCGTACTGCCCCTTGCCGCCCAGGGAGATGACCTGGATGTCGTGCAGCTTGACACCTGGCTTCACCGGCACCTGGAACCCGTGCCGCTGGACGATGCTCGGATCCGCGGTGAAGTTGCAGTAGCTGCCCAGCCCCCACGCCTCATGCGTGGTGACGCTGTCGGCCACCTTGTAGGCGGCGTAGCCGACGATCCCGTCGTGTGTGATCGCCGCGGCGTTGGGGACGTCGTACGCCTTCTCGTTCTGGAAGAACAGCGTGCGGCCGCGTTCGCCGTTCCAGAGCACGTCGTACTTGTTGAAGTGCTCGACGAACAAGCCGGTGGTGAGGACGTCGTCGCCGTTCACGACGAGACCGTAATCCGCGCGGTTGGTCTCCCAACCGACCCCCGAACCGTGGTCGGCGCGCCAGATCCAGGTGTGGTCCACGATCGCGTCGTCGCTGTTGACGACGACCGAGTTGGTGGCGAGCCCGGGGCCGGCTCCTCCGATCCGGACGAACACGTCCTGCATGGTGGTCGGGTTCGCGGCGTGGTCGGCGGACGAGCCGGCCGGGCCGATCTGCAGGAGCGTGTCGGACTTGGCCGCGCCGGCGTCGATGAGGAAGCCGGCCAGGCGTACGCCGTCGACGTCGGCGACGTGCATCGCGTCGACGCCGTGGTCCGGGACGATCGTGGCGAGGCCGAGACCGAGCACCACGGTGTTCGCACGGTTGACGTTGATGGTCTGGTCGAGGTGGTAGACGCCGGGCGTGAACAGCAGGTTCAGGCCCTGTGCGAGTGCCTGGTTGATGGTGGCCGCGGTCGCGCCGGGCTTGACGACGTAGAACTGGCTGAGCGGGAGCGAGGTGCCGGCGTTGGCGGGCCAGGACGCGCCGCGCGCGTTGGTCCGCTTGGCCGGGACGAACACCTTGTAGTCGTTGCCGTCCAGGTACAGGAAAGGCTTCTCGCGGGAGACGGGCGTGGTGTCGAGGGTGGTGTACGGACCGGTGTCGAAGTTCGTCGCGGGTGCGCCCTGGACGCCGGAGAACGTCATGTTCCACACGCCGTTGGTCCAGCCGCCGACCGAGCTGTCACGGGTGTACCACTGCTGCTGCGAGTACGGGCCCACCGTGCCGTCGATCTTCGAGTCGGCGATGTACCCGCCGGAGGCCCAACCGTAGCCGTTCGGCGCGAGGTTGAGGCCGCCGGTGACGTGGATGCGGCGGAACGGCGCGGCCTGGGCGACCGCCCACCGGTCGGTGCCGTTGACCGGGTTGATGGCGAGGTTCTCGGCGGAGCGCCAGAAGTTCTGGGTGGCGTTGCCGTTGAACCAGCCGGCGTCGACGGTCACGTCACCGTTGATCTTCGTGTCGTCGGGGTTGATGCCGAGGCCGGAGATGGAGGTGTAGAAGCCGATCTGGGCGTTGATGCCGTTGTACGTGCCCGGCTTGAGGAGGAACTGGTAGCGCTGCGAGCCGAACTGGTTGGACTCCTGCTGGGCGAAGACCTGGTCGAACTTGCCCTGCAGGTTCGGGGTGCTGGGGTCCACGACGATGACGTTCGGGCCGAGGTCGCCGCCACCCTCGACGGGGGGCGTGCCGCCCGATCCGGTGTGGACCGCGACCTCCCACAGGGAGTAGCCGTAGCCGGTGGCGCGGGTGGTGCCGTAGACGCGCAGGTAGCGGCCCGAACCGCTCACGTCGTAGGAGGTGTTGCCCCCGGTGCCGGCGGCCACGTCCTTGAGCGTCGTCCAGGTCTGGCCGTCGGCCGATGCCTGGATCTTGAACGCCTTCGCGTACGCGGCTTCCCAGCTGAGGTCGACCTTGCAGATGGTCTGGGAGGAGCCGAGGTCGACCTGTACCCACTGCGGGTCGGATGCCTGGCTGGACCAGCGGGTACCGCTGTCGCCGTCGAACGCGGCCGATGCGGGCGTGCCGCCGTTCTCCGTGGAGGACGCGGTCGCCGTGCGGCCCTTGGCGGCGTTGGCCGTCGAGCAGGTGTCGGAGGGCGGGGCGCCGGCGTCGCCGTAGACCTGGAACTCCCAGAGCGAATAGCCGTACGGGGTGGCACGAGCAGTGCCGAGCATCCGTACGTAGCGGCCCTGGCCGGATACGTCGACGGTGTCGGTGCCGCCGTCGCCGGCGGTGACGGTCTTGAGGTCGGTCCAGGTGCTTCCGTCGGCGGAGGCCTGGATCTTGTAGCCCTTGGCGTACGCGGCTTCCCAGCTGAGGACGACCTTGCTGAGGTTCGTGGACTGTCCCAGGTCGACCTGGAGCCACTGGCTGTCGGTGGCGGCGGACGACCAGCGGGTGGCGAGGTCGCCGTCGACGGCGGCTGAGGCCGGGGTACCGCCGTTCTCGGTGGAGGAGGAGGTGACGGTCTTTCCTTGCGAGAGCGGCGGATCGGCGGCCGCCGCGGGGAGTTGGGCGGGGATGGTCACGAGCGCCGCCGCCGTGACGAGCGCTATCCCCAAGGATCTGAGTCTCATGCGTTTCACTCCGTGCGGTCGAGAGAAGAACGGCAGCCAGCGGCAGCCGTCACCGAGCCAGCGCCCCGGGCACGGGGGCGCTGTGGAGCGCAGCGGATCATCTCCCCTCGCGGGGAGCAGTGAACGGGCCGTCCAGAGCGAACGGCCATGGAAAACGCCTTAGTTCAGGGTTTGTTTTAAGGCGGAAGGCAACCGTTCGGCAACCCCTCGGACGCACCATCTTTTCAACTCCCGAACCGTCATCGGCTCCGGTGTCGTGGCTCCATGCGGCGGACCTGCACGGACGCTGCGCCTTTCCGCCCGCGGCCCAGGACGGCAACGTCAAGAATTGGAGACAGAGAGGGGGTGGTGCTCGGTCGGGCGGCGAGCCCCGGGGGACGGGCCGCGAGTCCGGCGAAGAAGACGACGACGCCGCGCACCGCACGGAGCGGCGCACCCGGGTCTCAGGGAGCCGGCGGTGCGAGGTATTCGAGGGAGTAGCCGTCGTCGCCGTTGCGGGTCACGCGGCCCACTCCGGGGAAGTCCAGGTGGGCGCCGGCGACGTAATGGTGTGGCTTGGTGAGTCGTTCCATGAGCGCGAGACGGGCTCGGCGTGCTTGCGACTGGTCGCCGTCCAGTTCCCACGACGCGTGGGGCTGGTCGAATTGGAGGGAGGGTACGTGGACGGTGTCGCCCCAGACGAGGAGATGGCCTGCGCTGCTGCTGACGTCGTAGATGGTGTGGCCGTCCGTGTGTCCGGGCGTAGGGAGGGCGGTGACGCGGTCGTTGACCGCGACCGGTCCGGTGAGGGGGACCACGAGGTCGCGCACGGGTTCGAGGCGCCCGGTGAAGACGGATGCGTCTTCTGCGCCGATCCAGATGCGTTGCAGCGCGGGGAACGCCTCGGCGCCGTCGGGGGCGATGAGCCCACCGACGTGGTCCTCGTGGCGGTGGGTGAGGGCCACATCGGTGACGTCCGCGCGGTGGATTCCGGCTTCGTCCAGGGCGTCCAGGAGCGATCCCATGGTGGAGTGCCAGGCGTTGGATGCCCCGGTGTCGATGAGGAGGGACCGCGTGCCGTCGGTGATGAAGAAGGCGTTGACCGAGAGGCGCAGATTGCCGTCGACCAGCGGGACCGTGTCGGGCAGTTCGTCCAGTGGTCGGTTGTTCTCGTCGCGCAGCCGGGCCGGCGGCATGTCGACGTAGCCGTCGCGCAGTGAGACGACCTTCAGGTCGCCGAACTCGAAGACGGCGTGGTGGGGTCCGTCCGAGGTGAGACGCATGAGAGCTCCAGTGGCAAGTGCAGGCTGAGGGCCGGGCCGGCTCCGCGCTGGGGGCCCGGTTCCTACGCCGGGAGGTGCGGAAGGAAGGTCGGGTGGCCGTGCTCAGTGTGCCTTTGGCCGGTGGTTCTTGGTTGTGGTCGCTGTCGGGATTCCGATGGCGGCCAGTGCTGTGACGGCGATGCCGAACACGGTGTGCACGCGGTCAGCCCGGCCGATGCGCCGAGGTGGCCGTCGGTTACGGCTGGGGCGCCCAGGTGCCGTCGAGGGGGACGCCGGCTGCCGCGGCGATCCGGTCGCGGGAGGCGAGCAGGCGGGTACGCAGGGCGGGGAGGTCCGCGCCGACCAGGGCGCCGTTGCGCTTGACCACGCGGCCGGCGACCAGGACGGTGTCGACGAGCCCGGGATGTCCGGCGCTGACGAGGGAACCGACCGGTTCGGTGACCGGGAAGATGGTCACGTCGTCGGTGCGCAGCAGGATGATGTCGGCTTCCTTGCCGGGGGTGATGCTGCCGGTGCGGTCGTGGAGTCCGCAGGAGGTCGCGGCGTCGATGGTGGCGAACGCCAGCAGGTCGCGGGCGCGCAGGCCGCCGTCCAGGCCGCGCTGGGCGGCGAATGCGGCGCGCATCGCGGCGAACATGTCGCCGCCGACGGAGGGCACGACATCGATGGACAGGGTGGGTCGCAGACCTGCGGCCAGGGCACGGCCCGTCATCGGCGCGCCGAAGCCCATCTTCAGTTCGACGTCGGGGCTGACGGAAAGGGAGCTGCCGGCATCGGCGAGCATCCGCAGTTCCTCGTCGCTGAGGCCGTTGCCGTGGACGAAGGTGGTGGTGTCGCGCAGCAGGCCGCTTTTGTGCATGTCCGCGATGGGGCGCTGGGTGCCGTCGGACCCGGTGTGCAGGCTGGTGCGCAGGCCGAGTTCGTCGGCGAGCTGTACCTCGCGGGCCAGGGTGTCCATGCCGGTGTCGTCGGCGCCGCGCAGGCCGAAGGCCATGGTGAGCAGTCCGTCGTCGTCCAGTGCGCAGCGGACGCGGCGGATGTCGTCGTCGACGGGGCGGGGCGTGGCCCATCCGGCGCCGAGGCAGAAGATCGACCGCGCGGGCGCTTCGCGCAGCGCGGCGATGGCGGCGTCCTCGTGTTCGGGGCCCTGGGCCACGTGGTACCAGTCCAGCATGGTGGTGACGCCGGAGTGCAGGGCTTCCAGGCGGCCCAGGAGGGTGGCTGCGTAGACGTCCTCGGCCGTGTAGTGGGCCTTGACGGTGTCGTGCATGGCCGTGGCCCACTGGCCGAAGGTCCAGTCCGCACCGATGCCGCGAAAGGCGGTCTGCCAGTTGTGGCGGTGGTTGTCGACGAAGCCGGGCAGCACGATCCGCTCGCGTGCGTCGATCACTTCGGCGTCCGGAGCGTCGATGTGGCCGGCCACCTTGGTGATCACGCCGTCTTCGATGAGGACGTCGCCGCGCTCGTAGTCGCCGACGGCCGGGTCCATGCTGACCACGGTGCCGCCGGACAGCAGAGTCTTCGTCATGAGGGGGTTCCTTGCGTGAGGGGGTTCAGGAGACTTCGTCGCGGAAGGGGGGCTGGCCGCGTTGGGGCAGCGGTAGCTCCTGGGTCAGGCCGTCGTGAGGACGGCGTCGGCGGCCGCGAGTGCGTCGGCGACCAGGTCGTCGGTGTCCTCAAGTCCCGCTGCCAGGCGCACCAGGCCCGGCGGAACGGCTTCGGTGAGCTGGTCATCGCTGAGCATTCCGGCCCACATGGATGCCGGGTGCACGGCGAGGGATTCCACGCCGCCCAGGCTGGCGGAGCGGCGCGGGTAGCGCAGGTGGCCGAGGAAGGCGTCGGCCGTCTCGTATCCGCCGGCGAACTCGACGCTGAGGACGCCGCCGAATCCGTTCATCTGGTCGACGGCCAGCTTGTGCTGGGGGTGGGTGGCCAGGCCCGGGTAGTGCACCTGGCTGACGGCCGGGTGCCGGCTCAGCGCGTCAGCCAGGGCGAGGCCGTTGGCGTTGTGGCGCGGTATGCGCAGAGGCAGGGTGCGTATGCCGCGCAGCAGCAGCCAGGCGTCGATCGGGCCGAGGGTGGCGCCGGTGAGAAGGCTGGTGCTCCAGATCCGGTCCAGGATCTGCGCCGGGCCGGCCAGGGCCCCGGCGGAGACATCGGAGTGGCCGTTGAGGTATTTGGTCGCGCTGTGCCAGACCACGTCGATGCCGAAGTCCGTGGGCCGCTGGTTCAGCGGGGTGGCGAAGGTGTTGTCCGCCAGGGTCAGCACGTCGTGGGCGCGGGCCAGTTCGGCGAGGGCGCGCAGGTCGGTGAGGTGCAGCAGGGGATTGGACGGGGTCTCCACCAGAATCAGCCGGGTCCGCGAGGTGAGGGCCCTCTCGAAGGCTTCAGGGTCTCGCTGGTCGACGAGCGTGGTCGAGACGCCGAGGCGTGGCAGCAGGTTCAGCAGGACCGCGGCGGTGCCGCCGTAGGTGGACTTCTGTCCGATGACGTGGTCGCCGGCGGACGCCAGCGCGAGCACGGCCGTAGTGATGGCGGCCATTCCCGAAGCGGTGACCATCGCCGCCTCGGTGCCCTCCAGTTCTGCGACGACGGCGGCGGCCTGGGCGTGGTTGGGGTTGCCGAAGCGGGTGTAGAAGTCCTGGCCGCGCGGCTCAATGGCGCCCGCGGCGAACACAGATGCCTCCTCGGCCGAGAACGCCGCCGTCTGGTAGATCGGAGGCACCACCGCGCGGTCGGGATGGATCTCGCGATCGGCGTGAACGGTGACGGTGCTCTTGCCCAGCATGGTCAACCCTTCCGGAATTCGACGTTATGTCGGTATCCATGATGGGTGGCCGTGCTCAGGCCTCGACCCGGTCGGTGGCAACCTTGGCAGTAAATTGCGCCGAGCTGCGCTACTCGTTTGTGCTGAGCAGTGTGTTTCAGCAATATTCTGCTGTCATGGATGAAGTGGACCGGTCGATCCTGGCCGTACTCGAACGCAATGGCCGGATCAGTAACAACGAGCTCGCCGCTCAGGTGGGGCTGTCTCCCTCACCGTGTCTGCGCCGCGTACGCCAGCTCGAGGAGGCTGGCGTCATCCGCGGGTACCGGGCGCAGATCGATCCCGCGGCGATCGGCCGGGGACTGCGGGTGTTCGCAGGGGTGCGGCTGATGCGGCACACCCGCCCCGACGTGGTCGCCTTCGAGCGGGAGGTGATGGACCTGCCCGAGGTGATCGCCTGCCACCACATCACCGGGAACTTCGACTATCTGCTGCAGGTCGAGGTGGCCGACCTGCCGGCTTACGAGGAATTCCACGCCAACCAACTCGCCGCACTGCCAGGAGTGGGCACGGTCAACAGCTTCGTCATCATGAAAACGCTCGACAGCCTCTGAGCGGGCGGGCACCGGCACCGCGGCCCCACCGTCGCCGCCCACGCACCCGTGGTCCAGGGCGTCGGTGAGACCTGCCCGCAGCGTCCGGTGAACGCCTCGGTGAGCGGCTTGATTCGAGACCCGTTTCGCTCATCGCTAGCCTCGTCCTCATGACGCGTACGTGGATCCTGCCGATCCTGCTGGTGCTCTGCGGCTCACTCCTTGCGGCTGGGCTGATCGTGAGCGGGACCCCTGGCGCAGCCGCAGCCGTCCTGCTGGTCTTTGTGCTGCTCGCGGGCGTGCACTCGCCTCTGATCTTCCCGAGGTCGACCGGTGTGCTGGAGGCGCGACGCCGCGCCGCGGTCGACGGCCGGCCGGTCGTCTTCTGGCGACCCGGCTGCACCTACTGCATGCGACTGCGTATCCGCCTGGGCCGCAGCGCCCGCCAGATGCACTGGGTCGACATCTGGCGCGACCCGGCTGCGGCAGCCGAGGTCAGGGCTGCCAACGACGGCAACGAGACCGTGCCGACCGTCATCGTGGCGGGTCAGCCGCACACCAACCCCGATCCTGCATGGGTGCGCGAGCAACTCTCCCGTTCCGTGTGACCGGGACGCAGTCTCGGAATAGTCCTCCGCGCTGCGCTTGAACAGCGTGGCGGCCATGGACGACAACACCAAGCCCTGCGGTGAGGGCCGCTCCGATCCGCGGGCGATCACTGAAGTCGCCGCATGAGCCGCGGAGCTCTGGAGCAACTCCGCGACCAACGGCTGCCGTTCCCCCGCCCTTTGCGTATGCGCACCTGCGAACCATCCGGGCTCGGATCCGACTTCGCCGGTGGGTGCAGAGGAAGCAGAGGACTTCGCCACTCTCGTCCTTGCCGGCATAGGCGGCCCGGCCGTTGCCGTGCTCACCGTGTTCCCACGGTTGCCGAAGACGCCTTCAGAGAGCGCCGGAGGACATCCGATGCGGGCCTCCGCGACGGGTGTTGCGCCCTTCTGAAGATCGTTCACGACACGCCATGGGCCGCCACGCCGAGGAGTGTTCCGGCTTCTTTGAGTGAGAGGGCGAGGTCACCCGTGCCAGGTCTGGGGAGGCGGCTTCCGGGGTCGTTCCGGGCCCGGAACTGATCATCGTTCGAGGGTTAGGGTGCTGCCCATTCCACGACTCTTCGGAGGTGCCCTCCCGGTGACGGATTCCTTTGTTCACCTGCACAATCACACCGAGTACTCGATGCTCGACGGTGCGCAGAAGCTGAAGCCGATGTTCGCTGAAGTGGCCCGGCAGGGCATGCCCGCGGTCGCCATGAGCGACCACGGGAACATGTTCGGTGCGTATGAGTTCCATCAGGTGTCCAAGGGCTTCGACGGCGTGAAGCCGATCGTCGGGATCGAGGCGTACGTGGCGCCGTCCTCGCGCCGCAACCGCAAGCAGGAGTTCTGGGGCCCGGGCGGCCAGCGGGCCATGTCGGATGACGGCGAAGGCTCCAAGGACGTCTCCGGCGGTGGCCGTTTCACGCACATGACCATGTGGGCGGAGAACGTCCAGGGCCTGAAGAACCTCTTCTACCTGTCCACCGAGGCCAGTTACACGGGCCAGTTCCCGGCGGGCAAGCCGCGTATGGACATGGAACTGATCAGCGAGCACGCCGGCGGCATCATCGCGACGACCGGCTGCCCCTCGGGGGCGATCCAGACCCGGCTGCGTCTGAACCAGTACGACGAGGCGCGTGCGGTCGCCGGCCAGTACCAGGAGATCTTCGGCCGGGACAGCTACTTCCTGGAGCTGATGGACCATGGCCTGTCCATCGAGAGGGACGTCCGCGAGGGGCTGCTGCGTCTCGCTAAGGACCTGAACATCCCGCTGCTGGCCACCAACGACGCGCACTACGTGCACCAGGACCAGGCCGACGCCCACGACAATCTGCTGTGTATCGGCGTGGGCAAGAACAAGCAGGACGAGAAGCGGTTCCGGTTCAACGGCAACGGCTACTACCTCAAGACCGCGGCCGAGATGCGCGACCTGTTCGCCGAACTGCCGCAGGCCTGCGACAACACGCTGCTGATCGCCGAGCGCATCGGCTCCTACGACAGCGTCTTCGAGAACGTCGACGAGATGCCGCAGTACCCCGACGTGCCGGAGGGCGAGAGCCAGGAGTCCTGGCTGCGCCAGGAGTGCCGCAAGGGCCTGGAGATGCGCTACGGCACCCCGCTGCCGGACGAGGTGGTGGAGCGCTTCGAGACCGAGATGACGGTCATCGGCCCCATGGGCTTCTCCTCCTACTTCCTCGTGGTCGCCGACATCTGCCGGCACGCCCGCGACAACGGCATCCCGGTCGGCCCGGGCCGTGGCTCGGCGACCGGCTCGATCGTGGCGTACGCGACCCGGATCACCGAGCTGTGCCCGCTCGAGCACGGCCTGCTCTTCGAACGGTTCCTGAACCCCGAGCGCATCAACCCCCCGGACGTCGACCTCGACTTCGACGACCGCCAGCGCGATGCGATGGTCCGCTACGTCACCGAGAAGTACGGCGACGAGTACACCGCCATGGTCAACACGTTCGGCAAGATCAAAGCCAAGAACGCGATCAAGGACTCCTCCCGGATCCTGGGCTACCCGTTCCAGCACGGGGAGCGGATCACCAAAGCGCTGCCGCCGGACATCATGGGCAAGTCGATCCCGCTCGACGGGATCTTCGACCCGGCTCATCCGCGCTACGGCGAGGCCGGCGAGATCCGGGCGATGTACGAGAACGAACCAGACGTGAAAAAGGTCGTCGACACCGCCAAGGGCGTCGAGGGCCTGACCCGCGGCACCGGCGTGCACGCGGCCGCGGTCATCCTGTCCAAGACGAAGCTGACCGAGCGCATCCCGCTGCACATGCGCGCCAAGGACGGCGTCAAGATCACCGGCTTCGACTACCCCAGTTGCGAGAACATGGGGCTGGTCAAGATGGACTTCCTGGGACTGCGCAACCTCGGCGTCATCGACCACGCGCTCACGAACATCCGCGAGAACCGCGGCGTCAAGCTGGCCACGGTCGACCCGGGCACCGGCGACACCGGCGTCACCGTCATCCCCCTCGACGACAAGAAGACCTTCGAACTCCTGGGCCGTGGCGACACCTTCGGCGTCTTCCAGCTCGACGGCGGCGGCATGCGCGCCCTGCTCAAGCTGATGGAGCCCTCCCGTTTCGAGGACATCGCGGCCGCCCTCGCCCTGTACCGGCCTGGTCCGATGGCCGCCAACGCACACACCAACTACGCACTGCGCCAGAACGGCAAGCAGGAACCCGATCCGATCCACCCCGACCTCAAAGAGGTCCTGGACCCCATCCTGGGCTCCACCCACCACCTGCTCATCTTCCAAGAACAGATCATGGCCATCGCCCGCACCCTGGCCGGCTACACCCTCGGCGGCGCCGACATGCTGCGCCGCGCCATGGGCAAGAAGAAGCCCGAAGTCCTGGCCGCCGAATGGCAGAAGTTCCACGACGGCATGGAGAGCAACGGCTACCGGGAAGAGGCCATCAAGGCGATCTGGGACGTCATGCTCCCGTTCTCCGGCTACGCCTTCAACAAGTCCCACACCGCCGGCTACGGCCTGGTCTCCTACTGGACCGCCTACCTCAAGGCCAACTACCCCGCCGAGTACATGGCCGCCCTGCTCACCTCCGTCGGGGACGACAAGGACAAGGCCGGCATCTACCTCGCCGACGCCCGCAAGCTGGGCGTCACCGTCCTGGCGCCGGACGTGAACGAATCGATCGCCGAATTCGCGGCCGTCGGTGACAACGTCCGCTTCGGCCTGCTCTCGGTGCGCAACGTGGGCGAGAACGTCATCGAGGCGATCATCGCGGCCCGCAAGTCGCAGGGAAAGTTCACCTCGTTCGCGGACTTCCTCGACAAGGCCGACCTGCCCGCGCTGAACAAGCGTGCCGTGGAGTCCCTCATCAAAGGCGGGGCCTTCGACTCTCTCGACCACACCCGCAAGGGCTTGTCCGCCGCCCACGAACTGGCCATCGACGCGGTCGTCCCGCTGAAGAAGGCGGCTGCCTACGGCCAGGACGACCTCTTCGCCGGCCTGAGCGGCGACGGCGGGGACGATGCCGGGGCGATGAGTTTCAAGGTCGACATCAGTGACGACGAATGGCCCCGCAAGCAACTCCTGGCCACCGAACGCGAGATGCTCGGCATGTACGTCTCCGCCCACCCCCTGGACGGCACCGAGCACATCCTCTCCAACAACCGCGACACCACCATCGTGGACCTGCTGGCCTCCGGCCGCACCGAAGGCATGGTCCGCCTCGCCGGACTGATCACCAGCGTCCAGCCCAAGATGACCAAACAGGGCAACGCCTGGGCCATCGTCAACCTCGCCGACCGCGACGGAACGATCGAGGTCCTCTTCTTCCCCGCCACCTACCAACTGGTCGCGGCGGCCCTCGTGGAGGACAGCGTCGTCTCGCTGCAGGGCCGGCTCAACGACCGCGACGGTGCCCTCAGCATCTTCGGCCAGGAACTCCAGGTCCTCGATGTTGCCTCCGCCGAACGCGAGGGCGCAGCCCCCATCCGACTCCAGCTGCCCTATCACCGCATCAACCAGCAGTTCATCAGCGAACTCAAGCGCATCATGGGCTCCCACCCCGGCCAGAACCCCGTCCAGGTCGCCATCCGCGGACCGCAGAAAACCACCGTCTACCAGCTCCCCTCCCTGGTGAACGCCGCCAGCATCGCCTCGGACATCAAGGGCTCCTTCGGCCCCGACGCCTGGCAGGGGATCGCATGAACAGCACTCACCGCACGGACGACGCCCCGCACGACGTCGACGAGATCGTCCTGACCGTCGAGAAAACACCGAGCTGCCCGCAGTGCAGCCGGCCGACGATCCTGCTGGCCCGCTACCCCCATTCTGGTCTGCCATTGACGGTGCAGGACACGCTCAGCCGTTGAGGGCCTCGGTGATCTGGCGTGTGGTCTGGGCGGCGACGCGGGAGTTGACGGCGGCGTAAGTGGTGTAGGCGTTGAGGCCTGTGGCCAGGGCCCAGCCGCGGCCTCGGGCCCAGGTGGCGTCGTCCACGCCGAGTGCGGCGCGGAAGACGGACCGGCTGCGGGGCGACATCAGGGTGTAGGCGATGGTGAGGTCGCAGGCCGGGTCGCCGAGGGCGAGTTCGCCGAAGTCGATGACGGCGCTGAGGCGCCCGCGGGTAGTCAGCAGGTTGCCGGTGTGCATGTCGCCGTGGCACCACACCGGTGGACGATCCCAGGCGGGCGCGGCGAGTGCGGCCTCCCACACGGCGGTCGCCGCGGTCGCGTCGAACACGTCGGCGTGCTGCCGTATCGCGGCGCGGGTGCCCGCGTCCCGCCGCGCCAGCTGGTCCGGGCCGGTCGCCGGGGCCGCGTCGTGGCCGTCGGGGTCCGGGGTGCAGCGGCGCAGGGCGAGGAGGAAGTCCGCCAGGTCGGTGGCGGCTTCGCGGGAGTCGGCGAGGGCGTCCACGGTCGCCACGTCGCCGGACAGCCAGCGGGACACCGCCCACTGCCACGGGTAGCCGAAGCCCGGTTCACCGACGGCCACCGGCTCGGGTACGGCCAGCGGCAGGTGAGGGGCGAGCCGCGGCAGCCACCGCGACTCCTTCGCGGCCTGCCCGATCGCCCCCGGGTGGCGAGGCAGCCGGACCATGAGCTCCTCGCCGAGGCGGTAGAGGGCGTGGTCGGACCCGGCGGGTTCGAATGCCCGCAGCGGCAGTCCGGCCCACTGCGGGAACTGCGTGTCCACCAGCCGCCTGGCCAGTGCCGCGTCGACCGCGGGGCGGTCCGCGACCGGCCCGTCGACGGTCCGTGGGGTTCCGGCGGTCCCGGTCGCGGTGTTCTCGGTCGGCACGTGCGCTCTCCCTAGATGGTCGGGTGTCGTGTTCGGCGTTCGGCCACTCGGCCGACGCGGCGTGGGGGAGCCTCGTGCGCAGATACGCCAGCGTGATCAGTGCTCGCTCGGTGAACACCAGGTCGTGCTCGCCCCGGCACCTCCCGCTGCCGCTCGGTCCCGCGTCGCTCACGCAGCTCCAAGTCGCCCCGGGCAGGCCACGGATCTGCCAACTCCTCGCTCAAGTAGCCGAGATGTGTACGCGAGACGCCGCGGCGATACTGCGATTGCGCGACTCTCCTCGACGGTGAAGCCGGGCTTCTCGGCGATGGTGCGGGAGCCGGTATTCAGGCTGGGCGAGTGTGTTTCAGCTCGGGGAGCAGCCGCAGGACTCGCGGTGCATGAAGGTGGGGGTGATGGTGACCTTGCGGTGGGACATGGTGGGTTCTTGAAGGCGGGTGAGGGCCATGCCGACGGCTTGTTCGCCGATGGTGAGGGCCGGTTGGGCGATGGCTGTGAGACGGGGTTGGAAGAGGTCGGCCCATTCGAAGTCGTCGAAGGAGACCAGTGCGATGTCGTCGGGGACGGTGAGGCCGGCTTCGCGCAGGGCGCGCATGCTGCCGATGGTCATGCGGTTGTTGGCCGCGACGATGGCGGTGGGCGGCTGGTCGAGCGTGAGCAGCCGGTGGAGGGCCTTTTCCGCGCCGCCCTCGGTGGAGTCTCCGTCCTGTTCGAGCGGAGGGTGGTGCGGCAGGCCGGAGCGGCTGAGGCCGAGGCGGTAGCCGCGCAGTCGCTCGGTGGTGGTGGCCAGTCCGGTCCGGCCTGTGATCATGGCTATGCGTGTGTGTCCGAGCGAGGCCAGGTGGTCGACGAGTCGGGCAGTGGGTTCGACGTTGTCGACGGCGATCTGGTCGACGGCCGCGTCGACGAAGCGGTCGATGACGACGATGGGGGTGTCCACCTGGGCCGCGTAGGTGATGGCCGTCGAACCGTTGCCGGAGGGAGCGAGGATGATGGCGCTCACGCGGCGGCGCAGGAGTTCGCTGACGGCTCGTATCTCCTGGTCGGGTTCGTCGTGGGTGTCCGCGAGGAGCAGGGAGTATCCGGCGGCTGAGGCGTGCCGGTCGATGCCGTGGACGACGTTGCTGAAGTACGGGTTGGACAGAGCCGACATGGCCAGGCCGATGGTCCCGTAACCGCTGTCGCCCAGGGCGCGGGCCACGGCTTCGGGGACGTATCCCGTCTGGGCGACAGCGTCGAGGACCGCGCGTACGGTGGCGTCGGCGACGGGGCGGGTCTTGTTCAGTACGTGCGAGACCGTGGAGACCGAGACGCCGGCGATGCGGGCGACGTGGGACATGGTCGGGGTCTGACGGGGGGCTCTGCCTGCCATGTCGGAACCTTACCCAGCTTCCGTCAGGGTCAGGTCGGCCCGGTGTGCGTCCCGTCGGATCAGGGCGCTGGTTTCCTCGTCGATGCCGTGGGCCTTGGCTTGCGCTGCTTGCGGGCTGAAGCCGTAATGGATGTAGCGGCGGCGGAGGCGGTCACGGCGCGGTTCGTGCGCCGCATCCAGGAACCAGGTCTCGGTCAGTTCTGCTGTCACGTGCAGCCAGGGCAGTCGGGTGGACAGGAGGAAGTTGCCGTCGACCAGGACCAGTCGGTGGGCGGGGGTGATCCCGGTGGCTCCGGCGAGGGGATCTTCGAGATCTCTCCGGAACTCGGGCCACCACACGCTGTGGTGGCGTTCTTGGCGGGTGCGTCGCAGCATGTGGAGGAACCCGTGGGCGTCGAAGGTGTCGATGGTGCCCTTGTGATGGGTGTCCCCCCGGGCCTGGAGCACGTGGTGGGCGAGATGGAATCCGTCCATGGAAACGGCCGCGGCCATTCCGGGACAGCGCCGCTCGATCTCGCCGAGGAGTTGGTCGGCCAGGGTCGACTTGCCGGATCCCGGTTCACCGGCGATGCCGAGGAGTGCGCGCGTGGTGCCGTCCGTCAGCGACAGGGCCCGGTCAGCCAGTCGCTCAAGGGGCCAGTCCTGATAGGTCACTTGAGAGGGGTGGGGGCTGGCAGTGCGCTGTAGAGGGTTCACTCGGCGGCCTCGGTGACATCTATGGCCCGGGCGTCGGCTCGTGAGCGGCTGAGTGGGGTGCTGGGCGTGTGACCGCTCAGGGAGCCGTCCTCTTGCATCGTCAGAGCCCCTGTCATCAAGCCCACGACATCGGTCATCGAGCAGGTTCCCGGGCTGACTACGGCGGCGCGCCGGCCGAGTCGGTGGACGTGGATACGGTCGGCGATCTCGAAGACCTGTGGCATGTCATGGCTGATCAGTACGACAGGGACGCCGCGTGCACGGATGCGTTCGATCAGGTCGAGAACCTGACGTGATTCGCGGACCCCCAGCGCGGCGGTCGGCTCGTCCATGATGACCACGCGGGTGCCGAACATCGCGGCCCGGGCGACGGCCACGGCCTGGCGTTGCCCACCGGAGAGGGTGCCCACGGGCTGGCTGATGTCCTGCACGGTGGCGATTCCGAGTCGTTCCAGTTCCTGGGAGGCTCGTGTCCGCATGCCGCGGCGGTCGAGCATGCGCAGGGTCGAGCCCCGCCAGCCGGCTCGGCGCAGTGGTCGGCCCAGGAAGAGGTTTGCGGCGATGTCGAGTTGAGGGGCGACGGCGAGCGTCTGGTAGACGGTCTCGATCCCTGCCTCGCGCGCGTCACCGGGGCCGGAGAAGCGGACGGGGCGGCCGTCCAGTTCGATGGTCCCCGCATCCGGGACCAGGGCGCCGGTGAGGGCCTTGATCAGGGTGGATTTTCCTGCGCCGTTGTCTCCGACGACGGCGAGGACTTCCCCTGCTCGCAGGTCGAAGTCGCTCTCGCGCAGGGCCACGACGTTGCCGTAGCGCTTGACCAGTCCTGTGCCGCGCAGCACGATCGTGTCCTGTGCGGTGCCGTGGTCGGGGCGGCTCGCGGGCCGGGGGGTGGGGGAGTTCATGCGGCCCTCCTACGGACGACGCGGTCGGTGGCGACGGCGACGATGACCAGAATGCCGGTGGCTACCTGCTGGTAGAGGCTGTCGATGCCGGCCTGGGTGAGGCCGTTGGCGAGGACGGTGACCACGAGGGCGCCCAGGACGGTGCCGCTGATGCCGCCACGACCGCCGAAGAGACTGGTGCCGCCGATGACGACGGCGGTGATGCTCTCCAGGTTGCCGGTCTGGAAGGCGTTCGGATCGGCGTTGGGGATGCGGCCCAGGGCCTGCCAGGCGCCGATCGCGTACACGAACCCGGCCAGTACGTACACGCTCAGCACGGTGCGGTCGACGTGGACGCCGGTGAGCCGTGCGGTTTCCGCATCGTCGCCGACCGCGTACACGTTGCGTCCCCATGCCGTCTGGGTGAGTGCGAACCACAGGCCGGCCGCGAGCAGCAGCATGACGCCCATGCCGTAGGTGACTTCGATCTGTCCGAACAGGTAGGAGCGGGTGCCGAGCCAGGTGAGCACCCCGCTGGGGACTGCGAAGCTCTCCCCGTCGGCGTAGAGCTGGTTGGTCGCGGTCAGGACACTCAGAACTCCCAGGGTGACGATGAACGGCGGGAGTTTGAGCCGGGTCACCAGCGAGCCCGACAGGGCGCCCACGGCGGTGCACACGACGATGCCGGACGCCAGCGCGAGACCGGCGGGCAGCGTGTCCTGGGCGAGGCGGGCCATGAGCAGCGTGCCGAGCACCATGGTGGCGGCGTTGGCCAGGTCGATGCCGGCGGTGAGGATGACCAGAGTCTGGCCCAGCGCAAGGGTGCCGACGACGAGGAACTGCTCGACGACGAGGGAGGCGTTGTCGAGGTTGAAGAAGGTGTCAGTGGACACCGCGAACACCGCGATGGCGATCACGAGTGCCGCCAGCGGGCCGGCGGTCGGGGTGTGGGTGAGCAAGGTGGCCAGGCGTACGCCGACGGCGTGGCTCTCGCGGCTCTCGGGCGCTGCGGCGTGGGGAGTGGTGGTGGAGGTCATGGTCTAGCCCCAGCAGTTCTTCAGGCCCCAGGCCGTGCCCTTGGAGGCAACGCCGTCAGCGGGCTTGTCGGTGATGAGCTGGGATCCGGTGTCGATGAACCCGTGGGGCTTCTTGCTCGAGTCCTTGGTGTAGTCGGCGACGGCGTCCACCCCCAGGCGGGCCATCTTCTCGGGGAACTGCATGACGGTCGCGGCGAACTTCCCGGCAGCTACGTTGCGTACACCGCTGCACGATCCGTCGATGGAACCGATCACCACACCCTTCTTGCCGCTCAGTGCCTGGGCGGCCCCGGCAGCGGCGGGTTCGTTGATGGTGTAGACGGCGTTGACGCCTGGGTCGCGCTGGTGGAGGTTCTCCATGGAGCTCTGGGCTTTGGTCTGATCGCCGTTGGTGACGGCCGTGCCCTTGATCTGCTTCGAGGAGGCCGTGACCCCGAAGCCTTCGAGGAAGCCCTTGTGCCGCAGGTCGTCGACGCTGGACCCCGGCGTGCCGTCGAGGAGGACCACGTGGGGGTCGGCCCCCTTCAACGCGGCTTTCACGTACCGGCCTTGGGAGACGCCCGCGGCCTGGTTGTCGGTGGCGAAGGTGGCGTCGACCGCGTCGGCAGGGTCGGTCGCGGTGTCGAGAGCGATGACGAGGACGCCCTTGGACCGGGCGTCGGCTATCGCGTTGAGCACGCCCTTGGAACTGCTGGGGGTGATGAGGATGCCGGTGACGTGCTGGGCGACGAGGTTGTTGATGGCGTCGACCTGTCCCTGGTTGTCGCCGTCGAACTTGCCTGCCAGTGCGATGAGCCGGCCGTCTCTCCTGGCGGCCTCGCTCTTGGCGGCTTCCCGGAGCTTGACGAAGTAGGGGTTGCTGTTCGTCTTCGTGACCAGTCCGATGACCGGTTTCCCCGAGGTCGACCCATTGCCCTTGTCGTCACTGCCGCTCTTGGTCGATGTGCATCCCGCGAGGGCGCAGGCGAGTACGGCCGTGGCGGTGATCACCACCCGGCGAGCCGGGGCGTTCAACTGTCGCATGGTTGCTCCTGATCGAGGTCCGGGCACTTCGTCGTCCGGTGGGTGCACGGCAACGTACCCGACTGCCCACGGCCTGCATAGGCATTGCGCAAACCTTTGCGCGCGCTCAACTCGTCCGCGTCCGAGCGGAGTTGAAGTCCGCCCGAGCCGGTGAAAATACTCTTGCGCAATGCATTGCGCATTGGCGTGCGCCCGGGCAACCATCTGACGCGTCCCGCTCACTGACGCGCTGGAGGCCCCTCATGCACGAGCCGTTTCGTACCGGACAGCGACACCACCAACCAAACCGGAGAGCCCTCCTGCGCACCGCCCTCGGCGCCGGAGCCGGAGCCCTGATGTGGTCCTCCCTCGGCGGAAGCGCCGACGCAGCGCCCCGCCCGGCGGCCGGCGACCTGATCGTCAATGACTTCGAGTCGGCGACCTGGGGCACCTGGCGCACCACCGGCTCCGCATTCGGTACCGGTCCCGTCCTGGGCGAAGACCTGCTGCGCCGCCTGGAGATCACCAACTACCGGGGCAACGGCGTCGCCAGCAGCGAACGCGAGGGCGACGCTCCCACCGGCTCCCTCACCTCCCCGGAATTCACCATCCAGCGCGACTTCATCGCCTTCGCCATCGGCGGCGGCGACTACGAGCGCGTGACCTGCCTGAACCTCCTCGTCGACGGCACGCTCGTGCGCAGCGCCACCGGCCGCAACAGCGACGCCCTCGCCGAAGCCAGCTGGGACGTGCGTCCGTGGAAGGGCCGCCGCGCACGCATCGAGATCGTCGACACGGCGACCGGGGATTGGGGGCACGTCAACGTCGACCAGATCCTCCAGACCGACCAGCCGACGAAACGCCCCGTCACCACACAGCCCCTCTACCAGGAGACCTGGCGTCCACAATTCCACTTCACGGCCCGGCAATGGGTGATGGACCGCCTCAACCCGGGCCAACGGCAGGAGGGCTGGCTGAACGACCTCAACGGCCTGATCTTCTACGAGGGCGAGTACCACCTGTTCGCCCAGCGCTGGAACAAATGCTGGATCCACGCGGTCAGCAACGACCTCGTGCACTGGAACGAACTACAGCCCGCCTTCTGGGAGGAGGACCTCGGCACCGGCGTCCAGTCCGGTTCCTGCGTAGTCGACTACCAGAACACCTCGGGACTCTCGCCCGACAGCCGGACGCCGCCCATGGTCGCCTTCTGGTCGCGCAACGACAACAAGAGCCAGTGCCTGTCCTACAGTCTCGACCGCGGCCGCACCTGGAAGCACCACGACGCCAACCCCGTCCTCACCGCACCGGAACGCGACCCCAAGGTGTTCTGGTACGCCCCCGGCAAACACTGGGTGATGTTCCTCTACGGCGGCGACCAGTACCACATCTACAACTCGCCCGACCTGCTCCACTGGACCGACACCGGACACCCGATCAGCGGGTTCGAATGCCCCGACTTCTTCGAGCTCCCCGTCGACGGCGACCCGGGAGAAAAACGATGGGTCTTGGTCCGCGGCGACGGCAAGTACTCCCTGGGGACCTTCGACGGCACTCGGTTCACCGAGCAGACCAGCCAGTTCGTCGCCGACTCGGGGCCGCACTTCTACGCGACCCAGTCATGGAACAACACCGAAACCGGAGACGGCAGGCGCATTCAGGCGGCCTGGATGCGCGGCGGCTCCTACCCCGACATGCCGTTCAACCAACAGGTCACCTTCCCCGCCGAACTCACCCTGCGCACCACCGAGGACGGCATCCGCCTGCACCGCAACCCCATCGCAGAGATCACCACCCTGCACCGCACACAGAGCCGCTGGACCGGGTCCTTGAACACCGGCACGTCGCGGACGCTGGCAGCCGGCGGCGACCGCTTCCACGGCGTCATGAACCTTTCGGTCCCCCAGGGCGCGAGCCTGACGCTCACCGTGCGCGGGATTCCCGTACGCCTGGGCCACCAGAGCATCGACAACGGCAGCGGAGCGCAACCGCTGTCCAAGCCGCTGGCCAAGGTGGAGGTACTCATCGACCGCGCGTCGATCGAGGTGTTCGCCAATGACGGCGAGGTGTCGGTCTCCCGCTGCTACCTGCCGTCGAACAACCCCATCACGCTGTCGGCCACCGGCGGCACCTGCCAGATCGACAGCACCTTCCACACCCTGGCGAGCATCTGGCCCGCGTAGCGGAGGCCCTTCGGGCCCGCTCGTCACGCTCGTCGAGCCGCGGGGGGCACGTGCCGTCCTGGGAGAGGACGTCACTCGTCGGTGTCGGGCCGGTGCCGTTGCGCAGGGGGGCGGTGCCGGCGCCGGCACCGGGGGAGACGGTGGCACCGACCCCGCTGGGGCAGACGACCAACACCTACGACAACCCGGGCCGCACCGAGACGCTGACCGACGGACGGGCCCTCAACTGCTGCTCTGGACAAGGGATTTGTTCGTGAGCTTGAGGGCACTGTGAATGCCATGACCCGCAGTGGAAGGCGTACCAGTTCGCCGGCGGCCACCACGGCCGGAGCGGTCTCTACCACTCCACGGTCCGCTCTGGACGCAGGAATAGGGGGATGCCTTGGGTATCTATCTACGCGGATGGAAAAGGTGCCTCGACTTCTCGGGTGTATCGCCGAGGATGGAGTTCTGGCTCTTCATCGCCCTGAACGCCCTTATCAGCCTGCCTCTGAAGCTGATCGCCGATCCGGTGGGGATCGGACTCATCCCCTACGACGTGTTCGGTTACGCGATCATCATTCCCTCTCTCGCGGTCGCGGTGAGGCGGCTGCGAGACGGAGGGAACTCACCATGGTTGATCATCTTCCTTCTCCTTCCCCTCATCGGCACAGTGGTTCTGATCGTCCTGTGGCTGCAGAGGAGCCAGGAACCGACTGCTCAACGTGGCGTCGGTAGCACCTCGCACAGTCCCACGACCTGAATCGCGTCGGCCGCACCGGCATGAGCGGTGACTGGCAGGACTGGAACGACTCGTTCGTCTGCACCATGACGCCAACATGACCGCCAAGAAGAAGCTGCCGCCGCCTCTACCCCGGCAGCGGCAGGACGATCGCTGGCAGGCTGCCCTGCTCGACCTGGTCTCTGCTGAGAGATATGCCGAACCGGCCCTCCACCGCGCGGTACGCACCTGTCGCCCACTCGTCCTCGCTCACCTCGCCCCACGCCCGTACGGGATCCATCCGGCTGTGAATCCCGCCTGCCTGGGCCAACGCCTCGTCGAAAGCCCTGAGATCGCCCGTGGCATCCCGCGGGGCGGTGAGCCTGTCTTCGAAGAAACTGCGGCCGAAATCTGTGGTCCAGGACGCCGCCGTCCGGTAAGGCGAATAGACGATCCGGCCCGGCAGGTCATGATGGTTCAACGTCACACACACCAGCTCTTCGTCCTCCGGCGACACCAGGTCATCGTCAAGGAGCTGCGCGAGGTACCACGTCGCGGCGAGATCGTCCTCCACGATGATCGCCCAGTCCCCGCAGCAATCGATCATGCCGACCGACAGTGCCCCCGCCGTATGTCCCGGCTTCCCAGCCGGGGGCGGCACGAAATCACGGTAGGCAACCGGATCGTCCAGAACAGGGGCGGGGGCTCCCAGGCGTTCAAGCCACCTCCGGGTATCTGGCCCCCGCCGCGCGGTCAGTGAGAGACACGCCCGCATCCCGGACACCGAGACCTCGTCCTTTCGATGCGCATAGGAGGCGTTCCGGCCCATCCACGACAGTCCACTGCCTTCTTGATCGCTCATGGCTCCGGACCCTAACCCTGCCCGTCGCCGAGAACTGAGGTGACGTTCACCAAGGATGGCGAAGTCTTCCGATGATGCGGACTCCGGTGCTGCCAGAGGATGATCGATGGGTACGAGCAGCGCGCGGCGTTCGGAAAACAGGACAGGTCCCACCCTGATGGCCGGGACCTCAACGGGACGTTCAGCGATGAGAAGGTCGACGTCCTCATTGTGCAGGGCGGCGACGGCTGCGCCGTGGGTATTCTGCAGGGCGGCGATGGCTGCGCCGTGGGTTATGTCCTTCAGCTCGACGTCGTAGCGGGGGTGCCATGCCCCGAACTCCCGCGCCACCCGCACGATGAGGTCACCGGACCACGCGGTGGTGTAGCCCACGCGGACCACTCCGGCCAGGCCTCCGGCAGGCTGTCGACGCGTTGGCGAGGGCTTGCCGGACCGCTTGGTATGCGGGAGCAACTCTTCGAACAACTGCTGTCTGACCGCTGTGGACCACATGGCGGCTCTGCGTCCGAACAGCGTGCCACCGAAACGGTGTTCCAGCTTTTTGACCGCCTGACTGACCCGGCCCGGCGATACGAAGGGGCGCTCGGCGCAGCGTGCGAAGTGGAGCTCCTCGGCGAGAACCAATAGAGGTGATCGGGACCGAGGCCGTCTATGGCGTGATCGGACACGGGAGGAGCCTGAACCAGGCGCAGGAAACGAGGAGTTGGACAACTTGTGCCGGATTGATACCGGCGTGCACAGGTTGGACAGAGCTGTGCCGTGTTCCGTCGGTCTCGTCTTCCTCTGTTCAGGCTGGGGGAGAGGCGTGACCTGAGTGAGCGCCTGCGTGGCGTTACATGCGGGCGAGGACGGAGGCGTGCGCCTCCCGGCAGGGCTCCTCCTGCATGTGCGGTTCCACGAATCCGTCGGCTCGACGGGCCTGCGCGGACGCTGGCGGACCCTGGGCAGTGCATGCCCTGGCTGGTGCTGCGTACGGATGTCCCTGCAGAGGCTCGCCGGACCGCCTCGAACTGGTCGGAGGCTCTACCAACTCACCGAGCGGGTGGACCCCGGCAGCCGGGGTGCAGGTCTGCGGACAGGCCAGGTCTAACTGATGGTTTCAGAATGAGGTGCGGAGTCGTCTCAAGCAGATGATGCTGCAAGCGAGTTGGAGGAGACCCAGGTGTAGGTCTGCGCGTGTCTCATAGCGGATCCGCAGGCGTTTGAACTGGTGGAGCCAGGCGAATGTGCGCTCCACGACCCAGCGGGTCTTTCCCAGGCCCGAGCCGTGCGCGGTGCCTCTTCGGGCGAACTTGGGTGTGATGCCGCGAGACCGCAGAAGGCGGCGGTACTTGTCGTAGTCGTAACCCCGGTCGGCGAACAGCCGGCCCGGCCGGTGCCTGGGCCGCCCGCGGATACCGCGGATGCGGGGTATCGCATCGAGCAGGGGCACCAGCTGCGTGACATCGTGGCGGTTCCCGCTGGTCAGCGAGACGGCTAGCGGGGTGCCGTGCCGGTCGACGATCAAGTGGTGCTTGCTGCCGGGCCGGGCCCGGTCGACCGGCGAAGGTCCGGTGTGAGCCCCCCTTTCAGCGCCCTCACGTGCGAGCCGTCGATCGCTGCATCGTCCATGTCCAACAGACCTGCAGCCCGCAGCTCGGCCAGCAGCACCGCGTGCAGCTGCGGCCAGACGCCGGCCTCGGTCCAGTCCCGCAGGCGCCGCCAGGCCGTCACGCCACTGCAGCCGACCTGTTCAGCGGGAACATCCCGCCAGCTCACGCTCTTGCACAGCACATAGACAATGCCTCTCAGCGCAGCCCGGTCATCCGCCGGCAACCGCCCGGGATACCGACGCCGCCGAGGCGGACGAGCAGGTAAGAGCGGCGCCACACGTTCCCACAGGTCATCAGGCACCAGTTCAACAGTCACCCAACCAATCCTGCCGACACAACACCCAACTACCAAGCCCCACAACAAAAGTCATTCTGAAACGGTCAGT
>NZ_JAAGMG010000631.1 GCF_010548525.1 Streptomyces sp. SID14478
GACGGTGGCGGCGCTGCGGGCCGGGGGAGCCGCCGTGCTGCGCACGGACACGGCGGGGTCGATCGCCGTCGTCGGCCGGGGCGGGGGCGGCGGGCCCGGGCTCGGGGTGGCGCATATGGGTCCCTGAGACCGGCCTCCGACGCGGCATTCGGCAAGCAGGGCACGGGAGTTCCGGAAGGGCGAGGCGGTCGTGCGGCACGGAGCGGAGCCGCGGGCGGCCGGGAGAGGGTTGCGCGCGACGGTACGGAGGGAGGGGGCGGCGCGCTGTCGGCGGATGGTGTCGGACTCGTTGCTACCAGTGAGTAGAAAAGCCACTGAGCTGGTGAAACGCCAACCGGAGGGGCTAATTCGGATCAGTCAGGGGCACGCCCGCACCTTCTCCGTCATTCCCGTGATGTGGGCCCGTGTTGCCTCGAAAGCCGCAACGATGGTCGAATGCTTCTTCGTTCACGTAGCAACTATCATTGTCAAGGCGCACAGGGGTGGGTAGGTCATGTTCGGCCGCTGGCTGGGAAACCGTACGAACCGGGCTCAACGGACCAATCCTCTCGCGGCGGTGACGCTGCCGCCGAGTGCGGGAGTGCTCAGCTGCCGGGCCCTCGATCCCGTCAACGAGCCGGTGAAGGACGCGGAGTTCGCCGTGAGCGACGCGATGGGGCGCAAGGTGGTCAGCGGGGGCGCCGACCCGTTCGGCTCGTTCGTGACGACGGTGCCCGCCGGCGAGTACCGGCTGGCCGTGTCGGCGGAAGGGTACGCCCCGTTCCACGGCAGCGCCTCCGTCGCCGCGAGCGGGCACGCCTCGCTCGGTGACGTCATGCTCCAGGTCGCCTCGCCGCCGCAGCTGCCCGCGCGCGGGGACTGGGAGATCGAGCCGACGCACTCCTCGATCGCGTTCACCGCGCGGCACATCGGGCTCGCGCGGATCCACGGGCGGTTCAACACGTTCGCGGGCGCGCTGCGCGTCGCCGACCGCATCGAGCAGTCCGCCATGCACGTCGTCATCGACGCCTCGTCCATCGACACGAACGTGAAGATGCGCGACGACCACCTGAGGTCCGGCGACTTCCTCGACGTCGACCGCTTCCCGACCCTGGAGTTCTACAGCGAACGCTTCATGCACCGCGGAGGCAGCCGCTGGGGCATCACCGGCGCGCTCTCGCTGCACGGCGTGACGCGCACGGTCACCCTGGACGCGGAGTACCTGGGCGTGGGCAACGGCATGGAGGGCGAGCCCCGGGCCGCCTGCCGTGCCACCACCGAGCTGCACCGCGACGACTTCACCGTCAGCTGGCAGACCATGCTCGCGCGGGGCATCGCGGTGGTCGGCTCCAGCGTCAAGATCGACCTCGACGTGCAGATCGTGCCCAAGGGCTGAGCCGCGTACAGAGCGGTCGGCGCGTGCCGGAGGATGCCGCGTCCCGCAGTGGTCGGCGCGAGCCGGGAGATGCCGCGTCCCGCGGTGGTCGGCGCGAGCCGGGAGATGCCGCGTGCAGAGGTGGTCGGCGCGTGCCGGAAAATGGGGACGTGAGCGATGTGAGACACGTACTGGTGCTGCCCGACCGCGATGCCGCGGAGGCGGTCGCCGAGGCGCTCGGCGAGCAGTTCGGGGTGGCCGAGGAGCCCCAGCTCGTACGGGACGCGCTGGCCGGTGAGGACGACGCCGAGGACGCGCAGTGGCTGGTGGTCGTCGAGGACCCCCGGGGCCGGCTCGACCCCGGGGAACTGGACGCGTTCGCGGCCGGGTGGGACGGCTGGCGCGAGGAGCCGTAGCCGGGCCGTCGACGAGCGGTCCGGCCGGGTTGTCAGTACCCCGTGGGATGCTTGTCGGCGATGGCCAGGAAGAGTGCAAACGACGATCCCCTCGCCCCGCTCACCCTCGCGGTGGGCCAGGAGGACCTGCTGCTCGACCGCGCGGTGCAGCAGGTGGTGGCGGCCGCCCGCGCCGCCGACGCGGACACCGACGTGCGCGACCTCAGCCCCGACCAGCTGCAGCCCGGCACGCTCGCCGAGCTGACGAGCCCGTCGCTGTTCGCCGAGCGCAAGGTCGTCGTCGTGCGCAATGCGCAGGACCTGTCGGCGGACACGGTCAAGGACGTGAAGGCGTACCTCGGCTCGCCCGCCGAGGAGATCACGCTGGTGCTGCTGCACGCGGGAGGCGTCAAGGGCAAGGGGCTCCTGGACGCCGCGCGCAAGGCGGGAGCCCGGGAGGTCGCCTGCCCGAAGATGACCAAACCGGCGGACCGGCTCGCCTTCGTGCGCAACGAGTTCCGGGTGCTCGGGCGCTCCGCGACCCCCGAGGCGTGCCAGGCCCTCGTCGACTCCATCGGCAGCGATCTGCGGGAGCTGGCCTCGGCCGTGACCCAGCTCGGCTCCGACATCGAGGGCACGATCGACGAGGCCGTCGTCGGGCGGTACTACACGGGCCGGGCCGAGGCGTCCAGCTTCACCGTGGCCGACCGGGCGGTCGAGGGGCGGGCCGCGGAGGCCCTGGAGGCGCTGCGCTGGTCGCTGTCGACCGGGGTCGCGCCGGTGCTGATCACCAGCGCGCTCGCGCAGGGCGTGCGGGCCATCGGGAAGCTGTCGTCCGCGCGCGGGGGGCGCCCCGCGGACCTGGCGCGCGAGCTGGGCATGCCGCCGTGGAAGATCGACCGGGTGCGCCAGCAGATGCGCGGCTGGACCCCCGACGGAGTCTCCGTGGCGCTGCGGGCCGTGGCCGAGGCCGACGCGGGCGTGAAGGGCGGCGGGGACGACCCGGAGTACGCCCTGGAGAAGGCCGTGGTGACGATCGCGCGGGCCGCGCGCTCGCGCGGGTAGACCACGGCCGCGGACATGCCGAAGGCCCCGCTCCCCGAGCCCTGGGAAGGGCGGGGAGCGGGGCCTTCGGATCACGCTCTGTGTGAGCCGCACCCGCGTGGCGAACGCAGGCCGTGTGCGGCTCGGGGGTGCCGGTCGGGGGCGGATGAGAGAGGGCCCGCCCGGGTCCTTCCGGCGTCAGATCACAAAAGATCCAGAGGAGTCCAGGAACAGGTCCTGGACGTCAGATTCAGCCCTTGAGGGTCGCGACCTTCGAAGCAAGCGCCGACTTCTTGTTGGCGGCCTGGTTCTTGTGGATGACACCCTTCGAGACAGCCTTGTCGAGCTCACGCGCGGCAGCGCGCTGGAACTCGGTGGCCTTCTCGAGGTCACCCGCGGCAACGGCCTCACGGGCCTTGCGGACCGCGGTCTTCAGGGAGGACTTGACAGCCTTGTTGCGCTGACGAGCCTTCTCGTTGGTCTTGATCCGCTTGATCTGGGACTTGATGTTCGCCACGAAATGAGCCTTTGCAGGTTCAGGCACGGGGCCGGTGAGGGTCCCGCGCCGATGATTTTCTCTGAGTGTGTGCCTCCTGCTGAGAGGGCATGAGACACAGCTGCCCACGGTAGCAGCCGTACTCCCACCGGCTCAAACCGGTCGCAGTGCCCGGGCCATGGGACGATGGAAGCTACGTATAGATCCGACCCGAGGCATAAGGCGCCTCAAGAGACAGGACCCTGCGTGCCCGCGACCCCTAACAATGTGCCCGAGCCGAGCCGTACCGCCCCGGCTCTGATCCGCAACTTCTGCATCATCGCGCACATCGACCACGGCAAGTCCACGCTCGCCGACCGGATGCTCCAGCTGACCGGAGTGGTCGAGCAGCGGCAGATGCGTGCTCAGTACCTCGACCGGATGGACATCGAGCGCGAGCGCGGCATCACGATCAAGTCCCAGGCGGTGCGACTGCCCTGGGCCCCCACCGAGGGCCCGGACCAGGGCAGTACCCACATCCTCAACATGATCGACACCCCGGGCCACGTGGACTTCACGTACGAGGTCTCGCGCTCGCTCGCCGCGTGCGAGGGCACGGTCCTGCTCGTCGACGCCGCCCAGGGCATCGAGGCCCAGACCCTCGCCAACCTCTACCTGGCGATGGAGAACGACCTCAAGATCATCCCGGTGCTGAACAAGATCGACCTGCCGGCCGCCCAGCCCGAGAAGTTCTCCGAGGAACTGGCCAACCTCATCGGCTGCGACCCCGAGGACGTGCTCAAGGTCTCCGCGAAGACCGGCGTCGGCGTGGACGCGCTGCTCGACAAGGTCGTCAAGGAGATCCCCGCCCCGGTCGGCGTCGCGGACGCCCCGGCCCGCGCGATGATCTTCGACTCGGTCTACGACTCGTACCGTGGCGTCGTCACGTACGTACGTGTCGTCGACGGCCAGCTCAACAAGCGCGAGCGGATCCGGATGATGTCCACCGGAGCCACCCACGAGCTGCTGGAGATCGGCACCAACTCGCCCGAGATGCTGTCGGCCGACGGCCTCGGCGTCGGCGAGGTGGGCTACATCATCACCGGCGTGAAGGACGTGCGTCAGTCCAAGGTCGGTGACACGATTACCTCCCTGCACAACGGTGCGACGGAGGCGCTCGGCGGCTACAAGGACCCCAAGCCGATGGTGTTCTCGGGCCTGTACCCGCTGGACGGCTCGGAGTACCCGGACCTGCGCGAGGCCCTGGACAAGCTCCAGCTCAACGACGCCGCCCTGGTCTACGAGCCGGAGACCTCCGCCGCCCTCGGCTTCGGTTTCCGCGTCGGCTTCCTCGGGCTGCTGCACCTCGACGTGATCCGCGAGCGCCTGGAGCGCGAGTTCGGGCTCGACCTGATCGCCACCGCGCCGAACGTGGTCTACCGCGTCGACATGGAGGACGGCACCGAGCACACCGTCACCAACCCGAGCGAGTTCCCCGAAGGCAAGATCGACAAGGTCTACGAGCCGGTCGTGCGCGCCACGATCCTCGCGCCGAGCGAGTTCATCGGCTCGATCATGGAGCTGTGCCAGACCCGGCGCGGCACCCTGCTCGGCATGGACTACCTCTCCGAGGACCGCGTGGAGATCCGCTACACGCTGCCGCTCGCCGAGATCGTCTTCGACTTCTTCGACCAGCTGAAGTCCAAGACCCGCGGGTATGCCTCCCTGGACTACGAGCCCACCGGCGAGCAGACCGCGAACCTGGTGAAGGTCGACATCCTGCTGCACGGCGACAAGGTCGACGCCTTCTCCGCCGTCACGCACCGCGACCAGGCCTACGCGTACGGCGTGCGGCTCGTCGCCAAGCTGCGCGAGCTGATCCCGCGGCAGGCCTTCGAGGTGCCCATCCAGGCCGCGATCGGCTCCCGGGTCATCGCCCGCGAGACCATCCGCGCCATCCGCAAGGACGTCCTCGCCAAGTGTTACGGCGGTGACATCTCCCGTAAGCGCAAGCTGCTCGAGAAGCAGAAGGAGGGCAAGAAGCGCATGAAGATGGTCGGCTCCGTAGAGGTGCCGCAGGAAGCCTTCATCGCGGTTCTGTCCAGCGACGACAGCGGCGGTGCCAAGAGCAAGAAGTAGCCGGCCGGCCCCGGAACCGTCCGGCGGCGGCGCCTTCACGAGGGGCCCGGTACGCACACAAGCGTGCCGGGCCCCTCGTTTTTCTGTGTGGGCCGTGTGTGCGCCGGGGCCCCTGGGGCGCGCCCGCGCAAGTTCACTGCCGGGGCCTCTTACGCGCCGGGCGAGCGCCCCTTACGCTGATCACTGCTCAATGGTTACTCGCCAGTTAAACAAGCCGCGTTTGCACACAGCCGCGGGCCCCCGGAGGACGTCGTGAGCGACACACAGACCCTGATCGAGAACCGGCCGCCGTCCGTGGCGTCTCTCTTCCTGGAGCGCGTGGCGGCCACACCGGATGCCGAGGCCTACCGCTACCCGGTGCCCGCCCCCTCCGGCCAGGGCCCCGACGACTGGAAGTCCTTGAGCTGGGCGGGCGCCGCGCAGCGGGTCTACGCCATCTCGGCCGGCCTCGTCGAGCTGGGCGTGCAGCCCGAGGAGCGGGTGGCGCTGGCCGCCTCGACGCGGGTCGAGTGGATCCTCGCCGACCTCGGCATCATGTGCGCGGGCGCGGCGACCACCACGATCTACCCGCAGACCAACGCCGAGGAGTCGGCGTTCATCCTGTCCGACTCCGCGTCGAAGGTGCTCGTCGCCGAGGACGCCGCGCAGCTCGCCAAGGCGCGCGAGCGGCGGGCCGACCTGCCCGAGCTGCGCCACGTGGTCGTGATCGACGCGACAGGGGTGGAGCCCGACGCCTCGGACCCCGACGGCTGGCTGCTCACCCTGGAGGACCTGGAGACGCGCGGCGCCGCCTACCTGGAGAAGAACCCGGACGTCGTCAAGGAGCGCGTCGCGGCGATCCGCAAGGACCAGCTCGCCACGCTCATCTACACCTCCGGGACCACCGGGCGGCCCAAGGGCGTACGGCTGCCGCACGACAACTGGTCGTACATGGCGAAGGCGATCTCCGCGACGGGCCTGGTCGGCGCGGACGACGTGCAGTACCTGTGGCTGCCGCTCGCGCACGTCTTCGGCAAGGTGCTGACCAGCGGGCAGATCGAGGTCGGGCACGTGACCGCCGTCGACGGCCGCGTCGACAAGATCATCGAGAATCTGCCGATCGTGCAGCCCACGTACATGGCGGCCGTGCCGCGCATCTTCGAGAAGGTCTACAACGGGGTCGCCGCCAAGGCGCGCGCCGGGGGCAACGCCAAGTACAAGATCTTCCAGTGGGCGGCCGGCGTCGCGCGCGAGTACGCGAAGGTCAGCCAGGACAACTTCCGCAGGACCGGCGTGAATTCGGTTCCCTTCGGGCTCGCGTCCAAGCACAAGGTCGCCGACGCGCTGGTCTACAGCAAGCTGCGGGAGGCCTTCGGCGGGCGGCTGCGGGCCTGTGTGTCCGGGTCGGCGGCGCTCGCGCCCGAGATCGGCTACTTCTTCGCCGGCGCGGGCGTGCACATCCTGGAGGGCTACGGCCTGACCGAGTCGTCGGCCGCGTCCTTCGTCAACCCCGGCGAGGCGTACCGGACCGGCACCGTCGGCAAGCCGCTGCCCGGCACCGAGGTGCGGATCGCGGACGACGGGGAGATCCTGCTGCGCGGCCCCGGCATCATGGAGGGCTACCACGGGCTGCCCGAGAAGACCGTCGAGGTGCTGGAGAGCGACGGATGGTTCCACACCGGTGACATCGGCGAGCTCTCCGCGGACGGGTACCTGCGGATCACCGACCGGAAGAAGGACCTGATCAAGACCTCCGGCGGCAAGTACATCGCGCCGGCCGAGGTCGAGGGACAGTTCAAGGCCGTGTGCCCGTACGTGTCCAACATCCTGGTGCACGGGGCCGACCGGAACTTCTGCTCCGCGCTCATCTCGCTCGACGAGCCCGCCATCCTGGACTGGGCCAAGGAGAACGGGCTCGGCGGTGCGTCGTACGCGCAGATCATGGCCGCGCCCGCCACGGTCCAGCTCATCGACGGGTACGTCCAGGAGCTGAACCAGGGTCTCCAGAAGTGGCAGACCATCAAGAAGTTCAAGCTGCTGCCGCGTGATCTCGACATCGAGCACGGCGAGTTGACGCCCAGCCTCAAGCTCAAGCGGCCCGTCGTCGAGCGGCAGTACAAGGAGCTGCTCGACGAGATGTACGCCGGGTCCCGCGAGGGATAGCGGTTCCGTGACGCGCGGTCGAGGCGCCCCGCTCCCGTCGGATCAGGGGCGCCTCATCGTGCGGAGGGTCTCCTGCATGCGGGCGATGTCACCGCGCAGCTCGCGGACGTCGGGCGCCGCGTGCGCGGCCAGCTGCCGCTCGATCGAGGCCATCCGGGACGTCAGCGCGTCGAACTGCCGCTGCTCGCGGGCCAGCAGCCGCTCCAGCTGCTGCGTCTTGCGGTGCAGGTCCAGGAAGACGGTGACCTTCGCGCGCAGCACCCAGGGGTCGAAGGGCTTGGTCAAGTAGTCGGCCGCGCCCGTCGCGTAGCCGCGGAAGGCGTACCCGGCGTCGGCGTCCGTGCCCGTGAGGAAGATGATGGGGACGTCCTTCGTCTGGTCCAGGCGCTTGATGTTCGTCGCCGTCTCGAAGCCGTCCATGCCGGGCATCCGGATGTCGAGCAGGACGACCGCGAAGCGGCGGCGCAGCAGCGCCTTCATCGCCTCCTCGCCCGAACGCGCCCGCACCAGCGGCTCGTTGAGGGAGCCCAGCACTGCTTCCAGTGCGACCAGATTGTCCTCCATGTCGTCGACCAGGAGGATGCTGGCCCGTTCGTCCGAACTCGTTTCTGCGGTGGTCATGGTGACGGTGCCTCACTCGATCGTCGGCGGGGCGACAGGATCGACGGTGCTCTCCTGTTCCCCTGATGCGGTGGGTTCGTCCGTGGTGTCGTCGACCTCGGGGGCCAGGAGGTCGCACACGACGGTCAGCAGCTGATCGACGTCCACCGGTTTGGGTACGTAGTCGTTGGCGCCCTTGGCGATCGATTTCTCCCGGTCGCCGGGCATGGCCTTGGCGGTGAGGGCCACGATCGGCAGACCTGCCCAGCGTGGTGTCCCGCGAATGACGGAGATCGTCTCATAACCGTCCATCTCCGGCATCATGATGTCCATCAGGACGAGTTCGATGTCCGGGTTGCCGTCGAGGGTCTCGATGCCCTCCCGGCCGTTCTCCGCGTAGAGGACGGGCATGCCCACCCGGCCGAGCACGTGCGTGAGCGCGAACACGTTGCGGATGTCGTCGTCGACGATGAGGACGCGGCGGCCCGGCAGCACCTTGCCCGCCAGGCCGGTCTTCCACTGCTCCAGCTTCGTCGGCGTCGGCCAGTTGTCCTCCTGCTCGTGGATCGTGAACGCCTCGGTGGGCTCGGCCAGTTGCGCCGGGAGCAGCGGCGTCCGGTCCGGGGCGCGGTGGAGCGGCGGGGCTTCGGCAACCGGCTCGTGGCCGGGATAGACCACGGGGACGTACAGGGTGAAGGTGGAGCCCTCGCCGGGTTCGCTCTCGGCGATGATGCGGCCGCCGAGCAGTCCGGCGATCTCCCGGCTGATGGACAGACCGAGCCCCGTGCCGCCGTACTTGCGGTTGGTGGTGCCGTCGGCCTGCTGGAACGCCTCGAAGATGACGGGGAGTTTGTCGCGGGCGATGCCGATGCCGGTGTCGGACACGGCGAACGCCATCAGGTCCTCGGCCTCGCGCACGTACTTGTGCTCGGGGTCCTTGACCCGGCTCACGCGCAGCTCCACCTTGCCGTTGGCGGTGAACTTGATCGCGTTCGACAGGAGGTTGCGCAGGATCTGCTGGAGGCGCTGTTCGTCGGAGAAGACCTCGCGCGGCACGTCCTCGCCGACCGACACCTCGAAGGCGAGGCCCCGGTCGAGGGTGATGGGCCGGAAGGTCGCGTGGACGTAGTCGAGGAGCTTGATGAGGGGGAGCTTCTTGGGGCGTACGTCCATCCGCCCGGCCTCGATCTTCGACAGGTCCAGGATGTCGTTGATGAGCTGGAGGAGGTCCGAGCCGGAGCGGTGGATCGTCGTCGCGAACTGGACTTCCTGGTCGTTGAGATGGCCGTCCGGGTTGTCGGACAGGAGTCGGGCCAGGATGAGCAGGGAGTTGAGCGGCGTGCGCAGCTCGTGCGACATGTTCGCCAGGAACTCCGACTTGTACTGGGAACTCGTGGCCAACAGGGCGGCCTTTTCCTCCAGTTCGGCGTTCGAGCGCTGCAATTCGCCCTGCTGGCGCTGGAGTTCGTCGCTCCGTTCCTGCAGCTGGGTCGCCAGGCGCTGGGACTCGCCGAGCAGGGACTCGGTGCGGGAGTTGGCGATGATGGTGTTGATCGCGACGCCGATGGTGTTCACGAACTGGTCGAAGAAGGCCAGGTGGACGTCGGAGAAGCGGGAGAAGGACGCCAGCTCGATGACGCCGAGGAGCTTGTCCTCGAAGGGGATCGGGATGATGACGACGGAGGCGGGGGAGGCCTCGCCCAGACCGCTGTTGATCTTGATGTAGTCCGGTGGGGCCTCCTCCACCAGGATGCGCTTCTTCTCCAGGGCCGCCTGCCGGACCAGGCCGTGCACCGGCATGCCGCCCGTGTCGACGACCGAAGCGGCGGCCGATCCGTACCCCGCGATATAGGCAAGTCCCTTGGTGGGAATGGCCGTTCGGATCGCCGTGTCGTCCTCGTCCGGCTCCGCGAGGAAGAAGGCGCCGTACTGCGCGTTCACCAGCGGGGTCAGCTCGCGCAGGATCAGGTCCGCGACCTCCATGAGGTCGCGGTGCCCCTGCATCAGGGCCGCGAGGCGCGCCAGGTTCGACTCCAGCCAGTCCTTCGCGCGGGTCGTCTCACGCAGGTTGGCCACCATCAGGTTGATGTTGTCCTTCAGCTCGGCGACCTCGCCCTGGGCATCCACCGTGATGGAGCGGGACATGTCGCCCGAGGTCACCGCGGACGCGACCTCGGCGATGGCACGGACCTGCGTCGTCAGGTTCAGGGCCAGCTCGTTCACGTTCGTCGTCAGGCGCTTCCAGGTGCCGTACACGCCCTCCACCCGTGCCTGGCCGCCGAGTTGGCCCTGGGAGCCGACCTCGCGGGCCACGCGCGTGACCTCGGAGGAGAAGGAGGAGAGCGTGTCGACCATCGTGTTGATGGTCGTCTTGAGTTCGAGGATCTCGCCGCGCGCGTCGACGTCGATCTTCTTGGAGAGGTCGCCCTGGGCCACGGCCGTGGCGACCTGCGCGATGTTGCGCACTTGGGAGGTCAGGTTGTCCGCCATGTAGTTGACGTTGTCGGTCAGGTCCTTCCAGACGCCCGACACGCCGTGCACGGTTGCACGCCCGCCGAGGCGGCCGTCGGTGCCGACCTCGCGGGCCACGCGGGTCACCTCGTCGGCGAAGCCGCGCAGCTGCTCCACCATCGTGTTGACCGTGTCCTTCAGCTCCAGGATCTCGCCGCGCGCGTCGACCGAGATCTTCTTGGAGAGGTCGCCCTGGGCCACGGCCGTGGTGACCTGGGCGATGTTGCGGACCTGTGAAGTCAGGTTCGACGCCATGAAGTTGACGTTCTCGGTCAGGTCGTTCCAGACGCCAGCCACGCCGCGCACCTGGGCCTGGCCGCCCAGGTTCCCTTCGGTGCCGACCTCGCGGGCGACGCGGGTGACCTCGTCGGCGAAGGCGGAGAGCTGGTCGACCATCGTGTTGATCGTCGACTTCAGTTCGAGGATCTCGCCCTTCGCCTCGACCGTGATCTTCTTGCCGAGGTCGCCCTGGGCCACGGCCGTGGACACGAGCGCGATGTTGCGGACCTGGGAGGTCAGGTTGTCCGCCATGAAGTTGACGTTGTCGGTGAGGTCCTTCCAGACTCCGGAGACGCCGCGGACCTGGGCGCGGCCGCCGAGTTGGCCTTCGGTGCCGACCTCGCGGGCGACGCGGGTGACCTCGTCGGCGAAGGCGGAGAGCTGGTCGACCATCGTGTTGATCGTCGACTTCAGTTCGAGGATCTCGCCCTGCGCGTCGACGGTGATCTTCTGGCTCAGGTCGCCGTTGGCCACGGCCGTGGTGACCTGGGCGATGTTGCGCACCTGTGAAGTCAGGTTCGACGCCATGAAGTTGACGTTGTCGGTGAGGTCCTTCCAGACCCCGGAGACGCCGCGGACCTGGGCGCGGCCGCCGAGCTGGCCCTCGGTGCCGACCTCGCGGGCGACGCGGGTGACCTCGTCGGCGAAGGCGGAGAGCTGGTCGACCATCGTGTTGATCGTCGACTTCAGTTCGAGGA
>NZ_JAAGMG010000671.1 GCF_010548525.1 Streptomyces sp. SID14478
CGAGGCCGGCGGCGCCCAGCCGGCGCCGGGTGAGGCCGGTCCGTGATCTTTCCTGGTCCCCTGACGTCATGAACAGGCCTCCTGAAAGTATCTTTCGGGATCTCGCGCGACGGATGAAACTTTCATGTCAGCCCCGCCCCGTGTCAACCGTCGCGCGCGCGGTGACCGCCCGGTGAAGAATCTGACGCTGCATCAGAAAAGCTCTTCCGTCGGCCGGTTCACTGCGGCATCCTGCGGCCATGCAGACGGAGCTGAGCAAGAAACTGGGGATCGAGCACGCCGTCTTCGGCTTCACGCCGTTCCCTGCGGTGGCGGCCGCCATCAGCAGGGCAGGAGGCTTCGGCGTGCTCGGCGCGGTCCGCTACACGGCACCCGACGACCTCAAACGCGACCTGGACTGGCTGCAGGGGCACGCCGACGGCCGGCCGTACGGGCTCGACGTCGTGATGCCCGCGAAGAAGGTCGAGGGGGTGACGGAGGCGGACGTCGAGGCCATGATCCCCGAAGGCCACCGGCAGTTCGTCCAGGAGACCCTCGCCAAGCACGCGGTGCCCGAGCTCGCCGAGGGCGAGGCGTCCGGCTGGCGCATCACCGGCTGGATGGAGCAGGTCGCCCGCAATCAGCTCGACGTCGCCTTCGACTACCCGATCAAACTCCTCGCCAACGCGCTCGGTTCACCCCCCGCCGACGTCATCGCCCGCGCCCACGCGCACGACGTCCTCGTCGCCGCGCTGGCCGGCAGCGCCCGGCACGCCCGCAAGCACGCCGAGGCCGGCATCGATATCGTCGTCGCCCAGGGCTACGAAGCGGGCGGTCACACCGGCGAGATCGCCTCGATGGTGCTGACCCCCGAGGCCGTCGAGGCCGTCGCGCCGCTGCCCGTGCTCGCGGCGGGCGGCATCGGCAGCGGGCAGCAGGCAGCGGCCGCCTTCGCGCTCGGTGCGCAGGGTGTTTGGCTCGGCTCGGTCTGGCTGACCACCACGGAGGCCGACATGAGCTCGCCCGCCCTGACCCGCAAACTGCTCGCCGCGGGCTCCGGCGACACGGTGCGCTCCCGCGCCCTGACCGGCAAGCCGGCCCGCCAGTTGCGCACGCAGTGGACGGACGCCTGGGACGACCCGGCGGGGCCCGGCACGCTGCCGATGCCGCTGCAGGGCCTGCTCGTCGCCGAGGCGGTCTCGCGCATCCAGAAGTACGAGGTGGAACCGCTGCTCGGCACCCCCGTCGGCCAGATCGTCGGCCGCATGAACGAGGAACGCAGCGTCCAGGCGGTCTTCGACGACCTGACCCGCGGTTTCGAGAAGGCGATCGACCGGATCAACAAGGTCGCCGGGCGGTGACCGCCCGGCGCGCCCCCGCGCGGCCCGGACCGACACACGTACACGTAGAAGGGACGACCCCGTGAGCACAGCCACCGACTCCGCACCCCCGAACGGCTTCTGGGCGCAGGCCGCCGCCGACCCCGGTCGGGCGGTGCTCGTCGCCCCGGACGGCGAGGAATGGACCGCGGGCCGCCTGCACGCGGCCGTCAACCAGATGGTGCACGGCCTGCGCGCGGCCGGGATGCAGCGCGGGGACGCGTTCGCCGTCGTCCTGCCGAACGGGGTCGAGTTCTTCACCGCCTATCTCGCCGCGTCCCAGGCGGGCTTCTACCTCGTGCCCGTCAACCATCACTTCGTCGGCCCGGAGATCGCCTGGATCGTCGCCGACTCCGGGGCGAAGGTCCTGATCGCGCACGAACGGTTCGCCGAGCAGGCGCGGCACGCGGCCGACGAGGCGAAGCTGCCGGCGACGCACCGGTACGCCGTCGGCGCCGTCGACACCTTCCGGCCGTACGCCGAACTCCTCGACGGGCAGAGCGAGTCGGCGCCGCGGGACCGGACCCTCGGCTGGGTCATGAACTACACCTCGGGCACGACGGGGCGCCCGCGCGGCATCCGCCGCCCGCTGCAGGACAAGCTCCCCGAGGAGGCCTACCTCGGCGGCTTCCTCGGCATCTTCGGCATCAAGCCGTTCGAGGGGAACGTGCACCTCGTGTGCTCGCCGCTCTACCACACGGCCGTGCTCCAGTTCGCGGGCGCCGCACTGAACATCGGGCACCCCGTCGTCCTCATGGACAAGTGGTCGCCCGAGGAGATGCTGCGGGTCATCGACGCCCACAAGTGCACGCACACGCACATGGTGCCGACCCAGTTCCACCGCCTCCTCGCCCTCCCGCAGGAGACCAGGGACCGCTACGACGTGACCTCCATGCGGCACGCCATCCACGGCGCCGCGCCCTGCCCCGACCACGTCAAGCGCGCCATGATCGACTGGTGGGGGACCTGCGTCGAGGAGTACTACGCGGCGAGCGAGGGCGGCGGCGCCTTCGCCACCGCCGAGGACTGGCTGAAGAAGCCGGGCACGGTCGGCAAGGCCTGGCCCATCAGCGAGCTGGCCATCTTCGACGACGACGGCAACCGGCTGCCCGCCGGTGAACTCGGCACCGTCTACATGCAGATGAGGACCGGCGGATTCTCGTACCACAAGGACGAGGCCAAGACGAAGAAGAACCGCATCGGCGACTTCTTCACCGTCGGCGACCTCGGCATCCTCGACGAGGACGGCTACCTCTTCCTCCGCGACCGCAAGATCGACATGATCATCTCCGGTGGCGTGAACATCTACCCCGCCGAGATCGAGTCCGCACTCCTCACCCACCCGGCCGTCGCCGACGCCGCCGCGTTCGGCATCCCCCACGACGACTGGGGCGAGGAGGTCAAGGCCGTGGTGGAGGTCACCGAGGGGCACACGGCGGGCGACGCGCTCGCCGCCGAGATCCTCGCCCACTGCGAGTCCCGACTGGCGGGCTACAAGCGGCCCAAGAGCCTCGACTTCATCGAGACGATGCCCCGCGACCCGAACGGAAAGCTGTACAAGCGGCGGCTGCGGGACCCGTACTGGGAGGGGCGGACCCGGGCGGTGTGACACCGCCCCTCCCGGCAGGCGGACGGCGTCAGCCGCGCACGCGCACCACCTTCAGCGCGGGCGAGCGCAGGATGTCCCGCTCGCAGAAGCGCTCCGTGACCCACTTCTTCCGCGAGAAGAGGTGGGTCTGGTCGCTGTAGTGCGGCGAGTGGGGGTTCGACGACTGGGAGTACGTGAGCGGCGTGCGCGCCACCGGGCAGCGTCCGCCGTCCCAGCCGACGGCCTGGATGTAGCTGGAGCCGTGCACGACCTCCGTGTAGCCGCCGCCCGCCGGGTCCCAGGTCGGCTCGACCTTGTTCCACACGCCGAGCGACTCGGTGCCGCCGTAGCGAGGCCGTGGTGGTCAGCGCGGTCAGCGGAGCGATCCCGACGACCGCGAGGCGTCTGTGGCTCGGGCGGGTGCGCATCGTGCTCCCAACTGCATTACGGACAGGGGTGGTTGAGCGCACCAACGGGTATGGAGGCTGCCGCGGGCCGCGCGCGCACGTCTTGACCTGGCGTCCGCGGGCGCACAGGATCACGCCATGACGAGGTCAACGGCAGCCGAAGCAGCGGGCAGCACCGTCGACGGCGTGCTGCGCCGCAGCGCCCGGCGCACCCCGGCGCGGACCGCCCTGCGCTACGGACCGCGCACCTGGACGTACGAGGAACTGGACGACGCCGTCTCCCGCGCCGCCGGCGCCCTGCGCGGACTGGGTCTCGCGCCCGGCGACCGGGTCGGCGCCTATGGCCACAACTCGGACGCGTATCTCATCGCGTTCCTGGCCTGCTCCCGCGCGGGCCTCGTGCACGTCCCCGTCAACCAGAACCTGACGGGCGACGACCTGGCCTACATCGTCGGCCAGTCGGGCAGCGCGCTGGTCCTCACCGACGCCGATCTCGCCGACCGCCTGCCGCACGGAACGAGGACGCTGGTGCTGCACGACGCCGACGACTCGCTGCTCGCGCGTCTCGCGGTCGCCGACCCGTACGACGGACCGCAGCCGGGCCCCGACGACCTCGTCCAGCTCCTCTACACCTCCGGTACGACGGCCCTGCCCAAAGGCGCCCGGATGTCGCACCGCGCCCTCGTGCACGAGTACGTGAGCGCGATCCACGCCCTCGACCTGAAGGCGACGGACCGCCCGGTCCACTCGCTGCCGCTGTACCACTCGGCCCAGATGCACGTCTTCCTGCTGCCCTACCTCGCGGTCGGCGCCACGAACACGGTCCTCGACGGGCCCGACGCCGGGCGGATCTTCGACCTGGTCGAGGCGGGCGATGCCGACAGCCTCATCGCGCCGCCGACCGTGTGGATCGGCCTGTCGCAGCACCCGGACTTCGCGCGCCGCGACCTCGGCGGGCTGCGCAAGGCGTACTACGGCGCGTCCATCATGCCGGTGCCCGTACTGGAGCGACTGCGCGCACGGCTGCCGCACCTCGCCTTCTACAACTGCTTCGGACAGAGCGAGATCGGCCCCCTGGCCGCCGTCCTCGGGCCCGATGAGCACGAGGGACGGATGGACTCGTGCGGGCGGCCCGTCCTGTTCGTCGAGGCGAAGGTCGTCGACGAGGACGGCAAGGACGTGCCCGACGGCACGCCCGGCGAGGTCGTCTACCGCTCGCCGCAGCTGTGCGACGGCTACTGGGACAAGCCCGAGGAGAGCGAACGGGCCTTCCGCGACGGCTGGTTCAGGTCCGGAGACCTCGCCGTGCGCGACGGCGAAGGCTACTTCACCGTCGTGGACCGGGTGAAGGACGTCATCAACTCCGGTGGCGTGCTGGTCGCCTCGCGCCAGGTCGAGGACGCCCTCTACACGCATCCGGCCGTCGCCGAGACCGCGGTGATCGGGCTGCCGGACCCGCGGTGGATCGAGGCGGTGACCGCCGTCGTCGTCCGTGCGGGCGAGGTGACGGAGGCCGAACTGCTCGCGCACGCACGCGAGCGGCTCGCCCACTTCAAGGCGCCCAAGCGGGTGCTGTTCGTGGACGGGCTGCCGCGCAACGCCAGCGGCAAGATCCTCAAGCGGGAGCTCAGGGACCGGTTCGCAGACCCGCGGTGATTCCGGCGAGCACGAGGTCGATCCCGGCGAGGAACTCCGCCCGGTCGTCGTGCTCGCGCAGCTGGCCGGCGACGCTGCGGGTGAAGGAGTACGCGTCCGCGTCGAGCGACGACCACTCGCTTGCCACGGCGTCGAGGAACGCCGCCCGGTCGGTGACGCCCGGCGGGGCCGCCCGGGTATTCGCGGCGTTCTGTCCGGCCACGCCGAGGATGTAGTTCATCAGCGCCGACGCGGCGGTGAACCAGGCGGCCTCGGGCACCCCGAGCGCCCGGATCCGGCGGCCGATGCGCTCGAAGACCTGCAGCACCGGGCCCTGCCCCGTCGCCATGGCGAGCTGCGTGCCGACCCACGGATGGGTGTCGATCGCGTCGAACAGGCCGAGGGCGAGGGCGCGGATCTCGTCCTGCGGTGTCCCTGCGTGGCCGTCGCCGGGGGTGACGGCGGCCTCGACGACCGCCTCGGTGGCGGCGCCGAGGAGTTCGGCCTTGCCCGCGACGTGCCAGTAGATCGCCCCGGGGCCGGTCGCGAGCCGCTCCGCCAGGACGCGGAACGTGAGCCCGCTCTCGCCGACCGTGTCGAGGAGCTCGACGGCGGCTGCGACGATGCGCTCCCGGGAGAGCGGTTCCTGCCGTCGTTCCGCGCGGCGCGTCCTGGTTGCCATACGCCCATCCTAGACGCGGTGGAATCCTGTTCCAGTCAGGACTCGACGGGGACGGTGCCTAGGGCCGGCGCAGATCCACGATCCGTTTGATCTTGCCCACTGACCGCTCCAGCGTCTCCGGGTCGACGATCTCGACGGCCACCGTCACCCCGACCCCGTCCTTCATGCCCGCCGCGATGGCCCGGGCCGCGGCCGCCCGGTCCTCTGCGCTCGCGTCGGGGCGGGCCTCGGCGCGGACCGTCAGCGCGTCCATCCGCCCCTCGCGGGTCAGCCGGAGCTGGAAGTGGGGCGCCACGCCGGGGGTGCGCAGGACGATCTCCTCGACCTGCGTGGGGAACAGGTTCACCCCGCGCAGGATCACCATGTCGTCGCTGCGGCCGGTGATCTTCTCCATGCGGCGGAACGCGGGCCGCGCCGTCCCCGGCAGCAGCCGCGTCAGGTCCCTCGTCCGGTACCGGATCACGGGCATGGCCTGCTTCGTCAGCGACGTGAAGACCAGTTCGCCCGGCTCCCCCTCGGGCACCACCTCGCCCGTGATCGGGTCCACGACCTCGGGGTAGAAGTGGTCCTCCCAGATGTGCAGCCCGTCCTTCGTCTCCACGCACTCCTGCGCGACACCCGGGCCGACGACCTCCGAGAGCCCGTAGATGTCGACCGCGTCGATCCCGGCCCGCTCCTCGATCTCCCGGCGCATCTCTTGCGTCCACGGCTCGGCGCCGAAGATGCCGACCTTCAGCGACGAGGAGCGTGCGTCGATGCCCTGGCGCTCGAACTCGTCGAGCAGGGTCAGCATGTACGAGGGCGTCACCATGATGATCTCGGGCTCGAGGTCCTGGATGAGGCGGACCTGGCGCGCGGTCATGCCGCCGGACGCCGGGATGACCGTGCAGCCGAGCCGCTCCGCGCCGTAATGCGCGCCGAGCCCGCCCGTGAACAGGCCGTACCCGTACGCCACATGGACCTTGTGGCCGGGCCTGCCGCCCGCCGCGCGGATCGCCCGTGCCACCATGTCGGCCCACATCGACAGATCGGCCTCGGTGTAGCCGACGACCGTGGGCAGGCCCGTCGTCCCGCTGGACGCGTGCAGCCGGCGCACGTCGCTCTGATCCACGGCGAACATCCCGAAGGGATAGTTGTCCCGCAGGTCCGCCTTCGTCGTGAACGGGAAGCGGGCCAGGTCCTCCAGGGCCCGGCAGTCCTCGGGGCGCACCCCCGCCTTGTCGAAGGCCTCCCGGTAGAACGGCACCCGTTCGTACACCCGGCCCAGCGTGTCCCGCAGCCGCTCCAGCTGCAGTTCCCGCAGCTCCGCAGCGCCCAGGCGCTCGCCCTCGTCCCACCATTGCGTCGTCATCGACCGCACTCCCGAACTCCCGACCGATCATTCGGTTGACTTTCTGGTCGTCAGTAATTCAAGGAGAAGCCGCCCACGTCAAGAGGTGCGGGACATCGTGTTGGGGGCGGTGTCGCGCAAAGGCGTTGCCCTCCGCGCCGTGCCCCTGTGATGATCGCGTCATGTTCACGTTCAGCGCGCCGGACGGCACGGAACTGGCCTGTCACGTACGCGGGTCGGGCCCGCCCCTGGTCTGCCTGCCGGGCGGGCCGATGAGGGACTCCGAGTACCTCGGCGACCTCGGCGGTCTCACCGCCCATCGCACCCTGCACCTCCTCGACCTGCGCGGGACCGGGCAGTCGGCGGTGCCGGTCGACGAGGGGACGTACCGCTGCGACCGGCAGGTGGACGACGTGGAGGCGCTCCGGCTCCACCTGGGCCTCGACCGGATGGACGTCCTCGCGCACTCGGCGGGAGGCAACCTCGCGGCCCTGTACGCGGCCCGACGGCCGGAGCGGGTCGCGCGCCTGGCCCTGGTCACTTCTCCGCAGCGCGCCCTCGGCCTGGCGCCGAGCGCCGACGACCGACGGGCCGCGGCGCACCTGCGGCGCGCCGAGCCGTGGTTCGACAAGGCCTACCCCGAGCTGGAGAAGTTCCTCGCCGGGCGGCCGGACGCGGACTACGCCTACGAAGCCTTCTTCTACGGGCGGTGGGACACGCGCGCCCAGGAGCACGCCGCACGCGGTGACGACCAGTACCACGAGCGGGCGGCCGAACTCTTCGCCTCCGAAGGCGCCTTCGACCCGCCGGCCCTGCACGCCGCCCTCGCGCGTCTCACCGCCCCGGTACTGCTGCTCGCCGGTGAGCTGGACGGCGGTCCTGACCCCGCACTGGTGCACCGCTCCGCCGCGAGCTACCCGCGCGCACAGGTCGTCGTCCAGCCCGGCGCCGCGCACTACCCCTGGCTCGACGACGAGGAGTTCTTCGTGGCGCGGGTCGCGGAGTTCTTGGACGCGCCCGCCTGAGACGCGCCCAACTCGGCGGCCATCAGGGTGAGATGGTGCCGCTCGGGCAGGCTCGCCGTGCGCGCGGCCGCGGCCCGGTAGTCGGCGATCGCGCCGTCCCGGTCCCCGGCGAGCCGACGCAGATGCGCCCGCACCGCGAACAGCCGGTGATGTCCGTGAAGGCGCGGATCCGACTCCAGCGGCCGCAACGCCGCGAGGCCCGCCTCCGGACCCTCCACCATCGCCGCCGCCACGACCCGGTTCAGCGCCACGAAGGGGTTCGGCGAGATCTGTTCCAGGACGCCGTACAGGGCGAGGATCTGCGGCCAGTCGGTGAGCTCGGCGGTCTTCGCCTCGTCGTGCACGGCGGCGATCGCGGCCTGCACCTGGTACGGGCCGACGGGGCCGCGCGGCAGTGCCGCGGTGATCAGCGCGACGCCCTCCTCGATGGCCGCCGCGTCCCAGCGGGTACGGTCCTGCTCGGCCAGCGGGATCAGCTCCCCGCTGGGCCCGGTGCGGGCGGTACTGCGGGCCTGGCCGAGCAGCATCAGGGCGAGCAGCCCCGTCACCTCGCTGTCGTCGGGCAGCAGCGCGTGCACCGCGCGGGTCAGCCGGATCGCCTCGCGGGACAGCTCCACGCGCTGCAGGTCGGGGCCCTCCGTCGTCGCGTACCCCTCGTTGAAGATCAGGTACAGGACGTGCAGCACGGCGTCGAGCCGCTCGGGCCACTCGTCCTTCCCCGGCATCCGGAACGGTACCCCGGACGCCTTGATGCGCCCCTTCGCCCGGCTGATGCGCTGCCCCATCGTCGCCTCGGGCACCATGAACGCCCGCGCGATCCCCGCCGTCGTCAGACCGGCCACGCAGCGCAGCGTCAGCGCGATCGCCGAGGCCGGGGTGAGCGCCGGATGGCAGGACAGGAACAGCAGGGTCAGCGTGTCGTCCCGGTCCGCGGGGCCGTCGCTGTCCGCGCCGGGGGCGGCCTGCCGGTCGGCGGGGGTGCGCGCGGCGACCAGGTCCTCGCGACGGCGCCGCGCCTGCTCGCTGCGCACGGCCTCCGTCATCCGGCGCCGGGCCACGGTGATCAGCCAGCCGCGCGGGTTGTCCGGAACGCCATCCTCCGGCCACTGCCGCAGCGCGTCGAGGAGCGCCTCCTGCACCGCGTCCTCCGCGGCGTCGAAGTCGCCGAAGCGGCGGGTGAGCACGCCGACGACCTGCGGCGCGAGGCTGCGCAGCAGGTCGTCCACGGGGGTGTCGCGGCGTTCGGTCACAGGTCCTCGGGCGGTCCCGACATCACCTGGCGGAGCTCGATCGGCATGTTCAGGGGGCGGCCGCCGCGGCCGGGCGCCGTCGACACGTGCGCGGCCAGCTCCACGGCCCGCTCGTCGCTCGCGCAGTCCACGATCCAGTACCCGGCGAGGAACTCCTTCGTCTCCGGGAAGGGCCCTTCCGTGATCACCGGCGCGTCCTTGCCGTGGGCCCGCACGATCCGTGCGGTGTCGGGCATCGCGAGGCCCTGGGCGTCGACGAACTCGCCGTTCTTCCGCAGCGTCGCGTTCGTCTCGCCCATGAAGGCGATGTGCGCCTTGACCTCGTCGGGCGACCAGGTGTCGAGCGGCGGGAACTCGCTCTGCTGCTCGGCGCTGAACTGCATCAGGAGCATGTACTTCATGACGTTCTCCTCAAGGTCGGAGCGGGCTTGCCGGCCCGCTTCTCGGCTCGTGCCTCGGGTTGCTTCTCATGAGGAGGTAGAAGCCGACGCCGCGCTTTCGACATCGCCGCGGAGATCTCTTCAAAAAAGTTAGCGGGCCTGCGCGCCGTCCGCCTCCAGAACGTAGGGGGTGGTGGTCCCCAGCGCCACGAAGCCCAGTCGTTCCAGGATGGGCCTGCTGTACGACGAGGCGTCGACGTGCACGTACGGGAATCCCCGTGCGGCGGCGATCCGCACCCGGAAGGCGACGAGCGCCCGGTAGATCCCGCGCCGGCGCCACTGGGGCACCGTGCCGCCGCCCCACAGGCTCGCGAAGTCCGTGCCCTCGTTCAGTTCGAGCCGCGCGGCGCTGACCGGCTCGTCACCGTGCAGGGCGAGCACGGCGGGCACGGTCCCGGGGGCGTAAGCGAGCTGCTGCCGCAGCTGGTGGCCGATCGAAGACCGCCCGCCGTCGAAGGCCCGGTCGTGCACCTCCTCCACCAGGGCGACGTGCGCCTCCTCGGTGACCGGCAGCAGCCGGATCCCGTCCGGCGGCGGGACGTCGAGCGGCAGCCCGGCCGTCGGTGCGACGAGCAGACTCTCCGTCTCCTCGGCCACGAAACCCGCGGCCGCGAGCCGCGCGGGCAGCTCGGCCGGCCGGTCGTGCCCGTAGGTCTTCCACTCCAGGTCGACGCCCAACGCGCGGAAGAATGCGACCACTTCGGCGATGGCCGCATCGACGCCGTCCTCGTCGAGCGCCGACCACAGCACCCCGTTCCACCCGGCGGGCGGCCCGACCTGCCGCACCACGTCCCCCACCCGCTCGACCCGTGCCCCGGCGGCGTCGGGGCGTGCCTCGCGCCGCATCTGCTGGTCGAACAGGGCCAGCACCGCTTCATGATCCATTCCCTCACTTCAGCAGCCGGTCCGGTGGAGGGCAATCGGGTTTCGGATGCGCGTCACGCACCCTCAAGCCGCGCCCACGCCGAGGCGTGCGGGCCTCGCCGCTGTCGCCGGGCACACGCCGCAGAGCACCGGCTTCCCTCAGCCGGTGCTCATCGTGCGGTACCCCGTCGGTCAGCCGGCCGACTCCGCCGCCACGGACCGCGCCCACCGGTAGTCGGCCTTCCCGCTGGGCGAGCGCTGGATGGCCTCCGTCACGACCAGCTGGCGCGGGATCTTGTATCCCGCGAGGTGCGTGCGGCAGTGGTCCTGGACGGAGTCCAGTGTCAACTCCGGTGCGCCCTCGCGGAGTTGTACGACCGCGGCCACGTGGTTGCCCCACTTCGGATCGGGGACGCCGGCCACCAGAGCGTCGTAGACGTCCGGATGGGACTTGAGGGCCTGCTCGACCTCTTCCGGGTAGACCTTCTCACCGCCCGTGTTGATGCACTGCGAGCCGCGGCCGAGGACGGTGACGATGCCTTCCTCGTCGACCGTCGCCATGTCGCCGAGCAGTACCCAGCGCTCGTCGCCGTGCTGGAAGAACGTCTCGGCCGTCTTCTTCGGGTCGTTGTAGTAGCCGAGCGGGACGTTGCCGCGCTGGGCGATGCGGCCGATCTCGCCGACGGCCACCGGTGCGTACGTCGCCGGATCCACCACCTGTGTACGCGAGTTGACCCGCAGCCGGAATCCGGAGCCGGCGCCGGAGTCGTCCGTCGCCGTACCGTTGAAGCCGGACTCCGACGAACCGAAGTTGTTCAGCAGCATCACGTTCGGCACCAGCGCCTGGAACTGCGCGCGCACCGTGTCCGACATGATCGCCCCGGAGGAGGAGACGCTGAACATCGCCGAGCAGTCGGTGCCCTTCATCGGGCCGTTGAGCGCGTCGATGAGCGGGCGCAGCATCGCGTCGCCCACCAGCGACATGCTCGTCACCTTCTCCTTCTCGATCGTGCGCAGCACCTCCTCCGGCACGAACTTGCGGTGGATGACGATGCGTTGCCCGAAGTTGAAGCCGATGAACGCCGTGAGCGTGGACGTGCCGTGCATCAGCGGGGGAGTGGGGAAGAACGTGATGCCGTCGCCGCCGGCCGCCACCCGCTCCGCCAGCTCCTCGGGTCGCGACACCGGCTCACCGGTGGGTGCGCCGCCGCCCAGCCCCGCGAAGAACAGGTCCTCCTGGCGCCACATCACCCCCTTCGGCATGCCCGTCGTGCCGCCGGTGTAGATGATGAACTGGTCGTCCGCCGAGCGCGGCGCGAACCCGCGCCCCGGCGACGAGGCCGACTCCGCCTCGGCGAAGTCCACGGCCTTGAGCGGCGGCGCGTCCGGTGCCGGGGCGCCCACCCGCACCAGGTGCCGCAGCTTCCGCGCCCGCGGCTGCGCCGCCGCCACGCGCGGGGTGAACTCCGCGTCGAAGACCAGGGCCGCCAGATCCGCGTCCTGATAGAGGTAGACCAACTCCTCTTCCACGTAACGGTAGTTGACGTTCACCGGCACGATCCGCGCCTTGAGGCAGGCGAGCACCGTCTGCAGGTACTCGATGCCGTTGTAGAGATGCAGACCGAGGTGCTCGCCCGGACGCAGCCCGCTGTCGATCAGGTGGTGCGCGATCCGGTTGGCCGCCTCGTCGAGTTGCGCGTACGTCAGCCTGCGCTCGGCGCCCGTGCCGGGGTGGTCGATGTAGACGAGTGCCTCGCGGTCGGGGACCGCGTCGACGACCGACTCGAACAGGTCGGCAAGGTTGTACTCCACCGCTCCTCCTGACCGTGGCCCCATCTCGTGTGGCCGTCATCAGAACAGACGGGAAGACAAGGGGGAAGGGCCCCCGCACAAGAAATCTGACTGAGTGTCAGAAAACCCTTGAACTGGTCCGTCCCCTCCTGCAACCTGTTCTCGTCTCAAGGGCCTTGAAGCTCCAGCTGACCGGAGGGCAGTCATGGGTGGGACCGAACATCTCCAGGTGCGGCGCGAGGGCGCGACGCTCGTGCTCACGCTCAACCGGCCCGAGGCCAAGAACGCGCTGTCGCTGCCGATGCTCGTCGGCCTGTACGACGGATGGCTCGAGGCCGACGCCGACGACGCGATCCGCTCGGTCGTGCTGACCGGCGCGGGCGGCTCGTTCTGTGCGGGCATGGACCTCAAGGCGCTGGCCGGCGACGGCATGGACGGCCAGCAGTACCGCGACCGCATGAAGGCCGACCCGGACCTGCACTGGAAGGCGATGCTGCGCCACCACCGCCCGCGCAAACCGGTGATCGCCGCCGTCGAGGGCTACTGCGTGGCCGGCGGCACGGAGATCCTGCAGGGCACCGACATCCGGGTCGCGGGCGAGTCGGCCACGTTCGGCCTGTTCGAGGTGGTGCGGGGCCTGTTCCCCATCGGCGGCTCGACGGTGCGGCTGCCGCGCCAGATCCCGCGTACGCACGCGCTGGAGATGCTGCTGACGGGCCGGCCCTACCCGGCGGCCGAGGCGGCGGCGATCGGCCTCGTGGGCCGCGTCGTTCCCGACGGCACGACCTTGGAGGCCGCGCTGGAGATCGCCGAGCGGATCAACGCGTGCGGGCCCCTGGCCGTGGAGGCCGTGAAGGCGTCCGTCTACGAGACGGCGGAGATGACCGAGACGGACGGCCTGGCCTCGGAGCTGAAGCGCGGCTGGCCGATCTTCGACACGGCCGACGCGAAGGAAGGCGCCCGGGCCTTCGCGGAGAAGAGGGCGCCAGTGTTCCGCCGGAAGTGAGAGGTGCTCCGCGCTGCGCGTGCCCTCCCGGTCCCGCGCCTGCCGGATGCGCTGCGTGCGCCGTCTCGTCGTGGCTGGTCGCGCGGTTCTTCCCTCGGCCCCTGGGGGCGCGGGGAGCCGCGCGAAGCAGGACCACCACCCGCACCCGGCGACGCACCACCACACGGCGGACGAGAACCCCGCCCCCGACCCCCTGCACCTCCAGAGGAGCCCAGATGACCACCACCCCCCAACCGGAGGTACTCCGCGCACCCCTCGTCGTGGAGTTCCCGTTCACCCGCTCCCTCGGCCCCGTCCAGAGCGCCTTCCTCACCGGCCTGCGCCACCGCACCGTCCTCGGCGTGAGGACCACCGACGGCAGGACCCTCGTCCCCCCGGTCGAGTACGACCCGGTCACCGCCGACGAGATCCGCGACCTCGTCCAGGTCGCGGAGACCGGCACCGTCACCACCTGGGCCTGGAACCCCGAACCCCGCCGCGGGCAGCCCCTCGACACCCCCTTCGCCTGGGTCCTGGTCACCCTCGACGGCGCCGACACCGGCCTCCTGCACGCCCTCGACGCCCCCGGCCCGGACGCCGTCCGCACCGGCCAGCGGGTCCGCATCCGCTGGGCCGAGGAGAGGACCGGCGCGATCACCGACATCGCCTGCTTCGAACCCGACGACTCCGGGCCCGGCAGCACCCGGGTCGCCCCGCACACCGGCGAGTTCGAGGACCCGGTGACCGGCATCGTCGCCCACGCCCGCCTCGACTACACCTACAGCCCCGGCGGCGCCCAGACCCGCTACATCAACGCCCTCGCGGACAACCGCACCGTCGGCGAACGCTGCCCCTCCTGCCACAAGGTCTACATCCCGCCCCGCGGCGCCTGCCCCACCTGCGGCGTCGCCACCACCGACCAGGTGGAGGTCGGCCCGGCCGGCACCGTCACCACGTACTGCATCGTCAACGTGAAGGCCAAGAACCTCGACATCGAACTGCCCTACGTCTACGCGCACATCGCGCTCGACGGCGCCGACCTCGCCCTGCACGGACGCATCGCGGGCATCCCGTACGACCAGGTGCGGATGGGGCTGCGCGTCGAGCCCGTGTGGAGCGAGGACGGGCGCTATCCGGACCACTACCGGCCGACCGGCGAACCCGACGCCGACTACGACACGTACAAGGAGCTGATCTGAATGCGGCCGCCGATCCGGGACATCGCCGTCGTCGCCTTCGGGCAGACCGACCACCGGCGCACCACCGACGAACAGTCGGAGGTGGAGATGCTGATGCCGGTGCTGCACGAGGTGCTCGCCGCCACCGGCATGAAGACCAGCGACATCGGCTTCACCTGCTCGGGGTCGAGCGACTACCTCGCCGGGCGCGCCTTCTCCTTCACCATGGCACTCGACGGGGTCGGCGCGTGGCCGCCGATCTCCGAGTCGCACGTGGAGATGGACGGCGCGTGGGCGCTGTACGAGGCGTGGACCAAGCTGCTGACCGGCGAGGCCGACACCGCGCTCGTCTACGCGTACGGGAAGTCCTCGCCGGGTTCGGTGCGCGACGTGCTCACCCGGCAGCTCGACCCGTACTACCTCGCCCCGCTGTGGCCCGACTCGGTCGCGCTCGCCGCGCTCCAGGCGCAGGCGCTCATCGACGCGGGCGACACCGACGAGCCCGCGCTCGCCGGGGTCGCCGCCCGCAGCCGACGGGACGCCGAGGCCAACCCGCACGCCCAACTGCGCGGCGCCGGCGTACG
>NZ_JAAGMG010000700.1 GCF_010548525.1 Streptomyces sp. SID14478
GTCGAGGGTGCGCAGGGTGTGCACGCCCGCGAGGTGCGGGCCGGGCAGGGAGCGGGCGCGGGCTCCGGTGGCGACGACGACGCCGTCGCAGCGGACGGTCCTGCCGTCCGCCAGGAGCACGCTGCGGTCGCGGGCGTCGAGCCCCTGGGCGCGGACGCCGAGGAGCCACTCCGCGTCGAGTTCCCGCGTCTCCTCGGCGTCGGACAGGGCGAGTCGGCCCTCGTCGGTCCGGCCGGCGAGGAAGTCCTTGGAGAGCGGGGGCCGGTCGTAGGGCGCGTGCGGTTCGTCCCCGACGATCACCAGGCGCCCGTCGAATCCCTGGGCGCGCAGCTCGCGCGCCGCATACGTCCCGGCGAGCGAGGCGCCGACCACGGTCACGGTCCTCATGAGGCAGTGCCCTTCTCTTCGCTGACGGGTCACACTGGTGAGACGTCGCGGACGGGTCCACGCGGCGCCGTCGGCCTCATGCGGCGCTGTCCGCCGAGGCGGCCGGATGGACGTGGATCACGCCGTCGTCGACACTCACCCGGTGGGTACGCACGGGACGGCGTGCGGGCAGACAGGTCGGCTGCCCGGTGCGCAGATCGAAGGAAGCCTCGTGGAGCGGGCATTCGACCTGGCAGCCTTCCAGCCAGCCCTCGGACAGCGAGGCGTCCTGATGGGTACAGGTGTCATCGATGGCGTACAGCTCCCCTTCCGCGTGGAACACCGCTATGGGTGGGGCGGTGTCGACGCGGACGGATTCACCGACGGGGAGGTCTTCGAGGCGGCAGACGGGAATCACGGGCCCCCCTCTGGGTCCAGGACGCTTCGGTAACATGATGTTTCACATAGTGCACGAGGGAGCGCTATGCGCAACAGAATCCGAGTCGAGTGCCCGTCGCGTCAAGGGCTTCTCGAAGATGCGGCCCGTCATCGGGCCGCCAGGTGGTGAGAGTTGAGCTATGACCCGCAAGCAACTGCAGGTTGAGCCGGGTGCATCGGATCCGACGACCACAGCGGGCACCGAGAAGCCGCCCCGGGGCGCGGCGGGCGCGGTCCAGTCCGTGGACCGCGCGGTGAGCGTGCTGGAGAGCCTCGCCCGGCACGGAGAGGCCGGAGTCACCGAGATCGCCGACGAGTTGGGCGTCCACAAGTCCACGGCGTTCCGACTGCTCGGCGTGCTGGAGAACCGGGGCCTGGTCGGTCAGGCCAAGGAGCGCGGCAAGTACTACCTGGGAGCGGGCATGCTGCGCCTGGCGGGGGCGGCGGCAGTGCGCCTGGACATCTCCCAGGAGGGCGCGCCCGTGTGCCGCGAACTCGCGGACGAGGTGGGCGAGACGGTGAACATCGCGGTGCTCGACGAGGACATGGCAGTCAACATCATGCAGGCGCGCGGGCCCGCGTCCGTGACCGCGCAGAACTGGCTGGGCCGGCGTACCCCGCTGCACGCCACCTCCAGCGGGAAGGTGCTGTTCGCGCACCAGCCCGAGGTGGTGCGCGAGGGCCTGCTGGCCCGTACGCTGCCGCGGTTCACCGAGCACACGATCACCGGCACCGCCGCACTGCGCGCCGAGCTGGAGTCGGTGGTGGAGCAGGGATTCGCCGTGGCGGTCGAGGAGTTGGAGCTCGGTCTCGCCGCCGTGTCCGCGCCCGCCCGCGCGCACGACGGCAAGGTCATCGGTGCGATCAGCGTGTCCGGGCCGGTGTTCCGGATGACCGAGGAGAACCTGCCCGCGCTGGCCAAGCGCACGGCGGCGGCCGCCGCCGATCTCTCCCGTCGGATGGGGCACGGCCTCTGACGCGGCCGACAGCCCACTGCGGCCGAGTCCCGCCGCCCCACGCGGAGTCAGGGAGACCTGGCTCCGCGTTCTCGTGCGCCCGGCCCCTCGTGTCGCGCGCGTTTCCGGTCGGCCGCGCCGTTTTGCGAAGGCTTAACTCCCGCCCCTTGACGGGCCCTTGATGACATTCCCAAGATGGCCCCTGAGTCTCTTATCACGCAACTGATCCTGCGATACGCAACAGCAGAGGAGTTGGGTCGTGCCTCATGAGGTCCGCGCCGTGGTCGCCGTGAAGAAGAGCGCCCCCGTCGAGGTGCAGACGGTCGTCGTGCCCGATCCGGGCCCGGGCGAGGCCCTGGTGCGCGTGCAGGCCTGCGGGGTCTGCCACACGGACCTGCACTACCGGGAGGGCGCGATCGACGACGGCTTCCCGTTCCTGCTCGGGCACGAGGCGGCCGGCACCGTCGAGGCCGTCGGCGGCGACGTGAGCGACCTGGCCCCGGGCGACTACGTGATCCTCGCCTGGCGCGCGCCCTGCGGCACCTGTCGCTCCTGCCGTCGCGGGCGCCCCTGGTACTGCTTCGACTCCCGCAACGCCGCGCAGCCGATGACGCTGCTCGACGGCACCCCGCTCAGCCCCGCCCTCGGCATCGGGGCCTTCGCCGAGAAGACGCTGGTGGCCGCCGGGCAGGCGGTGAAGGTCGACCCGGCGGCGCGGCCCGAGGCGGCGGGCCTGATCGGCTGCGGTGTGATGGCCGGTTACGGCGCCGCGGTGAACACGGGCGGGGTCGGGCGCGGCGACACGGTCGCCGTCATCGGCTGCGGAGGTGTCGGCAACGCGGCGATCGCCGGGGCGTGCCTGGGCGGCGCGCGCAAGGTCATCGCCGTCGACATAGACGACAAGAAGCTCGACCGGGCGGAGCGGTTCGGCGCCACGCACACCATCAACTCCCGCGGCACGGACCCGGTCGAGGCGGTCCGCGCGCTCACCGGCGGCTTCGGCGTGGACCTCGCGATCGACGCGGTGGGCCGCCCGGAGACGTACCGCCAGGCGTTCTACATGCGCGACCACGCCGGCACATTGGTCCAAGTGGGCGTGCCGGACCCGGAGATGAAGGTGGAACTCCCGCTGGCCGACCTGTTCGCGCGCGGCGGCGCCCTCAAGTCGTCCTGGTACGGCGACTGTCTGCCCAGCCGCGACTTCCCGGTCCTGATCGACCAGTACCTGTACGGGCAGCTCGATCTGAACGGCTTCGTCAGCGAGACGATCACCCTCGACCAGGTCGAGCAGGCCTTCGCCAAGATGCGCGGCGGCCAAGTGCTGCGCTCCGTCGTGGTCCTGTGAAGCGGGGCCGGCTCACTTCCCAGGCTCCACTTGGCCTCCACAGGCCCTCATAAGCCCTCATAAGCCCGCGTTCGCGCTCGTAAGTCCTCATAGGTCCTCGTAGGTCTTTGTAGGAGGGGCATGTCCAGCGCACCCGAAACCGTCTCCCCCCGGATCGTCGTCATCGGTGCCGGCATCGTCGGCTGCTCCCTCGCCGACGAGCTCACCGCCCGCGGCCTGCACGACGTCACCGTCCTCGAACAGGGCCCGCTCCCCGCTCCCGGCGGCTCGACCTCGCACGCGCCCGGACTCGTCTTCCAGACCAGCCCGTCCAAAACCCTGACCGCGTTCGCCCGGTACACCGTGGAGAAGTTCTCCGCCCTGGAGGCCGACGGCCTGCCGTGCTTCCACCCCGTCGGCGGCCTGGAACTGGCGACCACCCCCGAGCGCTGGGCCGACCTGCACCGCAAGGCGGGCTGGGCGGGCTCCTGGGGCGTGCGCGGGGAACTCGTCTCCGCCGCCCGCTGCAAGGAGTTGTGGCCACTTGTCGACGAGTCGATGATTCTCGGCGGCTTCCACACGCCCGACGACGGCCTGGCCCGCGCCGTGCTCGCCTCCCGCGCCCAGATGCACCGCGCGCAGGAGCGCGGCGCCCGCTTCCTGGAGCGGCACACCGTCACCGGCATCGACCAGCAAGGCGGCCGCGTCACGGGCGTCGTCACGGACCGCGGCACCTTCCCCGCCACGCACGTCGTCTCCGCGGCCGGCTTCTGGGGACCGGTGATCGGACGCATGGCGGGCGTCGACGTCCCCTTGCTGCCGCTCGCCCATCAGTACGCCCGGACGGGGCCGCTGCCGCAGCTCGCCGGGGCGAACGATCCGCGCACCGAGGCGTCGAAGCCGATCCTGCGCTTCCAGGACCGCGATCTGTACTTCCGTGAGCACACCGACCGCCTCGGCATCGGCAGCTACGCCCACCGTCCGCTGCCCGTCGATCCGTTCGCCGTCCTGCCGTACGACGAGGCGCGCGCCCGGTCCCTCGACATGCCGTCGTCGCTGCCCTTCACCGAGGAGGACTGGGCGCCCAGCTGGCGGGACTGCCAGGAGCTGATGCCCGCGCTGCGCGACGCGACCGTCGACGAGGGCTTCAACGGCGTCTTCTCCTTCACCCCCGACGGCATGCCGGTGCTCGGCGAGTCCCGTGCGCTGCGCGGCTTCTGGCTGGCGGAGGCGGTGTGGGTGACGCACTCGGCGGGCGTCGCGAAGGCGGTCGCCGAGTGGATCGTCGACGGGCACGCGACGGTCGACCTGCACGAATGCGACGTGCATCGGTTCGAGGGGGCGCAGCGTTCGCCCGCGTACGTGCGCGAGCGCGGCGCACAGCAGTTCGTCGAGGTGTACGACGTCGTCCATCCCCTGCAGCCGATGGAGCACCCGCGCCCGCTGCGCGTCAGCCCCTTCCACGCCCGCCAGCAGGAGCTCGGCGCGTCCTTCCTGGAAGGCGGCGGCTGGGAGCGTGCGCACTGGTACGAGGCCAACGCCCCGCTCGTCGAGGGTGCCGAGAGCCGGGACCCCTGGGCGGCCCGCCACTGGTCCCCCGTCGTCGCCGCCGAGGCGCGCCACACCCGCGAACGGGTCGCCCTGTACGACATGACGCCGCTGCGCCGCCTGGAGGTGACCGGCCCCGGCGCGCTCGCGTTCCTCCAGCGCATGACGACCAACAACGTCGCGAAGAAGCCGGGCGCGGTGACGTACACCCTGCTCCTCGACGAGAAGGGCGGCATCCGCTCCGACCTGACGGTGGCCCGGCTCGCCGCCGACCGCTTCCAGGTGGGCGCCAACTCCCCCGCAGATCAAGTGTGGTTGGAGCGCCACGCTCCGGACGACGTACAGATCCGCGACCTCACCTCCGGCACCTGCTGCATCGGCGTCTGGGGCCCGCTCGCCCGCGACCTGGTCCAGCCGCTCACCCGGGACGACTTCTCGCACGAGGGCTTCGGCTACTTCCGCGCCAAGGAGACCTACCTCGGCCACGTCCCGGTCACCGCCATGCGCCTGAGTTATGTCGGCGAACTGGGCTGGGAGTTGTACACCACCGCCGATCTGGGGCTGCGCCTGTGGGACACGCTGTGGGCGGCGGGACAGGAGTGCGGCGTGATCGCGGCGGGGCGGTCGGCGTTCAACAGTCTCCGCCTGGAGAAGGGGTACCGCGCCTGGGGCACCGACATGACCGAGGAGCACAACCCCTACGAGGCCGGGCTCGGCTTCGCCGTCCGTCTCGACCACGGCGACTTCCTCGGCCGGGCCGCACTCGAACACCTCCCGCCGCCGCGAAGGGTGTTGACCCCGCTACTGCTGGACGACCCGTCCGCCGTCGTCCTCGGCAAGGAGCCCGTGTACGCGGCAGGGGACGCCGGGGCGCCGTCCGGCTACGTCACGAGCGCCGCGTACGGATACACGCTCGGCCGCTGTGTGGCGTACGCCTGGCTGCCGCCCCTGCCCGCCGGATCGGCCGTGCACATCGAGTACTTCGGCGAGAAGGTCCCGGCGACCGTCGCCGAGGAGCCGCTGTTCGACCCGAAGATGGTCCGCATCCGCCGCTGACCGCCGCCGCGCACCCACCGCCCGAGGAGTCCGCCATGACGACGCTCCCCCTGCCGCCGAGCCTGGCCGCCACGCTGCCGGGCCGTTACTACACCGACCCGGAACTCTTCCGCACCGAACAGGAGCGGATCTTCGAGCGCATGTGGTGCTGCGCCGTCCGCAGCGCCGATCTCGACAGGGCCGGCGCGTTCCGCACCGTGCGGATCGGCCGCGAGAGCGTCCTGATCACCCGCTCCCGCAGCGGCGCCCTGAAGGCCTTCCTCAACGTGTGCCGGCACCGCGGCGCCCGCCTGTGCACCGAGGAGCAGGGGCAGGTGCGGCGCAACCTCCAATGCCCGTACCACGCCTGGACCTACGACCTGGACGGAAGGCTGATCGCCGCGCCGAACCTCGTCTCGATGCCGGACGTCGACCGCTCCGCGTACGGCCTCGTCGAGGTCGCGCTGCGGGAGTGGCTCGGGTACGCGTGGGTGTGCCTGGCCGACGCGCCGCCCTCGTTCGAGGAGACGGTGGTCGGGGCGGCCGTCGAGCGGCTCGGCGACGCGGCCGCCATCGACAGGTACCGCACCGCCGACCTCGCCCTCGGCCGGCGGATCACGTACGACGTGCGGGCCAATTGGAAGCTGATCGTCGAGAACTTCATGGAGTGCTACCACTGCGCGACCATCCACCCCGAACTCACCGACGTCCTCCCGGAGTTCGCGGACGGTCTCGCCGCGCAGTACTACGTGGGGCACGGCGCCGCGTTCGGCGAGGACGTGTCGGGGTTCACGGTCGACGGCAGCGCGGGCTTCGGCACGCTGCCCGAGGTGGCCCCCGACCAGGACCGCCGCTACTACGCGATCACGGTCAAACCGACGGTCTTCGTGAACCTGGTGCCCGATCACGTGATCCTGCACCGCATGTTCCCGCTGGCCGAGGACCACACCTCCGTCGTGTGCGACTGGCTGTACGCCCCGGACGTCGTGGCGTCCGGGGCCGACGTGTCGAAGTCCGTCGAGCTGTTCCACCGGGTCAACGCCCAGGACTTCGCCGCGTGTGAGCGCACCCAGCCGGCGATGGCGTCGCGCGCGTACCGCGACGGCGGCGTCCTCGTGCCCAGTGAGCACCACATCGGGATCTTCCACCAGTGGCTGCGTGAACAGCTCGGGTAGGGCGTGTTGCGAAAGTCCCGGCGTACGCCCGAACCGCCGGCCGGTCCCTAGGCCTCCTGCCCGAGCGGTTGCGCGGCCGGTTCCGGCTCGGCGGGGCGCTTGAACATCCGGGTGGCCGTGATCTCGCCGTGCACCGTCTCCCCGGCGGGGTCGCCGGCGGTCTGCTGCGGCAGGCCCGGGCGCAGATGCTCCTCGACGCTGATGTACTTCAGCCCCGCGCGCAGGTCCGCGTCGTTGCGCAGCCGGATCACCAGCGGGAACTCGGCGAGTGCCGTCGTGTCGAACAGGCCCGTGGTGTAGAGGAGTTGGACGCCCAGCGCGTCCGACACGGCGCGCTGGAGCTCCAGCAGGTACGTGGCGTTGGCACGGCCGATGGGGTTGTCGAGGAACAGCGTGCCCGCGTGCCGGTGCTTGTCCCGGCCCCGGTCGTTCGACCTGAGCGCCGCCATCGTGCAGTACAGGGCGATGGCCGCGGTGAGCAGCTGGCCGCCGGAGAACACGTCGCCCATCTGTCCGACCGGGACCCGCTCGGCGCGCAGTACCGCGTCCGGCTTGAGGATCTCGACGGCGACGCCCTTGGGCTCCAGGGCGGCGCCGACCCCGCGCAGCAGCAGCGACATGCCGTCGCGCCGCAGGTCGGAGTTCTTCTTCACGGCAGCGCGAGTCGCCTCGTCGATGACGTCGCCTAGCCGCTCGGTGAGCGTGGCCTGGTCGGGCTCCTCGAAACGGATCCGCAGGAACTCCTGGCCCGACCACTCGCCGAGGCCTTCGGGGAGGCGGGACAGGCGCTGGGCGGAGCGCAGGGTCGCCAGCGCCGACTCGACCAGGCCGCGCAGCCGGTCCACGATCGAGTCGCGGTTGCGCTCCAGCTGTGCCAACTCGTCTGTCAGCACCCGCAGTCGGGGCGCGAACGCGTCCGCCCACTTCTGCGCGTGCTCCGGCAGGGAGGCGGCGGGCAGTTCCCGGATCTGCTGGCGCGCGGGCGTGCGCACCTGCTCGTAGCGCGTGGAGTTCGCATGCCGTACGAGGATGTCGCTCGCCTCGCGGACCGCCGCCTCGGCGGCGGACAGGTCGGCGGAGCAGCCGCGCAGCGAGCGCCGCGTCTCGGCGGCGGCCGTGCGGGCCTCCTCCAGGGTGCCGGGGTAGGGCTCCTGCTCCTCCTGGTCCTCGCCGTCCGCGTGGTCGCGCAGCAGGTCCCGCAGGAGCGCGGCCGTCTCGTCGAAGCCGCCTGCGCCGTCCTCGGCGGCACGGTGGGCGTCGACGAGCTCGGCGTGGGCGGCGCGGGCGGTGGTCAACGCCTCGGTGCGCGCGGCCAGTTCGGCGGTGGCCGTACGCAGC
>NZ_JAAGMG010000735.1 GCF_010548525.1 Streptomyces sp. SID14478
GGCCGACGTGGTGCGCGGGGAGGTGGCGGGCGCCGAGCCGCTCACCTCGGTCGACCCGCTCACGCCCCTGCACCGGGTGCCGGGCGACGGCGCCGCGCCCCCGCCCGAGGCCACCCTGCTGTACGCCGCGGAGCAGCTCGGCTCGGCCGGGCGCACCCTCGACATGGCCGTTCAACACGCCCGGGAGCGCGAGCAGTTCGGGCAGCCCATCGGCGGCTTCCAGGCGGTGAAACACCTGTGCGCCGAGATGCTCGTACGGGTCGAGGTGGCCCGCGCGGCCGTGTACGCGGCCGCCGTCACCCGGGACCCGGTGGAGATCGCCGCCGCCGAACTGCTCGCGGACGAGGCCGCCGTGCGGGGCGCCCGGGACTGCCTGCAGGTGCACGGCGGCATGGGGTTCACCTGGGAGGCAGATGTGCATCTGCACCTGAAGCGGGCCTGGGTGCGGGCCGAGTTGGGCGGCAGTGCGCGGGCCGCCGAGGAGGTGCTCGCCGCGTCCCTGTAGCCGACCGGGCCCCGAGGGGCTCTGACGAAGGGTGCACGCACAGTGACGGGGCGTCGATATCGGGTTGTGTCCTTCGCGGGGCTCGTCACGGCGCGGAGTCGGCCTTCGGCTCCGGTACCTTGTGGCAGATGCGAGTGGTGCTGAACCCGGGCGACGGTGCCGGTGTTGCCTCCGAGGCGACTCCGGGGTCGGGGATGCACGCTGCTCACCGGGCAGCGCGGCGTATCGCACCCGCCTGTTCGACCCCCCGCGAGACGCGTCGCACAGTATGCCGCACGCGTACTCCTTCGCGCTGGAATATGCCCGAAGCGCTTGTTGGGGTGACTGTACGTCAACCATGCTGTGCAGCAAGGGGATCACGCACGGTGATCGTCTTCAGTGGCCGGGACGGTCAGTGGCGCGAGGCAGAACTCCAACGGTCCCTCCGGATTCGGATGGTGTGAGCGGTGCAGGTGCTTCAGGTTCAACTGGAGGTCGGGGCCGACCCCGCAGAAGTGGGGCGGGCCCGCAGGTGGGCGCGCTCGCGTCTCGCCGGTTCGGGAATACAGGCCGACGAACCGTTGGCCGAGACGCTGATCCTGATCGTCTCCGAACTGGTCACCAACGCGGTGGTGCACACGGGTCACCCGGCGGTGCTCCGCCTGCAGTTGCCCGGCGTCCCGGAGGGGTGTCCCGGTACGGTGCGCGTGGAGGTCGCCGACTCCAGTACCCAGGCGCCGACGCCCCGGCACGCGGGCGGCGAGGAGACCAACGGCCGCGGCCTGGAGCTCGTCGACGGGCTCGCCGACCGCTGGGGCTGGCGGCCGGAGGGTGCGGGCAAGGCCATCTGGTGCGAGATCGACCGGTGCTCCTCGCCCGCCGCCGGGGCCGTGTGGCCCTCCGGCGCGAGTGCGCCGGGTTCACTCCGGCCCAATGCTTCTATGAGCGCTTGAACATTCTGCTCATTAACCGCAAATACCCGGACGGGTGTTGACGCGCAGTGTCCGATTGATCACGCTTGTGGTCAGCGATTCGCTGCGAGGGGACGTCGAGGGCCCTTGTGACGGGGGTCCTCGGCGAATCGCCCTCCCGCCCTCGGGGCGGTTCAGAGCACTGCCACCGGTGCCACCGGCGTGCCCGTCGCGCCCTGGAAGGGCTCCGGCATCGCCGAGAGCAGGAACGTGTAGCGGCGTTCTTCTCCACAGGCTGTGGACAGAGATTCCAGATTCCAGTTCTGGCCCTGCAGCATGCCCATCTCCACCAGGTCGAGCGCGTGCACGGGCAGCCACAGGTTCTCGATCTCCGGCGGGAAGACCTCGAAGGTCAGGGTGTCGTTCGCGACGGCCGCCACGTCGTGGGCGTGGAACCACTCCGGAGTGCGCACCGACAGACCGGGCGACGGGTAGCCGTACGCGTGCTTGTCGCCGGCCAGGTAGACCTGGACCTGGCCCGTGCGGACCAGCACGATGTCGCCGGGACGCACCTCCACGTGGCCGAACTCCGCGGCCTCGTCCAGGTCTTGGGGCGTCACGGCGTGGTCGCCGGGCAGTCGGTCGACGCCCTTCGCCGCCGCCACGTCGAGCAGCACGCCGCGCGAGACGACGTACGGGGCCTTGTCGATGCCGCTGAACTCGGCGCCGCCGTGGGCCGTGATGGTGTCCGCCGGGCGGCCGTTGTAGAGGCGGCCCGAGTGCGAGACGTGGGTCAGGGCGTCCCAGTGCGTGGCGGCCTGCAGGCCCATCGTCACCGCGTCGTCGCTGCAGGCGACCGTGTCCGGGCCGAAGATCTGCTGGTTGATCTGGACCATGGAGTGCAGCGGGTTGATGCGCCCCGGGATCATCCCGGACTGCACGCCGTCCTGCTTGAGGGGCAGGGCGAGCGGCACCCGGCGGCCGGTGCGGACCTCCGCGGCGGCCGCGCGCACCACCTCGTCCGTGACCAGGTTCAGGGTGCCGATCTCGTCGGCCTGCCCCCAACGCCCCCAGTTGTTCACGCGTTTGGCGATGTCGTGGAACTCGGCGGGCAGGGGCATCGGGGTCCTCCCGGGTCTTGTGTTCCGGTATCTGACGGGTCGTAGAATCCGAACCCGAGTGAAATCTAACGGGTCGTCAGAAACCGCGGGAAGGGGCCGGACGTGGGGAACTTCTTGGCAGGCAAGGTCATCGCCGTGACGGGGGCGGGGCGCGGCATCGGGCGGGCGGTCGCGCTCGCCTGCGCCGCCGAGGGCGCGAAGGTCGTCGTCAACGACTACGGCGTGTCGATCGAGGGCGGCGAGCCCGCCTCCGACGTGGCGCTGGGGGTGGTCAAGGAGATCGAGGCGGCGGGCGGCGCCGCCGTCGCCGTGGCCGACGACGTGTCCACCATGGCCGGCGGGCAGCGGATCGTGGACACCGCAGTCGAGGAGTTCGGGCGGATCGACGGGGTCGTCTGCGTCGCCGGCATCCTGCGCGAGCGGATGCTCTTCAACATGGCGGAGGAGGAGTGGGACCCGGTGGTCGCCACCCACCTGAAGGGCACGTTCACCGTCTTCCGGGCCGCGTCCGCGGTGATGCGCAAGCAGGGCACGGGCACGCTCATCGGCTTCACCAGCGGCAACCACCAGGGCTCGGTGGCCCAGGCCAACTACAGCGCCGCCAAGGGCGGGATCATCTCGCTGGTGCGCAGCGCGGCCCTGGGCCTGCACAAGTACGGGGTGACCGCCAACGCCGTCGCCCCCGTCGCCCGTACGCGGATGTCGGCGAACGTGCCGATGGAGCTGAAGGAGATCGGCGAGCCCGAGGACGTCGCGGCCCTCGTCGTCTACCTGCTGAGCGAGCGGGCCCGGGACGAGAAGATCACCGGGCAGGTCTACACCGTGGCCGGGCCGAAGATCGCCGTGTGGGCGCAGCCGCGCGAACTGCGCGCCGGGTACGCGGAGGGCGGTTCCTGGACGCCCGAGAAGATCGCGGACTTCCTGCCGGGGACGGTCGGGACCGATCCGATGCCGATGCTCGCGGTCCTGGAGGAGATGGCGCGGGCCGCCGCGGCCAAGGAGCGACCCAATCAGTAGCCGGGCGGCTGCGGGACCGACGAAACGGCGGTGGTGAGATGGAGTTCGGGTTCGGGGCCGAGGACGCCGGGTTCCGGCAGGAGGCCAGGCAGTGGCTCACGGAGCACCTCGTCGGGCGCTTCGCGGGCGCCGTGGGGCGCGGCGGTCCCGGCAGCGAGCACGAGGGCGCCGCCGAACGCCGGGCGTGGGAACGGGAGTTGGGCAGCGACGGCTGGATAGGTCTCGGGTGGGGCGACGGCACGTACGGCAATCGCGTCGCCACGCTCACCCAGCAGGTCGTGTGGGCCGAGGAGTACGCGCGGGTACGGGCCCCGGGCCGCTACGGGCACATCGGCGAGAACCTGCTGGCGCCCACGCTCCTCGCGTACGGCAGCCAGGAACAGCAGCGCCGGTTCCTGCCGCCCATCGCGCGCGGCGAGGAGCTGTGGTGCCAGGGGTACAGCGAGCCCGGCGCCGGATCGGACCTCGCCTCGCTGCGGACCGCCGCCGAGCGGGACGGGGACGGGCGCTGGCGGGTCACCGGGCAGAAGGTGTGGACGTCGCTGGCGCACGAGGCCGACTGGTGCTTCGTGCTGGCGCGCACCGAGGCCGGGTCCGTGCGGCACCGGGGTCTGTCCTTCCTGCTGGTGCCGATGGACCAGCCCGGACGCATCGAGGTCAGGCCGATCCGGCAGCTGACCGGGACCAGCGAGTTCAACGAGGTGTTCTTCGACGGGGCCGTCGCCGAGGAGGTCGTGGGCGGCGAGGGCGCGGGGTGGCGGGTCGCCATGGGGCTGCTCGGCTACGAGCGGGGCGTGTCCACCCTGGCCCAGCAGATCGGTTTCGAGGAGGAGTTGCGGGCCGTCGTGCGCACCGCCGTGCGCACGGGCGCCGCGGACGACCCGGTGCTCGCGGAGCGGATCGTGCGGCTCTGGGCCGAGCTGCGGACCATGCGGTGCAACGCCCTGCGGACCCTCGGGGGCGCCGAGGCGGAGGGCGCGCCGAGCGTCGCCAAGCTGTTGTGGGGCGGCTGGCACCAGCGGCTCGGCGAGCTGGCCATGCGGGTGCGGGGGGCCGCCGCCGCGGTCGGTCCCGAGGACTGGTCGGCCGAGGCCCCGTACGCACTCGACGAACAGCAGCGGCTGTTCCTGTTCAGCCGGGCCGACACCGTCTACGGCGGCTCGGACGAGATCCAGCGCACCATCATCGCCGAGCGGGTGCTCGGTCTGCCGAAGGATCCACCGAAGCATCTGCCCGAGGAGGCGCAGGCGTCATGAGGGGTGTTCTGTTCGACGGCAAGCAGGCCGTGGTCGTGGACGACCTGGAGATACGGGACCCGGGGCCGGGGGAGGTGCTGGTGGACGTGGCCGCGGCCGGGCTGTGCCACTCCGACCTGTCCGTGATCGACGGCACCATTCCGTTCCCGCGGCCCGTCGTGCTCGGGCACGAGGGGGCCGGCGTGGTGGAGGCCGTGGGGGCCGGCGTGAGCCATGTGGTGCCCGGGGACCACGTGTCGCTGTCCACGCTCGCCAACTGCGGGGCCTGCGCCGAGTGCGACCGGGGCCGGCCGACCATGTGCCGCAAGGCGATCGGGATGCCGGGGCAGCCGTTCTCGCGGGGCGGTGACCCGGTCTACCAGTTCGCCTCGAACTCGGCGTTCGCGGAGCGGACCGTGGTGAAGGCCGTGCAGGCCGTGAAGATCCCGAAGGAGATTCCGCTGACGTCGGCCGCGCTGATCGGGTGCGGGGTGCTCACCGGCGTCGGCGCCGTGCTGAACCGGGCGCGGGTCGACCGGGGCGACTCGGTGGTCGTCATCGGGACCGGCGGGGTGGGGCTGAACGTGCTCCAAGGGGCCCGTATCGCGGGGGCGTTGCGGGTCGTCGCCGTCGACAACAATCCCGCGAAGGAGGACGTGGCCCGGCAGTTCGGGGCGACGGACTTTTTGACCGACGCGGCGCAGGTGCGGGGGCTGCTGCCGGACGGCGCCGACCACGTCTTCGAGTGCGTGGGCCGGGTGGAGCTGGTGCGGGCCGCCATCGACCTGCTCGACCGGCACGGGCAGGCCGTGCTGCTCGGGATGCCGGCGGCCGACGCGGAGGCGTCCTTCGTGCCCGCCCAGCTGTTCCTGGACAAGTCGGTGCTCGGCTGCCGGTACGGCTCCTCGCGGCCGCAGCGCGACATCCGCCTGTACGCCGATCTGTACGCGCAGGGGCGGCTGCTGCTCGACGAGCTGGTGACGCGGACGTACCCGGTCGAGGACTTCGCGAAGGCGGTCGAGGACGCGGAGGCGGGGCGGGTGGCGCGCGGGGTGCTGACGTTCTGAGAGCGGCCCCTGGGAAGGGCGGCCCTCAGCCCGCGGCGCGGAACGTGCGGCGGTAGGCCGTCGGGGTCACCCCGAGCGCCGCCTGGAGGTGCTGGCGCATGGACTGGGCCGTGCCGAAGCCCGCGTCGCGGGCCACCTGGTCGATGGAGAGCGACGAGGACTCCAGGAGGTGGCGGGCCCGCTCCACGCGCTGCCGGGTGAGCCACTGGCCCGGACTGACCCCGACCTCCTCGCGGAAGCGGCGCGTAAAAGTGCGCACCGACAAGGACTCCTGCTCGGCCATGTCGCGCAGCTGGATCGGGTCGTGGAGGTGGCCCAGGGCCCAGGCCCGCGCCTTGGTGGTCGTCGCCAACTGGGCCTCCGGCACCGGGCGTTGGATGAACTGGGCCTGTCCGCCGTCCCGGTGCGGCGGGACGACGGTGCGGCGGGCCACGTCGTTGGCGACGGCCGCGCCGTGGTCGCGGCGCACGATGTGCAGGCACAGGTCGATGCCGGCGGCGACCCCGGCGGAGGTCAGCACGTCACCGTCGTCGACGAAGAGGACCTCGGCGTCGACGCGTACCGAGGGGAACATCTCCTGGAAGGCGGCCGCGTCCGCCCAGTGCGTGGTCGCGGGGCGCCCGTCCAGCAGGCCGGCCGCGGCGAGGACCCAGCCGCCGGTGCAGATCGAGACCAGACGGGTGCCGGGGCGGATGTGCGCGAAGGCCGCTTCGAGCGCCGGGGTGAGCCGGCCCTCCTCGTGGACCGGGCCCAGTTCGTACGAGGCCGGGACGAGCACGGTGTCGGCGGTGGCGAGCTCCTGCGGGCCGTGCTCGACGAGGATCGAGTAGTCGGCGTCGGTCCTGACCGGCCCCGGCTCGGTGACCGCGCAGGTCACCACCTCGTACAGCGGCCGCAGTTCGGTGTCCCTGGCGCGCCCGAAGATCCGCTGGGGGATGCCCAGTTCGAAGGGGATGACGCCGTCGAGGGCGAGCACGGCGACCCGGTGCGGCGGTGCGGGCGTGGGCTGCTCGATGCGCATGGCCCGATCCTAGCGAAGGATGTCGTTCGGGCCACTCGTCCGGGCGGGGCGGATGCCGGATTCTCAAGGACGTGACGACGCAGACGCAGACCACCGCTCCCCGCACCGGACCCGCCCCGCGCGGCAGACGCCCGCACCGGGCCTGGTCCGTCGCCGCGGTCACCTTCGTGACGATCATCGGCGCCGCCGCCTTCGCCTCCCTGCCCGGACTGCTCATCGAGCCGCTGCACGACCCGAGGACCGGCTTCGGCTGGTCGCGCGGGACCATCGGTCTCGCCGTGTCCGTGAACCTCGCGCTGTACGGGCTCACGGCCCCGTTCGCCGCCGCCCTGATGGACCGCTTCGGGATACGCAAGGTCGTCGCGGTCGCCCTCACCGTCATCTCGGCCGGCTCGCTGCTGACGGTGTGGATGACGGCCGCCTGGCAGCTCGTCATGTACTGGGGCGTGCTGGTCGGCCTGGGCAGCGGCTCGATGGCGCTGGCTTTCGCGGCCACCGTCACCAACCGGTGGTTCGTCGCCCGGCGCGGCCTCGTCACGGGCCTGCTGACCGCGGCCGGCGCCTCCGGCCAGCTGGTCTTCCTGCCGCTGCTCGCCTGGATCGTCGACCGGCACGGCTGGCGGCCCGCCGCCGTCACGGTGGCCCTGGCCGCGCTCGCCGTCGTCCCGCTGGTCTGGCTGCTGCTGCGCGACCACCCGGCCGACGTCGACGCGAGTCCTTACGGGGCCCCGGCGTTCGTGCCGAAGCCGGCTCCGGTGGCCGGGGCCGCGCGGCGCACGGTCGCGGTGCTGGGCAAGGCGGCCCGCACCGGCCCCTTCTGGCTCCTCGCCGGTTCGTTCGCGATCTGCGGCGCGTCCACGAACGGCCTGGTCAAGACGCACTTCGTGCCCGCCGCCCACGACCACGGCATGCCGGTGCCCGCCGCCGCGTCGCTGCTCGCGGTCATCGGCGTCTTCGACGTGATCGGCACGATCGCCTCGGGCTGGTTCACCGACCGCTTCGAGCCCCGGCGCCTGCTGGCCGTCTACTACGCGCTGCGCGGCGTCTCGCTGCTGTTCCTGCCCATGCTGCTCGCGCCGAGCGTGCACCCGCCGATGCTCTTCTTCATCGTCTTCTACGGCCTCGACTGGGTGGCGACGGTCCCGCCGACGATCGCCCTGTGCCGCGACCACTACGGCGAGGACAGCGCCATCGTCTTCGGCTGGGTGCTCGCCTCGCACCAGGTGGGCGCCGCGGTCGTCGCGTACCTGGGCGGCGTGGTGCGGGACGTCTACGGCTCGTACGACGTGATCTGGTACGCGTCCGGGGCGCTGTGCGCGGCCGCCGCGCTGATGGTCCTGGTGATCCGGCGGCGCGCGGCGGTGACGGGGGCGGTGACCGTGGCGGCGTGAGCGCGGCTCAGTCGCCGAGACGCGCGAACCGGCCCCGGTGGAAGAGCAGCGGGCCCGGCGCGTCGGTGTCCGCGCCGAGGGCCGTGACCCGGCCGACGACTATCAGGTGGTCGCCCCCGGTGTGCACGGCGTGGACGGCGCAGTCGACCCACGCGGCGGCGCCGTCGAGCCGGGGCGAGCCCGACACCGGCGACGGCGCGTGCGAGACGCCGGCGAACTTGTCGGCCCCGCTGACGGCGAAGCCGCGGCACAACTCGCCCTGGTCCGCGCCCAGTACGTTCACGCAGAACACGCCCGCGCGGGCGATCCGCGGCCACGTCGTCGACGTACGCGCCACCATGAACGCGACCAGTGGCGGGTCGAGGGAGAGCGAGGAGAAGGACTGACAGGCGAACCCGGCGGGCCCCTCGCCGGGTGCGCAGGCAGGGGCCGTGACGACGGTGACGCCGGTCGCGAAGCTGCCCAGGACGCGGCGGAACTCGGCCGGGTCGACGGGCGCGCGCTCGTCGTCGCCGACGGCGCGCAGGTCGGGGCGGGGCAGTGCCTCCACCGGGCCTGCCGTCGTGGGGGCGCCGACGGACCTGAGGTACCGGACGACGGTGGCCGCCATCCCTGCGTGTCCCATCATGGATCCAGTAGAGCTGACGGAGCGTCAGATGGGAAGGGGTGCGGAGCAGGTCCCGTGCCGGGCCGTCTATCTTCTGCGCCATGGGGTGGGGAAAGCGCGAAGGCGCAGATCAGAGTGGCCGAAGAACGAGGGGCGAGGCGGAGGTGGCGGCGGCGGTCTGGTTCGGCCAGGCGCCCTCGCTCGCGCTGGTCCTGTGGGTGGTGTCCATACCGGCCCACAACGACTACGGGCAGGGACTCGGCGGCGGCATCGCCGCGTTGGGCTACCTGTGCGCGCTGGTGCTCTCGCCGCCGCTCTTCTGGGTGCTGGGCCAGGTGCAGGGGCACGTGCACACGGTGCCCGTGCTCGCCCTCGGCGACCGGGTGCTGCGGAGGGTGCCCGCCCCCGCGTGGCTCCGGTGGGCGCTCGCCCTGGCGGCCGTGGGGGCGGTGTGGGCGGTCCTGCCCGCCGCGCTCGGCTGGTCCGCGTACCCCTCAAGCGTCCTGATCTGTACGGCGGCGGGCGTGCTGCCGCTCCTG
>NZ_JAAGMG010000781.1 GCF_010548525.1 Streptomyces sp. SID14478
GGGGCGAGTGCGGCCGAGGCGCCGGCGGCGGCCGCCGCCACCACGAGCACGGTGAGCGCCACGCCGAGCGAGGTGCGCCCCGCCCTCGCTGTCACGTGCGGGCTGGGGGGTGCAGGCACTGACATTCCGCGGGTCCCTCGGTCCTTGAGTGCGGGAAGTGACGAGCCGACCGGTCCTGTCGGCTGCTGCGGATCCGGTCAGGTGTCGCCGAAGAGGACGCCGATCTTCCGGACCCGCGAGGGCTCATGCTAGTCATGCCGTGCGCCGAACAGACCGGATAAGCCGGGCAGTCCGCCCCGCCGGGAACTTCGTCGTGATCTCGCCGCTGCCCGCTCACCGCGTGCTAGGCCGTCAACGGGCCGCAGCGGCACAGGATATGGGGAGTTCGGACACCTCCTGCGGGACGTAGGGGTCCTTGGCTGCGTGCCCGTCGTGCGGGCTGCTGTGGCCTCAACTTCCCCCGGGGCGCATGTTTTCAGCCATCGTCATTCGGCTTCGGTGATCCGCCAGTGCCCGGCCTCCTTGTACTGGCAGTCGTAGATCACAGAGCCGTCACCGGGTGTCAGCGGGAAGTGATGGAGATTGCCTCCCCAGTACCGCAGGATGCGGCCCAGCTCGCCGGCCGCGTTGCCGTCGAAGGCGGTCTCGCCCATGTCGACCTCAAGAAGAAACTTCATGCCTTCTACTGTGTCATTGAACTGCCCGTTGAGACTTCTGCGCCCTTGATGCCTCCTGCGTGCGGGCGGCAAAAGAAATCCGGAAGTTGTTGTGCATGCTCTGGGCGATCCCGGGAACCAGCAGAAGGAGACAGCTCAAGCAGCCCCACCCCCCCGGGCGCTCGAGCGTGTGGCCCCGTCGCTTCCTCTCCCCCCTGTGAAGCGACGGGGCCGTCCTTCTTCTCTGGGCACGTAGAACCGCGGGATCGTTCCGTGTCCGGCAAAGCCGAGGCCCGTCAGGGGAGTCGAGGGGAACGTGCGGGTCGTCCCGCCCTCTTGACGGTCGGACACTCCCGGCCCAATGGTCTTCGGGGGTATCCGCCGCTTCCTGAAAGGGGCCGCCGTGACCGGCTCGTCCTCCCTGTCCCTCGGCATCGTCGGCGCGGGGCAGTTCGCCGGCCAGTTCGCGAAGCTGTTCCGCGCGCATCCGGGCGTCGGCGCGATGTACGCCACCGACCTGATCCCCGAGCGGGCCGAGAAGCTCATCGCCGCCAAGCGGCTGACCGGTGGCTTCGCCACGTACGACGCGATGCTGGCGGCACCGGACGTCGACGCAGTCGCGATCTTCACGCAGCGCTGGACCCACGGCCCGCTCGTCCTGCAGGCCCTGCGCGCGGGCAAGCACGTGTACTCGGCGGTGCCGATGGCGGTCACCGAGGAGGAGATCGGCGCGATCATCGACGCCGTCCGGGAGACCGGGCTGACGTACATGATGGGCGAGACGAGCCAGTACAACCCGGCGACCGTGCACGCCCGCAACCAGATCGCCGACGGTGCCTTCGGCCGGCTCTTCTACGCCGAGGGCGACTACGTCCACGACATGGACCTCGGGTTCTACGAGGCGTACCGGTACAGCGGCGGCGCCGACTGGAAGGCCACCGCCAGCTACCCGCCGCTGCTCTACCCCACCCACTCCGTCGGCGGCGTCCTCGGCGCTTGGGACACCCATGCGGTGAGCGTCTCCGCGATCGGGGTGCCCGACGAACGCGGCGACGGAGTCTTCGACAAGGGCGTCAGCCAGTTCGGCAACGACCTGTCGAACGCGACCGCGCTGTTCGAAGTGGCGGGCGGCGGGTCCTTCCGCACCAACGAGTTCCGCAGGGTCGGCTACCCGTCCCACATCAGGGAGTCCCGCTTCCGGTTCTTCGGCACGGACGCCAGCATGGAGCAGCTGGCCACGGTCAGCTTCTGGCAGGACAAGAAGGGGGTCACGGACATCTCCGAGCTCCTGCGGCCCAGGCCGACACTGGCGCCCGACGACCCGTCCCTCAGCGACATCGCGCCCGCACTGCGCGCCGCGTTCACCTCCGGCTCGGCGCCCGTGCACGACCGCGCCCGGCTGCCCCGCGTCTTCGACCACATGCCGAACGGTCACGAGGGCAGCCACCACTTCCTCGTCGACGACTTCGTCACCGCCGTGGCCACCGGCACCCACCCGCCCGTCAACGCCTGGGTGGCCGCCCGCTACACCCTGCCCGGCATCGCCGCGCACGCGTCAGCACTGCGCGACGGCGAACGCCTGCCCGTACCCGACGTCGGCGACGCCGCCTAGCCCTGGTGGTGCTGCTGATGCACCGCACCGCCCTGCGGCGCGGGGGCCTGCGCGAGCATGCCCTCCGCCTGCTCCCTGGGCACCTGGTGCTCCGCACCGCAGAACGTGCACTGCGTGCGGAACTTCGTCGAGATCGGGAACAGCGGGATGAAGAACAGCGTGAACTTGGTGACGTACTTGCGCAGGGTGTGGGCCGCGGGATTCCCGCAGTTGCCGCACACGAACGTGAGTATCGCGAGCTGGAACGCGTAGCCCCGCGTACCGAAGATGATCATTCCTGGTCCCTCCCGGTCCATGGCCACCGCCGAGAGTCCGGGGCCAGGACGCCATCGTAGGCAGCGTGCGTGCCGCCCTCACAAGCCGTTCGGTATGCCGGACGGAGCCGGGGGCACACGGGTCCGGGGCGCGAGACGTACGTCGTGCCCGCGGGCGCCGACCGACGGAGTTCAGGCGAAGGACCGGCTCTCGCCCGGGACGGACACGGTCCGGATCGAAACGGTCACGTACCGTACCGACACGGCCGCATTGTCGGGCCGAATCGGCATTCCGGGGGTCGTGATGCAAGGATTGCCGCATGGCTATCAAGACCTACTTCGACATCACGATCAACGACGAGCCCGCCGGGCGGATCACGTTCAACCTCTTCGAGGACGTCGTCCCGAAGACCGCGGAGAACTTCCGCGCGCTGTGCACGGGCGAGAACGGCTTCGGCTACGCCGGTTCGTCCTTCCACCGCGTCATCCCGCAGTTCATGCTCCAGGGCGGCGACTTCACCGCCGGCAACGGCACGGGTGGCAAGAGCATCTACGGCGAGAAGTTCGCCGACGAGAACTTCCAGCTCAAGCACACCAAGCCCGGCCTGCTCTCCATGGCCAACGCGGGCCCGAACACCAACGGCTCGCAGTTCTTCATCACGACCATCGTCACCGACTGGCTCGACGGCAAGCACGTCGTCTTCGGCGAGGTCGCCGACGAGTCCTCCATGGAGCTCGTGAAGAAGATCGAGGCCCTCGGCTCCCGCAGCGGCGCCACCTCCGCGAAGATCACGATCGCCGAGTCCGGCCAGCTCTGACCCCTCGCGCCTTCGCACGGAAGCCGGGCCCCGTCACCGAGACGGGGCCCGGCTTCCGTCATGCCAACTCCCGGACGGGCGGCTCGGGTTAAGGTCTCGGTCACCGGAGCAGTGATCCAACTCGCCGTTTCCTCGACCCGGGAGGCCCCGTGCGCCTGCGCGCCATACCCACCCTGCTGTTGTCCGCCGCCCTCACGGCCGGCGCCCTGGCCGCGACCGCGGCCCCGGCCGCCGCCTCGACCACCGCCGCCGCGTCCTTCGAGGACCAGTTGCGCGCGCTCCCCGGCGTCACCGTCACCGGCGTCACGGACAAGGAGGGCTTCCCGCTCTACGCGCTGTCGATCACGCAGCCGGTCGACCACGACAGACCGCGCCTCGGCACGTTCCAGCAGCGCTTCACGCTGTGGCACAAGTCGACCGCGAAGCCGGTCGTCTTCTACACCGGCGGCTACGGACTGTCCTCGGCCACCCGTGAACCCACCACGCTCCTCGACGCGAACCAGCTCAGCATCGAGCACCGCTTCTTCGGCCCGTCCGTCCCGGCCGGCGCCACCCCGTGGCGGAAGATGACCGTCCCGCAGGAGGCCGCCGACGAGCACGCCGTCGTCCGGGCCGTCCGGCCCCTGTACGAGAAGTCCTCGAAGTGGCTCGCGACCGGCGGCAGCAAGGGCGGCATGACGGCGACGTACCACTACCGCTACTACCCGCAGGACTACGACGGCGTCGTCGCCTACGTCGCCCCGAACGACGCGAACAACAACGACGACAGCACGTACGACCGCTTCTTCAGGACGGTCGGCACCAAGGAGTGCCGCGACGCGCTCGCCGCCGTGCAGCGCGAGATGCTCGTGCGGCGCGACACGCTCCTGCCGAAGTTCGAGAAGACCGCGAAGGACGCCGGGTACACCTTCACGAACACCCTCGGCACCACCGACCGAGCCTACGAGTTCGCCGTCCTCGACCAGGTCTGGAACTTCTGGCAGTCGGGCACGATCGACGACTGCCCGACCGTGCCCGACGCGAAGACGGTCTCCGACGACGACCTCTACCAGTGGTCGCTGGACCACGGCCTGTCCATCTACGAGGACTCCACCCTCGGCGCCAACAGCACCGGCCCCTACTACCGTCAGGCGGCAGCCCAACTGGGCTGGGCCGACCTGGCGTTCAAGAACCTCAAGGGCGTGCGCCACTACCCGGACATCTACCAGCCGAACTCGGTGCTGCCCGCCGACATGCGCACCACCTACGACGGCACCGTCGTCAAGGGCGTCGACAAGTGGGTGCGCACGCGCTCGGAGCGGATGCTCTTCGTGTACGGGCAGAACGACCCGTGGAGCGCCGAGCAGTTCACACCGAGCAAGCGGGACTCGTACAAGTACGTCGTGCCGGGCTCCAACCACGGCGCCACCATCGCGGCGCTGCCGGCGGCCCAGAAGGACGCGGCGACGGCCACCATCAAGCGGTGGGCGTCCGCCAAGTAGCCACGCGCGTCACCCGAAGCGCTCGATGCGGATGCGGTCCACGGGCTGCCCCAGGTCGACCAGGAGCCGGGAGGCGTGTTCGGCGAAGGCGTTGGAGCCGCACACATAGGCCTCCCACTCGGGCGCCCCGTGCGTGAAGCACGGCGCCAAGTGGTCCGCGGCAAGGCGCCGTTGCTCTCCCTCACGGGTGAGCAACGGCGTCGTCTCGTCCCGGTACTCGTCGGCGTAGATCAGATCCTCGCGGGTGCGCGCGGACACGAACAGGCGTAGCGGGACGGGGAGTCGGAGCAGACGGTGGTGGCGGACCATCGACATCAGGGGGACGACGCCCGAGCCCGCGCCGATCAGCAGCGCCGGACGGTCGCCCGGCCAGGCGAAGAAGCCGCTGAGCGGGCCGCGCACCTCCACCTCGTCGCCGATCCGGGCGATCGTGTGCAGGTACCCGGACACCTCGCCGCCCTCGACGTGGTCGAGGGTCAGCTCGATGTGCCCCGAGTCGTCGGGCGGCGACGCGAGGGAGTAGTGGCGCTGCGCCACGTAGCCGTCCTGCGCGGTGAGCCGCAGCATCAGGTGCTGACCGGGGAGGTGCCCCTGCCAGCCCGGGACGGCGAAGCGGAACGTCGACACGAGCGGCGTCTCGCGGCGGATGTCGGTGAGGACGGCCCGCTGCCAGGTGACGGCGGCCTGGCCGCTCACGGCGATCCGGCCGGGCACGGCGAAGGCGGTCGGGGGAGTGAAGGTCTCAGTCACCGGCGTAGCGCTGTTCTTCCCAGGGGTTGCCCCGGCCGTGGTACCCGTTCTGCTCCCAGAAGCCGGGCTCGTCGTGGTCGAGCAGCCGCAGGCCCGCGAGCCACTTCGCGCTCTTCCAGAAATACAGGTGCGGCACCAACAGGCGGGCGGGGCCGCCGTGGGCGGACGGCAGCGGCTCGTCCTCGTAGGTGAAGGCGACCCAGGCCTTGCCGCCCCGCACGTCGTCGAGCGGCAGATTCGTGGTGTAGCCCGTGTGCGAGTACGCCACCACGTGGGTCGCCGAGGAGTGCGGGCGGGCGGCGTCGAGGAACACGTCGAGCGACACGCCGCCGAAGCGCACCCCGAACTTCGACCAGGTCGTCACGCAGTGGATGTCGCCCTCGTACGAGGACGTGGGCAGCGCCTGCGCCTCGTCCCAGGTCCAGGTGCGGGGCTGCGCGACCAGACCGTCGACCCGGAACGTCCAGTCGGCCGGAGCGAGGTCGGGCGTCACCTCGGCGGACAGGACGGGCCAGTCGTCGCGGGCGTCGTACTGGCCCGGCGGCAGGCCCGGGTTGTGGACGCGGGCACGGCCGACGAAGCCGCGGGTGGCGTGGCCGGGCATGCGGGCGTCTCCAGTTCGGCGAGGACGGCGCCCTCGTCGGGCGTCGTGGGCGCGTGAGCGCGCACCAGCACCCTGCCATCGACGCCGATGTCCCGCAAATCCCAGGTGAGCGGGGGTGCGGCAGGCGCCGGGGGAGTCGTCCCGTCCTGCGGGGAGCCGGCGCCCGCGACCGTCTGCGGCCCGTCGGCTAGGCCTTGCGGCCGACCCCGCCGTACGCGTCCACGGCAGGCCCCTCGAACGGTGCGTCGTCGGCCCCGGGGCGCCAGTCGGTGACCCGCACGATGCCGGGTTCCAGCAGTTCCAGATCGCCGAAGAGTCCCTCGATCTCGGCGACGGAGCGCACGTGGTAGGGGACCGCTCCGCTCTTGTTGTAGGCCTCCGACGCGGCGATCATGCCCTCGCTCGTCGCCGTGCCGTCACAGATGGTGAGGTAGCTCCCGGACGGCAGACCGGACATGAGCCGCGCCACCAGCGACCGCGTCCGCTCCTGGTCGGGGAAGTGCCCCAGCGTGTTGAGGATCATCAGGGCGACGGGCTGCGACAGGTCGAGCGTCGCCGTGGCCGCTTCGAGGATCGCGTCCGGGTCGGTCAGGTCGGAGTCCAGGTACGCCGTCCTGCCCTCCGGCGTGCTGGTCAGCAGGGCGCGGGCGTGCGTGAGGACCAGGGGGTCGTTGTCGACGTACACGATGCGCGCGTCGGGGGCGAAGCGCTGGGCCACGTCGTGCGTGTTGTCGGCGGTGGGCAGGCCGGTGCCGATGTCGAGGAACTGCCGTACGCCCTGCTCCACCACGAGATGGCGCACCACGCGGCCGAGGAAGTGGCGGCTGGTGACCGCCACGTCGACGAGGCCGGGGAATATCTCCTTGATCTGGTCGCCTATCTCGCGGTCCACCTCGTAGTTGTCCTTGCCACCCACGAAGTAGTTCCAAAAGCGCGCCGAGTGGGGCGTCGTGGTGTCGATGCGGTTGCGGATCTCTGACGCGGCGGCGTATCCGGAACCCTGGTCCGACATGAAGTGCCTCCTAAAGCACGGGTGTTGGACCAGTCAATCATCAACTCGCGCTACTTGCGCGGCCCTACGGGGACGTCCAGCGGCCTGGCCAGACCCGTGATGCCCTCGTCGAGACGCTGCAGATGGCGCAGCACGCGGAAGGTCACGGTGTTCGCGGCCGGGACGCCCAGGCCGTCGGTCTCCAGCATCGCCGCGATGCTCGCGCCGGATTCGACACTGCCGCTCGTGTCCGTCTCGTTCACGTGCGCGACGAGGACGTCGATGTTGTGGGCGATGCGCCGCGCGGCCCGGCCCAGACGGGGATCGGCCCCCACCCGCTTGCTGTACGGCACGAGTTCGGCGGTCGCCGCGAGGGAACGGGCGTGATAGGCCGACGTCTCCAGGAGTGCCACGAGGTAGCGGGCGGTCTGCCGGCGCCCGCGCAGCGGCGTGATCGGGTGCGTCAACGGCTGTGTGGAGGCGCGTAGGTCGTCCAGGGCGGTGTCCAGGTCCCTCGCCTTGTCCAGCAGATCGGCCGCGGGGCCGCCGCTGAGCTGCTCCACCGCGCCCGCGACGACGTCGCCGAGCCGCTCCAGGACCGTCGCGAGGAGTTCGTCGGTGCGGCTGTCGGTGCGCACCGGCAGTACCAGTACGGCGGCGATGATGCCGCAGGCGGCGCCGAGCGCCGTCTCCTCGATGCGCAGCACCAGCACGTCGAGGCTGTAGGTGTTCAGGAGCGTGTACAGCAGGCCGAGCATCGCCGTCACGAAGAACGACATCAGCGCGTACGACAGCGGGGCGGTGAAGAACATCGCGAACACGCACAGCAGGACCAGGACGAACGCGAGCCAGGTGTGGTGGCCCACCGCCCCGGCGAGCGCCACACCGGCGACGACCCCCAGGACCGTGCCGAGCAGGCGCCGGTAGCCCTTGACGACGATCTCGCCCGTGGACGCCGTGTTGAGGAAGACGACCCAGCAGGTCAGCACCGCCCAGTACCAGCGCTGACTGGACAGGAACTCGCCGCCGACGATGGCGAGCGCCGAGCCGACGGCGACCTGGAACGCGGCGCGGGTGGTGGGCCGCCGCAGCCCGTCGGGCTCCTCCGGTGCGGCTGCTTCCTTCTCGGCGGTGAGGGAGATGTCCTCCGCGTCGAACTCCTCGCGCGAACGCGTCGTGGCGGGGGAGTCGTCGGACTCGTCCTGCGGCCCGTCGAGCGCGAGGCGCAGGCCCATGACGGCGCGGGCCGCCTCGCCGATGGCGCGGAACACGTCCTGCCCGGCGAGCGTGGCGCCCGGCGGGATGCGTTCCTCGTCGCGGTAGCCGAGCA
>NZ_JAAGMG010000837.1 GCF_010548525.1 Streptomyces sp. SID14478
GGCTTCTCGCGCAGTTCCCCGCGCCCCTGAAGCGACGACTTCGTCGCGCTCCCCCTGGAGGTGGCGCACGTAGTGCGTCCCTTCAGGGGCGCGGGGAACTGCGCGCCCAGCCCCCACCGGCCCGCACCCGCCGGCGAGGCAGCCCGCACCCGTCGGCGAGGCAGCCCGCACCCGCCGACGAGGCGCGCCCTCAGCCCCCCAGTGCCGCCAGCTGATCCAGGAACCACTGCCCGGGGGGCAACGCGGTCCCGGCGGCAGCCAACCGCTTCGTGCGCTCCGCCCGCTCGTCCTGCGCCATGTCGAGCGCAGCGGCCAGCGCGGCCGACGTCGCGCTGATGTCGTACGGGTTCACGACCAGCGCGTCCTCGCCGAGCTCCTCGTACGCCCCCGCCTCCCGCGACAGCACCAGCACGCACCCCGCGTCGGAGACGACCGGCACCTCCTTCGCGACGAGGTTCATGCCGTCGCGGATCGGGTTGACGAGGGCCACGTCGGCGAGCCGGTACGCGGCGAGCGAGCGCGCGAAGTCGTCCTTGACGTGCAGCACGACCGGCGTCCAACCCTGCGTGCCGAAGCGGGAGTTGATGGATTCGGCGGTCCGTGACACCTCGTCCGTGTAGTCCCGGTACACCGCGAGGTCCTGGCGCGAGGGGTAGGCGAACGCGACGTGCACCACGCGCTCCCGCAGCTCGGGGCGTTCCTCAAGGAGCAGCTCGTAGGCCCGCAGGCCCCGCACGATGTTCTTCGACAGCTCGGTCCTGTCCACCCGCACGATCACCTTGCGGTCGGCGCCGACCTGCTCCCGCAGCGCGGCGAGCCGCTCCTCGACGTCCGGGCGGTGCGCGCGCTCCCGCAGGAAGTCCGCGTCGGCGCCGAGCCCGTGCACCCCGATCCGGGTGCCCGACGTGCCCCCGAGGATCCGCGTACAGGACTCGGTGAACGCGTCCGCCCAGCGCCGGGTGAGAAAGCCCAGCCGGTCCGCGCCGAGCATGCCCCGCAGCAGTTGCTCGGCGATGTCGTCGGGCAGCATCCGGAAGTAGTCGACGGGCGCCCAGGGCGTGTGCGAGAAGTGCCCGATGCGCAGGTCGTCGCGGAGTTCGCGGAGCATGCCCGGCACCAGCGCCAGGTGGTAGTCCTGGACCACGACCGTCGCGCCCCGCGCGGCCTCCTCGGCCAGTGCCTCGGCGAACGCCCGGTTGTACGCCTCGTAGGAGGCCCACTGGCGGCGGAACTCCGGGCCGAACGACGGCTCCAGAGGCGTCTGGTAGAGCATGTGGTGCACGAACCACAGCACCGAGTTCGCGATCCCGTTGTACGCGTCGGCGTGCACGGCCGCGTCGATGTCGAGCATCCGCACGCCCGGTTCGCCGACCCCGCGCCGCACCGCCTCCCGGTCGCCGTCGCCGAGCGCGGCGCACACCCAGAGCTTGTCGTCGACGACGCTGAGCGCGGAGACGAGGCCGCCGCCGCCCCGCCTCGCTGCGACGGACCCGTCGTCCTCGACGACGTAGGAGACGGGGCCGCGGTTGGACGCGACGAGAACCTCAGCAGCACCATGCGTGGAAGCCATACCGCCACGCTAGCCCGGCCCGGAACCGTTCAAACGTACGGCCGGACCCCGTCAGGGATCCGGCCGTATACAACGCCCTCAGGAGCGGGTCAGTGCTTGCGTCCTCGCATCCCCGCGAGGATCAGCGCGCCGAGCCCGCACAGCGACACGGCGAGCCCGCCGTACAGCAGGGCGTCCGAATCGGCGCCGGTCTCGGCCAGCTCCGGACCCGTGGGCTGGTGCGAGGCCTGCGGCGGGGTCGGGCGGGCCTGCTGGCGCTTGGTGACGATGACCGCGGTGCAGGGGTCGTCGCCGCCGCGGGTGCGGGCCGAGCAGTTGGTGCCGGGCACCTCACCGGTCACCGGGATGACGGTGACCGCGCCGGGCGTGCAGGAGACCTTGACGTTCTCCTTGATGACGACCTTGGCGTGGGCGGGCACGGTGCCGCTCCAGCGGAAGGTCGAGCCGCTCCTGGTGATCGTCCCGGCCGAGGCGGTGGGGGTGCCGACCGCGCCCTTCGTGGGCCAGGAGATCGCGGCGTTCTTGCGCGGGTAGGCGCTGTCGTTGCGCAGGGTGATGGTGTCCTTGACCGTCGCGCACGGCGGAGCGGTGTTCGTCTCCGGCTTGTTCTCGATCTTCAGCGGCGGCGTCGGGGGCTTCGGCGGCGTCGGCTCCTCGATCGTCGGGGTGAAGCCGCAGTTCGGGTCCGTGGTGCCCTCTTCGCAGTTGGTGCGCGGGGTGTCCTCCGCCATCACGTCGTTGGTCAGCTTGCCGTCGCCGGTGAGCGGATCGTGCAGCGTGACGCTGTAGGTGATCGTCGCGGTCTTGCCGGCCGGGACGTCGCCGCGCCAGTTCAGCCGCGGCGCGTCGTACGTGACGGTGCCGATGTCGGCCTTGGCGTCCCCGTTGTAGGTGCCGTCGTCCAGGACGTCCCCGAGGTCGTCGCTGAGCTTGGCGCCCGGGTAGTCGAGGTCGCCGATGTTCTTGGCGGAGATCGTGTACGTCACCTTGCCGCCGGGGGCGACCTTCTTCGGCGTGGCGCTCTTCTTGATCTCCAGGTCGGGCACCGGCACGGAGAAGGCGAGCGCGGAGGGCACGTAGGTGTCGCCCCGGGTGCGGAACGTCAGATCGGCGGAGGTCGAGCCCTGCGGCAGCGCGGCCGACGGGATGATCGCCTCCTTCGCGTCGATGCTGAAGTTGTTGTGGTCGTTCGGGTCGAGCGCGCCGTCGGCGTGGCTGTCGAAGAAGTTGTTCGTGCCGCCGCCGTCGGGGTCCGCGATCCGCTCCCCGTTGACCAGGAACTGGTCGCCCGTCACGTTGGCGTCGCCCTCGTACGCGGTGACGCTGGCGCGCACGTTGCGGGTGCCCGTGCGGTAGAAGTCGTCGATGGAGATCGTGGTGTCCGGGTCCTTGGACTGCTGCACCACGTGGCCGCCGTACACGTAGACGTTGCGGCGGGTGGGCGCGTACTGGGCGTTGGGCGCGTCGTACTTGTAGACGACGGTCAGTGACCAGCCGCCGACGCAGCCCTTGCCGGTGGGCGCCCAGATGTCGCCGACCGCGATCGGGATGCGGCTGCCGGTCGTGACGCCGGCGAACAGCGAGGTGATGTCGGACTCGGCCGTGTAGTAGTGCGGGCCGCCGACCTCGGCCGGGGTGCGCACCGCGTTCTGCACGGTCACCTTGGACTCGGCGCCGCCGTTGACCCGCACCAGCGGCTGCGTGTCCAGCGGGCCGCTGTCGCCGGGCGAGGTGGCGAGGCCCGCGGTGTCGCACCGCTTGATCTGGTTGCGGCCCAGCTTGTACGTGCCGTCGTTGCCGCCCCAGAACAGGCGGGCGTACGCGACCGTGGCGCCGGGCGGGATCGTCACCTGACCGGTCGAGGAGTTCAGCACGCCGGTGCCGAAGCCGGCCGTGTCCGTGTACTGCATGTCGAACTGGTTGTTGTTCTCCGTCGAGGTCCCGGCCTGCGCGGCCCGGCACCGCGCCGCGTCGTCCGCGGGCGTGGACGGGCACCGCATGACGGTGTTGCCGAGGGTGATGAAGTCGCCGTACAGCGCTTCCTCGTACCGCTTGGCGAAGGGTTCGACGACGACGGCGGACGCGGGAACGGCCGCGGCGACGAGCGTCGCGGCGGCCGTTGCTGTGGCGGCGAGCGCCGCCATGCCCTTGAGATGTCTAAGCCACATAAGGGGCAATCTAGGCAGTAAGCATGATCATCCCGTGATTACGCCGCGCGACGCTCCGCATACTCACTGATTTCGGTCATCGGGGGACGTTCCTCCGTGTCGACGTCGTGGGTCCGCGGCTCGAAGCCGCTCTCGCCCCGCTCGAACTGCGTCAGTACCGGCCGGACGAGGTGCCCGCGCGCGAGCCGCAGCTGCGCGGTGCGGTAGATCGCCGCCGCCATCCGGCCCAGCGCCTGCCCGTCCTGGTGGCGGTGCCTGCGCACGCCCACGTCGACCTGGGCGAGGGCGTCCAGGCCCACGGTGTGCAGCGCGTCCACCAGGAGGCCCAGCTCGACCCCGTACCCGACCGGGAACGGCAGCTGCTCCAGCAGGGACCTGCGGGCCGCGTACTCGCCGCCCAACGGCTGGACGAATCCGGCCAGTCGGGGCCAGTGGAGGTTGAGGATCGGGCGGGCCATCAGCTCGGTGACCCGGCCCCCCTGGCCCGCCGTCCTGCCGGAGGCGGGCGAATCGAACTCGGTGCCCAGCGGCCGGTCGTACATCGCCTTCACGAGGGCGACGCCCGGGTCGGTGAGCAGCGGGCCCACGATCCCGGAGACGAAGTCCGCCGAGAACTCCTTCAGGTCGGCGTCGACGAAGCAGACGATGTCACCGGACGTGACCAGCAGCGAGCGCCACAGCACCTCGCCCTTCCCGGGGCGGGCCGCGATGCGCGGCAGGATCGTGTCCCGGTGCACCACGCGCGCCCCGGCCGCCGCCGCGACCTCGGAGGTGCGGTCCGTGGAGCCGGAGTCGACGACCACCAGTTCGTCGACGAGCGGCACCGCGTCCGTCATCAGCTCGCGCCGGATCGTACGGACGATCTCGCCGACCGTCTCCTGCTCGTTCAGCGCGGGCAGCACCACGCTCACGCTCTGGCCGGACGCACGTTTCGCGGCGATCAGCTGGTGCAGCGGTCGGTCGGCCACGGACCAGGATCGCCTGGTCAGCCAGCGCTCGACTTCTTCCAGCACGGTCTGCGGCTCCTCACGGGGGCGACGGATGTGATCCATCTCGCGGTTCGGACGACTATCTCAAGGGTCCAGGCCTTCGGTTACAGTCTTGAGCAAGGCCGGTGACCATCGCATGTCGGGGTGGCCGAGCCCGCGAGTGATCGACAACTGCTCCACACAACCGCATAGCGCTCATCCAGAGGGACAGAGGGAAACGGCCCGTTGAAGTCCCGGCAACCCTCCCGCCGACCGCGAGGTCACGGTGGGGAAGGTGCCAATTCCGTCTCGTGGCGAGATGCGTCGCGAGGAAGATGAGGAGAAAGGGCCTCGCCTCTCATGGCTGCACAGACCATCGCCACCGAAACCGCCGCCACCGCCCCGACGGACTCCGTCGATCTGGGCCCCGCGTCCGGCCTCTCCTGCCGCGAGTGCGGCGCCACCGTCCCGCTCGGACCGGTCTTCGCCTGCGCCGAGTGTTTCGGACCTCTGGAAGTCGCCTACGACCTGCCGGCCGGTGACCCCGAGGCGCTCCGCAAGCAGATCGAGGCCGGCCCCGCCAACATCTGGCGCTACGCCCCCCTCCTGCCCGTCCCGGCCGACGTCGCCGAGAAGCCGAACCTGAACCCGGGCTGGACCAAGCTCGTCAAGGCCGACAACCTCGCCCGCGAACTCGGCGTCGCGGAAGGGAAGTTGTTCGTCAAGGACGACTCCGGCAACCCGACGCACTCCTTCAAGGACCGCGTCGTCGCCCAGGCCATCGAGGCCGCCCGCGCCTTCGGCTTCACCACCCTGTCCTGCTCCTCCACCGGCAACCTCGCGGGTGCCGTCGGCGCCGCCGCCGCCCGCGCCGGCTTCCGGTCCTGCGTGTTCATCCCGCACGACCTGGAGCAGGGCAAGGTCGTCATGGCCGGTGTGTACGGCGGTGACCTCGTCGCCATCGAGGGCAACTACGACGACGTGAACCGTTTCTGCTCCGAGCTCATCGGCGACCCGCTGGGCGAGGGCTGGGGCTTCGTGAACGTGAATCTCCGTCCGTACTACGGCGAGGGTTCCAAGACGCTCGCGTACGAGATCTGCGAGCAGCTCGGCTGGCGGCTGCCCGACCAGCTGGTCATCCCGATCGCCTCCGGCTCGCAGTTCACGAAGATCGACAAGGGCCTCAAGGAGCTGATCGCGCTCGGCCTCGTCGAGGACAAGCCGTACAAGCTCTTCGGCGCCCAGGCCGAAGGCTGCTCGCCCGTCTCGGTCGCGTACAAGGGCGGCACGGACGTGGTCCGTCCGCAGAAGCCGAACACGATCGCCAAGTCGCTCGCGATCGGCAACCCGGCCGACGGCCCGTACGTCCTCGACATCGCGCGCCGCACCGGCGGCGCGGTGGAGGACGTGACCGACGAGCAGGTCGTCGACGCCATCAAGCTGCTCGCGCAGACGGAGGGCATCTTCGCGGAGACGGCCGGCGGTGTGACCCTGGGCGTCACGAAGAAGCTCATCGAGGCGGGCCTCATCGACCCGTCGCTGACCACGGTCGTGCTGAACACGGGCGACGGGCTCAAGACGCTGGACGCGGTTGCCGACTCCTCTCAGGCGACCGCGACCATCCGCCCGAGCCTGGACGCGTTCCGCGACGCCGGCCTCGCCGCCCACTGAGTCAACTGGACCTGTAAGCACCGGGAGTCACCAGCATGAGCGTCAACGTCCGCATCCCCACCATCCTGCGCACCTACACCGGCGGCAAGGCCGAGGTCCCCGCCGAGGGCGCCACCCTCGCCGACGTCCTCGCGGACCTGGAGAAGAACCACACCGGGATCGCCGCCCGCGTCCTCGACGACCAGGGCAAGCTGCGCCGCTTCGTGAACGTCTACGTCAACGACGACGACGTGCGCTTCGAGCAGGGCCTGGAGACGGCGACGCCGGACGGCGCCGGCGTCTCGATCATTCCCGCCGTCGCCGGCGGCTGATTCGGCGAAGATCGCCCGACAGCACGCACCGTCATCTGAATTGCCCCCTCCGCGAGAGAAGCGGAGGGGGCAATTCTGCATGGTTGAGCGCGGTACAGTTGGGGAAGTTGCTGCCTCCCCGTACGTGGTGCATGACGGGCGCATATGAGTTCTCGCGCGAGACGCGACAAGAAGCAGCCAAAGTGTCCGGCCCATTCGGGCCTTTTATGGCATTTACGCGGCCCGACTTGCCCTGGGATCCGGCGAGTTGGCCCGATTCCCCCGATCGGGCGTGCCCAGAATTCTCGTCCGATTGACCTGTTGCAGACGGCAGTTGGGCAGATACATTCAGCCGCGGTCGACGCGTTCCGGCGCACACCCCCAAACCCTTTGGGGAGTGAGGTCTGACCCGGGACCGCGAAGTGCGGTCTCGCGCAAGGGCCAGTAATAGGGGAGTTAGGCATGGCTCAGGGCACCGTCAAGTGGTTCAACGCGGAGAAGGGGTACGGCTTCATCGCGGTCGACGGTGGTGCGGATGTATTCGTCCACTACAGCGCGATTCAGATGGACGGCTACCGCACCCTCGAAGAGGGTCAGCGAGTGGAATTCGAGATCTCGCAGGGCCAGAAGGGGCCGCAGGCGGACATGGTCCGCCTGGCCACCAGCTGAAGCCGACGTCGCGTCCGACTGCACGCTTCGTAAGAGTCGAAGGGTCCGTGTCCCCCGTCAGGGGGCGCGGACCCTTCGTGCTGCGCGGGGTGCGACCCGTGCGTGGCCTGGGGTTATGTGGTACGGCCTTGCACTCGCAGGGGGCGAGTGCTAATCATTGGGCTTAGCACTCTCCGCGTGAGAGTGACAGGCAGTACCTCTTCAAAACTTGGATCGGGTCGGTGAGGTCCGCAGGCCGGGTGGGGCAAGGAACCACAAGGGCTGCAGGCCGTCCGTCGCGGGCACCAGCACGGTCCGTTTGCGTTTCCACCCCGTCCGGGAGGACCACTTCACATGGCCAAGATCATCGCGTTCGACGAGGAGGCACGGCGCGGCCTCGAGCGCGGCATGAACCAGCTCGCCGACGCCGTCAAGGTGACCCTGGGCCCCAAGGGTCGCAACGTCGTCCTCGAGAAGAAGTGGGGCGCCCCCACGATCACCAACGATGGTGTGTCCATCGCCAAGGAGATCGAGCTCGAGGACCCGTACGAGAAGATCGGCGCCGAGCTGGTCAAGGAGGTCGCGAAGAAGACGGACGACGTCGCCGGTGACGGCACGACGACCGCGACCGTCCTGGCCCAGGCGCTCGTTCGCGAAGGCCTTCGCAACGTCGCCGCCGGTGCCAACCCGATGGCCCTCAAGCGCGGCATCGAGAAGGCCGTCGAGGCCGTCTCCGCCGCTCTCCTCGAGCAGGCCAAGGACGTGGAGACCAAGGAGCAGATCGCTTCGACGGCCTCCATCTCCGCCGCCGACACCCAGATCGGCGAGCTCATCGCCGAGGCCATGGACAAGGTCGGCAAGGAAGGCGTCATCACCGTCGAGGAGTCGCAGACCTTCGGTCTGGAGCTCGAGCTCACCGAGGGCATGCGCTTCGACAAGGGCTACATCTCGGCGTACTTCGCCACCGACATGGAGCGTATGGAGGCGTCGCTCGACGACCCGTACATCCTGATCGTCAACTCGAAGATCGGCAACGTGAAGGACCTCCTTCCGCTGCTCGAGAAGGTCATGCAGTCCGGCAAGCCGCTGCTGATCATCGCCGAGGACGTCGAGGGCGAGGCCCTGTCGACCCTGGTCGTCAACAAGATCCGTGGCACCTTCAAGTCCGTCGCCGTCAAGGCCCCGGGCTTCGGTGACCGCCGCAAGGCCATGCTCGGCGACATCGCCATCCTCACCGGTGGCACCGTCATCTCCGAGGAGGTCGGCCTCAAGCTGGAGAACGCCGGTCTCGACCTGCTCGGCCGCGCCCGCAAGGTCGTCATCACCAAGGACGAGACGACGATCGTCGACGGCTCCGGTGAGAGCGACCAGGTCCAGGGTCGCGTCAACCAGATCCGCGCCGAGATCGAGAACTCGGACAGCGACTACGACCGCGAGAAGCTGCAGGAGCGCCTGGCGAAGCTCGCCGGCGGTGTTGCGGTCATCAAGGCCGGTGCCGCGACCGAGGTCGAGCTCAAGGAGCGCAAGCACCGCATCGAGGACGCCGTTCGCAACGCGAAGGCGGCCGTCGAAGAGGGCATCGTCGCCGGTGGTGGCGTGGCCCTCCTCCAGGCCTCCGCGGTCTTCGAGAAGCTGGAGCTCGAGGGTGACGAGGCGACCGGCGCCAACGCCGTGAAGCTCGCCCTGGAGGCCCCGCTCAAGCAGATCGCCGTCAACGGTGGTCTCGAGGGTGGCGTCGTCGTGGAGAAGGTGCGCAACCTGGCCGTCGGCCACGGTCTGAACGCCGCCACGGGCGAGTACGTCGACATGATCGCCGAGGGCATCCTCGACCCGGCCAAGGTGACGCGCTCCGCGCTGCAGAACGCCGCGTCGATCGCCGCGCTGTTCCTCACCACCGAGGCCGTCATCGCCGACAAGCCGGAGAAGGCGGGCGCTGCCCCGGCCGGCGGCGGCATGCCGGGCGGTGACATGGACTTCTGATCGACCCCGGTCGATCGACTGTCCTACGTACCGAGGGCGGTACCTCCTCTTCGTGAGGGGGTACCGCCCTCGGGCGTTGACGCCCGCGCTCAGCGCGACGAGAGGGGCGACTCCTGATAGCTGGCCCAGGCCTCGCGTCCGGCCTGGGCCGCGCTCTGCGCCTGGTGGAGGGCGCGGGAGGCCAGCTCGGCCGGCGGCACCTCCCAGCCCCCGGTCCACGTGCGGCCCGCCCTGGCCACCTCGTAGACCATGATGCCGACGCCCGCGGCGGCGACGAGCATGCCGACGCCGGTCATCGCGGCGCCGGTCACCAGGCGCCGCTGGTCCGGGCGGAACTCGCTCCAGGAAATCTTGGAAAGGGTGCTCTCAGCCATGGGGTCAGGATGCGGGAGGGCGGGGCCGGGCGCATGCCGGGAGGCGCCGTGCGGGATACAGCGCCCCGTCGCCGCGCCCGGCGTCCATAGCCGGGCGAGTGGGGACTTCCGGACACCGCCGGGCACGGCCGACGCGTCCTGAAGTCCCCACTCGCCCACGCGGGAAGGCGTCAGACCCTCGCCGGTTCCTTCGTCCCGGGGGCCGCCGGCCCCGCGGGGGCCTGCCCGGTGTCGGCGCCGCCCTCGGCGTCCACATTCAGTTCGAGCAACATCTGCTTGCTGAAGCCGAAGAAGTACGTGGCGAGGAAGCCGACGGCGTAGCCGACCAGGAGGCCGCCGCCGTAGACGGCGATCGTGGTGCCCAGGCCGTGGTTCCCGTCGAGGAGCGGGAACAGGGCCCAGCCGGACGGGCCGATGGCGGTGGAGCCGACCTTGTCGCCGATCATCGAGAAGAAGCCGACGAACGCGCCGCCCGCCGCGCCGCCGACGCACGCCGTGACGAACGGGCGGCCGAGGGGGAGCGAGACGCCGTAGATCAGCGGTTCGCCCACGCCGAGGAAGCCCGCGGGGAGCGCCGACTTGATCGTCGTACGGATCGACTTGTTGTTCTTGAGGCGCTTGAAGACGGCGATCGCACAGCCGACCTGGCCCGCGCCCGCCATCGCCAGGATCGGCAGCAGGACCGTGTAGCCCTGCTGCTCGATGAGCGTGGTGTGGATGGGGATCAGCGCCTGGTGCAGACCCAGCATGACCAGGGGCAGGAACAGGCCGCCCAGCACCAGGCCCGCGAACGCGCCCGTGTTGTCGAGGAGCCAGTTGGCCGCCGTGCCGATGCCCGTGGAGACCTCGCCGGCGACGTACATCAGGCCGAAGATCGTGACCAGGCCCGAGATCAGCACCGTGAGGGTGGGCGTGACGAGGACGTCCAGCGCCTCGGGCACCCACTTGCGGCACCACTTCTCGACGTGGACCGCGAGGACGGCCGCGCCCAGCGCGCCGAGCACGCCGCCCTGGCCGGGGGAGAGCTTCTGGCCGAACGCCGTGATGTTCGCGACGCCCGGGAAGACGATGATGGCCGCCACCGCGCCGCCGAGGATCGCGGTGCCGCCGAACTCCTTCGCCGTGTTGTAGCCGACGAAGACGGCGATGAGCGCCATGAAGCCGGAGGCGAGCGCGGCGAGGGCGGGGGTGACGGACGGCAGCCACTCCAGGTTCACCAGCAGGCCGTTGATGCCGGCGATGATGCCGCAGCCGATGAGCGCCGGGATCAGCGGCACGAAGATGTTGGCGATGCGGCGCAGGAAGAGCTTGAACGGGGTGGCGTTCCTCGCCTTCCTAGCGGCCCTCAACTCGGCGCCCTGCGCGGCCAGTTCGTCGGCCGTGATCTGCTGGGCGGGCTTCTCCTCGGCCACCAGGGCCTCGAACTCGGGCGTGACCCGGGCGACCTTCCCCGGGCCGAGGACGATCTGGTAGGTCTCGTCCTCGACCACGCCCAGTACGTCGGGGAGGGCCTTGAGGGCCTCGTCCCGGACGAGCGAGCGGTCTGCGAGACCCAGCCGGAGCCGGGTCATGCAGTGGGCTACGGAGGTGACGTTCGCGGCGCCGCCCACGAGGGGGAGGATCGAGGCCGCCACGTCGCGGTTCTTGTTCTCAGCCATGGTGCGTGCTGCCTTGCTGTGCGGATGGTGCTCGGGGGGGGTGTACGGGGATCAGGTGCGCGCGGCCGCCGCGAGAGCGGCACGCAGGTGGCCGTCCGACTCGCTCAGGAGGCGGGCGGCGGTGGGGCCGTCGACCTCGCCGAGGACGACGAGGATGGCGTTCTTCACCTCCCCGTCCGTCGCGGAGAGCGCGGCCTCGATGGCGGCGTCGTCGGCGCCCGTGGCCAGGGAGACGATGCGGCGGGAGCGGGCCCGCAGCTTCTCGTTCGACGCGCGTACGTCGACCATGAGGTTCCCGTACGTCTTGCCGAGCCGGATCATGGTGATCGTCGAGAGCATGTTGAGGACGAGCTTCTGGGCCGTGCCCGCCTTCAACCGCGTTGATCCGGTGAGGAGTTCGGGGCCGACGACGACCTCGATGCCGTGGTCGGCGGCGGCCGCGAGGGCGCTGTCCGCGTTGCAGGACAGGCCGATGGTGAGCGCGCCGCAGCGGGCGCGGGCGTGCTCGACGGCGCCGATCGCGTACGGGGTGCGGCCCGAGGCGGAGATGCCGACGACCACGTCGTCCGCGGTCAGGTTCAGCGCGTCGAGGTCCTCGGCCGCCAGCTCCTTGGAGTCCTCGGCCCCTTCGACCGCGGTGACCATGGCGCTCGGGCCGCCCGCGATCAGCCCCACGACCTCGGCCGGGTCCGTGTTGAAGGTGGGCGGGCACTCCGACGCGTCCAGGACGCCGAGCCGCCCGGCCGTGCCCGCGCCCGCGTAGATCAGCCGGCCGCCGCGCGCCATGCGCGCGGCCGTGCCGTCGATCGCGGCGGCGATCTGCGGGAGCTGGGCGGCCACGGCGGTCGGGACGGTGGCGTCCTCGCCGTTCATGATCTTCGCGATCTCCAGGGTGGACTGCTGGTCGATCTCGGCGAGCTCGGGCCGGAACGCCTCGGTGGTGAGGGTGGCCAGCTGGGCGCGGAGCTCTGTGTACGTGGCGTCGGTGGTGGCGGCGGCGTTCTGGGCGTCGGTGGACATCGTCGTCTCGGGGGCTTTCTGTGCGGGTGGGTGGGTGCCGGGTGCGGGTGCGGTCCGGTGGTGTCAGGTCCGTGGGGCTTCTCGCGCCGTGCCCCGCGCCCCCGAAGGCATGCGCTGCGCGCGGCCCTCCGGTCCGCGGGGCACGGTGGACGTCATGACCGGCTGCCCCGGGACGCGGCCCGGTGGCGGTGGGCCAGGGCCTCGTACGACGCGGACAGCGCGGGCGCCGCCGACTCGTAGTTGCGCTGGGCCACCCCCACGAACAGGCAGTCCACGACGAGCAGCTGACTGGTCCGGGAGGACATCGCGGCGGGCCGCAGCTCGCTCTCGCGGGCGATGGACGTGGTGAGGACGTGGTCGGCGTACTGCGAGACCGGGCCGTCCGGGCGGCCGGTGATCGCTATCGTCGTCGCGCCGTGCTCGAAGGCGACCCGGAGGGGTTCGATCACGTCGCCCGTCGCGCCCGAGTGCGTGATGGCGATGGCGACGTCGCCGGTGCGCAGGGTCACCGCGTTCGTGACGGCCAGGTGCGGGTCCGAGTGCGCGTACGAGATCTGGCCGATGCGCAGCAGCTTCTGCGCGAGGTCCTGGGCGACGAGGCCGGAGGCGGCCATGCCGTAGATCTCGACGCGGCGGGCGCCCGCGAGGGCGTTCACGGCGGCGCCGAGCTGGGCCATGTCCAGTCCGGCGGCGGTGTCGGCCAGGGTCTGCTGCTCGTCGTAGGCGAGCTTCGCGACCACGTCGGCGATCGGGTCGTCGACGGCGATGTCGGCGGTGACGGCGGGCGCCCGGCCGGACTGCTGCTGGGCGGCGAGCCCGGCGAGCGCCAGGCGCAGGTCGCGGTAGCCGGGGTAGCCGAGGATGCGGGCGGTGCGGACCACCGTCGCCTCGCTCGTGCCGGTGAGCTCGGC
>NZ_JAAGMG010000876.1 GCF_010548525.1 Streptomyces sp. SID14478
CCGGTCCCACGCACCGGGCCGCCGTCCGGCACGGGCGAGCGCGGCGGACATCGCACCGGTGGGCTGGAGTGCCTGGTGCAGATAGCCGCCGTTGAACTCGATGACTCCGGGCGGCGACGCGGCCAGCGTCACCAGCACCCCGGAGGCGTCCACGGCGCGCGGCACCACGTCGGTGGCGGAGTCGGCGCTCAGCGCGACCTCCTGCCAGGACGTGTCGCCCGCGGGCCCGGCGGCGCGCGGCGCGGCCTTGAAGGCACCCGCGCCGGGCCGGGTGACCACGAGCCCTTCCGCGGCGAGCTGCGCGAGCGCCCGCGAGACGGTCACCGGACTGACGCGGAACCGCTCGACGAGCGCCCGGCTCGACGGCAGCTTCTCACCATCTGAGTAGCGCTTCAGCTCCCCTTTGAGCTGTTTCGCCAGTTCACCCACGCTGCTACGCTCGTGCATGAGGACTGAGGATAGCGCTACCGAACACAACGCGATAGCAGTCGCCGAGCGGACCGCGGCAGGCGGCACGGCGGGCACCGCGGCGGTCACCCGCCGTTCCCCGGCCGGTTCCGGAACGCTCCTGGCGGCTCTCGGCGTCACCGCGTTCTCGCTCACCTTCCCCGCCACCGCCTGGGGCCTGGAAGGCTTCGGCCCCTGGTCCCTGGTCGCCGTGCGCAGCGTGCTCGCGGCCGCGATCGCCGGTACGTGTCTGCTCGCCCTGCGGGTTCCGGTACCGGACCGCCGGCACTGGGCGGGGCTCGCCGTGGTCGGGGCCGGCGTGGTCCTCGGCTTCCCGCTGCTCACCACCCTCGCCCTGCAGACGGCGACGACCGCGCACTCGGCGGTGGTCGTCGGCCTGCTGCCGCTCACCACGGCCGTGGTCTCTTCGCTGCGCACCGGGGCCCGGCCCTCCCGCGCCTTCTGGATCGCGGCGTGCGCGGGCGCCGCGGCCGTGATCGCGTTCACGGTGCAGCAGAGCGGCGGCGCCCTCACCAGGGCCGACCTCTACCTCTTCGGCGCGCTGCTGATCTGCGCGGCCGGGTACACGGAGGGCGGCCGGCTCGCGGCGGTCATGCCGGGCTGGCAGGTCATCGCGTGGGCCCTGGTGCTGTGCCTGCCGATCGCCGCGGCGGGCACGGGCGTGGCCCTGTCGTACGAGCCGGTGCACCTGGGCGGGCACGCGCTCGCGGGTCTGCTGTGGGTGGCGGCGGGCTCGCAGTTCCTCGGCCTCGTCGTCTGGTACAAGGGCATGGGCCTGATCGGCATCCCCAAGGCAAGCCAACTCCAGCTGGCCCAGCCGCTGTTGACGCTCGTGTGGTCGGTGTTCCTGCTGGGCGAGTCGCTGCCGGTCGCGGCGCCGGTCACGGCGGTGGCGGTCCTCGTGTGCATCGCCGTCACCCAGCGCGCACGCGGGTAGGGCCTGTCGCCCCGGGGTCCCAACTGCGGTGCCCGGCCCTAGACTTGCCGCAACTCACGGGCACGGCGAGGGGGGTCACTCCTGATGCGCGCAATCGTTGGCGACCGGCTTCTGGTGCACGGCCGGACCGTCGGACAGCACGACCGGCTGGCCCGGATCATCGAGATCCTCGGCACCGACGGCGGTCCACCGTTCCGCGTCCGGTTCGAGGACGGCCACGAGGCGATCATGTCGCCGGGCCCCGACGCGGTCGTCCGCCCCGGGGCCGGCCAGGAGTGATCATCCCGCGTAGTGGTCCTGGACGACCCGGGCCATGGCGCCGATCAGGTCCTGGCCGACCTCCTTCGCGGAGAAGAAGACGTGCCCGCGCACCTCGGGGAAGCCCGCCGCGTACATGAGGTGGCGGGACAGCTCGGCCGGGTCCTGCCAGGCGGCGGGCTGCGCCGGGTCGCCCGCCTTGTAGAGGGCCTCGCCGACGTAGAGGCGGACACCGGTGCCGCGTACGGCATCGGCCCACCACGGCACGAGCTTCGCGTAGTCGGCGGCGGCGAAGCCGATGTTCCAGTACACCTGCGGGCAGATGTAGTCGATCCACCCCTCGCGCACCCACTTCCGGGTGTCCGCGTGCAGGTCGTCGTACGTCTGCACGCCGGCCGCCGTGTCCGAGCCCTTCGGGTCGGTCGCCTTGTTGCGCCACACCCCGAACGGGCTGATGCCGAACCGGACCCCGGGCCTGACCCGCTCGATGCGGCGTGCCGTCTCCCGCACCAGCCGGTCGATGTTGTCGCGCCGCCAGGCCGCCCGGTCCGGGAAGGAGCCGCCGTGCGCCGCGAACGCCGCGTCGTCGTCGAAGGTCTGGCCCGCGACCGGATAGGGGTAGAAGTAGTCGTCGAAGTGCACGGCGTCGATGCGGTACTTCCGCACGGCGTCCAGCATCGCGTCCTGCACGAAGCGCCGGACCTCGGGCAGACCCGGGTTGTAGTAGAGCTTCCCTCCGTACGGGACCACCCAGTCGGGGTGCAGGCGCGCCGGGTGCGTGGGGATCAGCCGGCCCGGGTCGGTGTGGTTCGCGACGCGGTAGGGGTTGAACCAGGCGTGCAGCTCCAGGCCGCGCCGGTGCGCCTCGGTCACCGCGGTGCCGAGCGGGTCCCAGCCCGGATCCTCGCCCTGGGTCCCGGTGAGCACGTCGGACCAGGGCTCGTACGGGGACGGCCACAGGGCGTCGGCCGTGGGCCTGGCCTGGAAGACCACCGTGTTCAGGCGGCGGCGTACCGCCGTGTCCAGGTGGGCGATCAGCTCGGCGCGCTGGGCGGCCGCGGTCAGGCCGGGACGCGAGGGCCAGTCCCGGTTCGCGACGGTGGCAAGCCACATACCGCGCATTTCCTTCGAATTCGGCCGACGCCGGGATCCGGTCGCCGCGACGGCGTCCCCCGCCGTGATGCCCGCCAGGGTGAGCGCGGCCCCGACCGCGAAGCCGCGTCGCGACAGACGTGAGATACGTCCCATGGTTCCCCTCGTGTTCCTGTGCCACGGTGTGGACCGGATGAACAGCCGTTAACCCGGGCTCCACCCCTCCCATGTCTACGGGGTAACGTGCAGATCCGGAAGACCCCGATTGCCGGCGACCCCGGACGAACTGCGAAAGGCACGAGGTGACGGACACCTTGACTGACATCACACGCGTCGGAGTGGTGGGCTGTGGCCAGATGGGCGCGGGGATCGCAGAGGTCTGCGCCCGCAGCGGTCTGGACGTGATGGTGGCCGAGACCACCGGGGAGGCCCTCGAGATCGGCCGGACCCGGCTGCTCAACTCCCTCGCGAAGGCGGCCGAGCGCGGCAAGATCTCCGAGGAGGAGCTGGCGCAGCCCCAGGAGCGCCTGACCTTCACCACGGATCTGGGCGAGTTCGCCGACCGTGACCTCGTCATCGAGGCCGTCGTGGAGAACGAGGGCGTCAAGACCGAGATCTTCCAGATCCTCGACCAGGTCGTCACGCGCCCCGACGCGATCCTCGCCTCGAACACCTCGTCCATCCCGCTGGTCAAGCTGGCCGTGGCGACGTCCCGCCCCGATCACGTCATCGGCATCCACTTCTTCAACCCGGCCCCGGTGCAGAAGCTCGTGGAGCTGATCCCGGCGCTCACCACGTCCGAGGGCACCATCAGCCGTGCCCAGGCGCTCGTGGAGAAGATCCTCGGCAAGCACGCGATCCGCGCCCAGGACCGCTCCGGCTTCGTGGTCAACGCGCTGCTCGTGCCGTACCTCCTCTCCTCCATCCGGATGTTCGAGTCCGGCATCGCCAGCCGCGAGGACATCGACAACGGCATGGAGCTGGGCTGCGCCCACCCGATGGGCCCGCTCAAGCTCTCGGACCTGATCGGCCTCGACACGATCGCCTCCATCGCGGACTCGATGTACACCGAGTACAAGGAGCCGCTGTATGCCGCTCCCCCGCTGCTGCAGCGGATGGTCGACGCGGGCCGCCTCGGCCGCAAGTCCGGCTCGGGCTTCTACACCTACGCCTGATCACCCAGAGTATTCGCCGAGCGGGCCCGGTGTTCTTCGGAACACCGGGCCCACTGCGTTCGCACGGGGTGCGCGCGGGTGACTCGCATATGCCCTCCGCACACGCTCCCGCCGCGCCTACCAGGCGAGTTGACTTCCGATGCGCACAACAGGGATGTGCCGACTACGGAAAGGAGCCGACTAGTGACCACCGACCCGGAGCATCCCGTGGTCCCCGAAGAACTCGCAGAGTTACGCCGCGCATTCGAGGTGGGACTGACCCGTATCGACGGCCAACTGGCCCTGCTCGCTCACCGCGACGACCAGACCGTCAAGGATCAGGACGACCTCAGTACGCGGATCAGCGCGCTGGAACACACGCGCTGGCCCCTGCCGGCGATCGCGGCACTGACCGCGGTAGGGGCACTGGTGATCGCGGTATGGCAGGTGATCGGCCACTAGCGTGCGGGAGGCGCTAGCCAAGCCGGAGATGGTGCAGGAGCAGTAACGCGGCCGCCATGTTGGCGGCCGGGACCTCTCCTCGAGTGATCATGTCGGGGACGAGTTTGAGTGGGACCCATTCCCTGCGGTCCGATTCGAAGTCGTCCTGGGGGTGGCCGATGTACGTTCCCTCGTCGGTCCAGTAGATGTGGTGCCGGGCGTCCGTGAGGCCGTTGGACGGCTCCACGCTCAGCAGGTGCCGCAGTGGTCCCGGCCGCCAGCCGGTCTCCTCCTCCAGTTCCCGGGCAGCCGCGTACGCGATGTCCTCGCCGTCCTCGACGACGCCCGCCGCCAGTTCCCAGCCCCAGCTGTCGGTGATGAAGCGGTGCCGCCACAGCAGCAGCACCTCGTTGGCCTCGTTCACCACGGTGGCGACCGCGACGGGCCGCATCCGAATGAGGAAGTGATCGAGGTGCCGGCCGTCCGGTAGGGCAACGTCTGCCAGATTGACGCTGAACCACCGGTTCTCATACACAGTTTGTTCGTTCTGTTTCGTCCACTGCACGGTTCTGCCACCTTCCGCCGATTGGATGGCAATATCGCAGCAGTGGCGTCCTCGGGCGTCCTACCTAAGGGCTCAGAGTGGTACGCGCAGCGCCCCGTCGATCAGCTCGGCGGCCTCGGCGGTGCCCGCACAGCCGCTGCGCATGAGGTGCTCGCGCACCGCCCTGAGTCTGTCGCGCAGGCGCTGGGACTCCATCCCCCGCGCCGTTTCCGCCATTTCGACGGCGGTGGCCACGGCCTGTTCGGCGTTGCCCTGTCTGAGCTGGATCTGGCTGAGCACCGCGAGCCGGTGCACCCGTCCGCGGTCGTGCGCCGGAGTGTGCACGGCCTCCGTGGCGTGCTCCCGGGCGGCGTCGTAGTCACCGAGGCTCAACAGGGCCTCCGCGACCTGTACGTTGACGAATCCGGGCTGAACGTATCCCGTTTCGTCCGGTTCGTGCCCGCGCCGGATCCGGTCCGCGGCGGACTCCGCACGCCGGATGCACTCCAGGGCGCTCGTACCGTCGCCGAGGTGTGCGTACGCCTTCGCCTGCATCGCGTACAGGTCGGAGGCGAGCGCCGGAGTGATGTGCCGGCCCGCGGCGCGCAGTGCGGCCTCGGCGAAGGCGACGGCCTGCCGGTACTCGCGCATGTGCAGCGACTGGTTGACGAGAAGCGCTATCACGTACGCCCCGAGCCCCCTGTCCCCACTGGCCTTTGCGAGCCTGAGGGCCTGGTGGAAGTAGCGCTGGGCGAGTCCGTGCGCGTCCGAGTCGTACGCGCAGATGCCCGCGATAGCCACCAACCCGCCTGTCGCACGGTGCAGTTGACGGCCCGTCGCGTCCGTGTAGCTGCCGCGCAGCAGCGGCGCCGCCTCGCTGTTGAGGAATCCGATGATCCGGGTCCGCGTCGCGATGCCGCCCGCCTTGCGGTACATCTGCTCGTAGTGGGCGCGGGCCGAACGCATCATCTCGATGTCGGCCGGGCTGACCAGGAGACGTCCGCCGCGCGAGACGTCGGTGTCCTCCGGCGGGTTCTCCCACTCCCACACGGGCATCACGGCGGGGGTGCCGGTGACGGCCGGGGCGTCGAGGATGTGCCGGCGCTGCTGCTCGTCCGAGCGCCACAGCGCGGTCGCGCGCTCCACGAACCCGGACAGCCCCGAGGCCGCCGTGCCGTGCGAGGCCGCCGGTTCACCGGGGATGCCGAGACCGATGTCGTCGAGCGTGACGTGCCGCTGCAGCCGTCCGGCGAGCACCTCGCAGATCAGATCGGGAACCTGGCCGCGCGGCCGCTGGCCCTTCAACCAGCGGGCCACCGCGGTGTGTTCGTAGCGCAGAGCGAGGCCGCGGGCCTTCCCTGCGTGGTTCACGTGCGCGGCGAGGCCGGCGTGGGAGATCCCGGCCTCGTCGAGAATCGCGTCGAGCAGGGTGTTGGGCTGCATGGATGCCTCCGTCGGCAGGACCCCGATGTCGGCAGCCTAGTCCCGGCGCCTTCACACGGGGTGTGATCGGAATGCTCAACTCCACACCGCGTGCACTCTGTTGTGGCCGGATTCGACCCGCTTGACTGAACTGCCTCGCAAGAGGCCGGCCGGGCCGCCGGCTCCCCCTCGTACAGTGCGGCGGCCCGATCCCGCGTCGTCCGCCCGCTCGCCTGCCCGACAACTCCGCGGCGGGCGGACGACGCCCCCCGCGCAGGAGAGGTCAGAGAACGGTGTGGGCGCTGCGGACCACGGGCTCACCGTGCTGGACGGGTACGCGCCTGCGGTCGTTGCGGAGCACGAGCAGCGCCGCGTCGTCGCTGGGCGGCCCGGCGACATGGCACAGGAGCCGGGCGTACACCGCCTCGATGACGGCCTTCGGCACCACCGTGCGGCCGCGCACCGCCTCGGCGAGCGTGGCCTGCAGCGGAAAGAACCGGCCATGCGCGTCCCGCGCGTCCTCGATGCCGTCGGTGTGCAGCAGGAGCCCCTCCCCCGGCAGGATCCGTCCGCAGCGCACGGGGACGAGCTCGGCCGGCAGCGGGAACGGGCCGAGCGGCGGCATCGGGTCTCCGCCGGTCATCGGTTCGACGCAGCACGGCGCACCGGGCCGCAGCAGGTACGGCCAGGGGTGTCCGCAGTTGAGCGCGTACACCACGCCGTCCTGCCGGATCTCCAGCAGCAGCACGGTGACGAACTCCTCGGCGAGCGGGCTCTCGGGCTCCCCGCCACCGGCGGCCGGGTGCTCGTCGCGGCAGCGCTGGCGCAGGTGCCGGGCGTGCGCCCGCTCCAACCGCCGCAGCACCCGCCCGAGTTCGTCCTCGTCGTGCGCGGCCTCGCGGAAGCTGCCGAGGACGGCGCCGACGGTGGCGAGCGCCCCGAGCCCGTGCCCACGGACGTCGCCCATGACGATCCGTACCCCGTGGTCGGTGGCGACGACGTCGTAGAGGTCGCC